>JBBIKI010000040.1:0-3161 GCA_037445535.1 Acidobacteriota bacterium | reverse complement strand
CCCGAGCCCAACGGCTACCTCCACATCGGCCACGCCAAGTCCATCTCCCTCAACTTCGGCATCCCCAAGGAGTTCGGAGGGGTGTGCCACCTGCGCTTCGACGACACGAACCCGAGCAAGGAAGAGCAGGAGTACGTGGACTCGATCATGGAGGACGTGCGGTGGCTCGGCTGGGACTGGGGCACACACCTCTACTACGCCAGCGACTATTTCGGCCAGCTCCACGACTGGGCCGTCCATCTCATCCGGACGGGGCTGGCCTACGTGTGCGATCTGACCGCCGGCCAGGTCCGGGAGTACCGGGGGACCCTCACCCATCCCGGTAAGCCCAGCCCCTACAGAGACCGGACCGTGGAGGAGAACCTGGGCCTCTTCGCCCGCATGAAGGCGGGCGAGTTTCCCGACGGGTCCAGAACCCTGCGGGCGAAGATCGACATGGCCCACCCCAACCTCAACATGCGCGATCCCGTCCTCTACCGCGTTCTGCGCGCCACCCACCACCGCACGGGCGGCACCTGGTGCATCTATCCCATGTACGACTACGCCCACGGGCAGAGCGACGCCATCGAAGGGATCACCCACTCCATTTGCACCTTGGAGTTCGAGGACCACCGGCCCCTCTACGAGTGGTTCATCGAGCACCTGCCCGTGCCCCACAAGCCCCGCCAGCTCGAGTTTGCCCGCCTCAATATTTCCTACACGGTCCTCTCCAAGCGCAAGCTTCTGGAGCTGGTGCAGAAGGGCTACGTGGCCGGCTGGGACGACCCGCGCATGCCCACCCTCGCGGGGTTCCGCCGCCGCGGCTACACGCCCGAGGCCATCCGAACCTTCTGCGAGAAGATCGGCGTGGCCAAGGCCAACAGCGTGGTGGACCTGGCCTTTCTGGAGCAGTGCCTGCGAGACGACCTGAACCGGCGCGCCCCCCGCCGCATGGGCGTCCTCCGTCCCCTCAAAGTGGTCCTGGAAAACTACCCGGAGAGCCAGGTGGAGGAGATGGACCTCGTGAACAACCCCGAGGACCCCGCCGCCGGCACGCGCAAGGTGCCCTTCTCCAAGGTCCTCTACGTGGAGCAGGACGACTTCATGGAGGAGCCGCCCAAGAAATTCTTCCGGCTGGCTCCGGGCCGTGAGGTGCGCCTGCGCGGCGCCTACTTCATCACCTGCACGGGCGTCCACAAGAACGAGCGGGGCGAGATCACCGAGCTCCGGTGCACCGTGGACCTGAACACCCGCGGGGGAAGCGCCGCCGACGGCCGCTCGCCCAAGGCCACCCTCCACTGGGTCTCGGCGGCTCACGCAGCGGACGCGGAGGTGCGCCTCTACGACCGCCTCTTCACCAAGGCCAACCCCGAGGACTACCCCGAGGGGCAGGACTACAAGGCCAACCTCAATCCCCAGTCCCTCGTCACCCTCCCCGGCGCCAAGCTCGAGCCCTCCCTCGCCTCCGCTCAGCCGGGCCTCATCGTCCAGTTCGAGCGCCTCGGCTACTTCTGCGCCGACCGGAACAGCACCCCCGGCCGCCCCGTCTTCAACCGCGCCGTCACCCTCAAGGACACGTGGGCCAAGGTTCAGGCCAAGGACAAGGCCGAGGGCGGGAGGGGAGCGGGTAGCAGGTAGCAGGGAGCGAGAACCCCTCGCGTTTTGCCAAGCGTTGGACCGCAGACCGGCGACACTGCTAACCAGACTCCGAGCCATGCCGAAAGACGGGATCAAGCTGCGACGACCTCATGTTCACGGAATATCCCATCGGTACGGGCACTTTGCGCGCATGACGGTCCTTTCAAAGTCCAGCTCGTGTACTTTGGACACAGCGGACATTGGTGTCGAAAAATCGGTGGAGGACGGCCGTGGGATGTCGTACTCATGATCCTCGCGGGACCCTTCCCGCGCGGGAGGATGACATGGGCGCCATGCCGCCGGTGGACGAGATGCAGCGGGCTTTCGAGGCGAGAGACAGCAGCTACGACGGGGTCTTTTTCGTGGCCGTGAGCAGCACGGGCATCTTCTGCCGGCCGTCGTGTCCGGCGCGGAGGCCGCTGCCGCGGAACACGCGATTCATGGCTACGGCCAAGGAGGCCCTCTTCGCGGGCTTTCGTCCCTGCAAGCGCTGCCGGCCCCTGCACACGGACGGGCAGCCGCCCGAGTGGGTGGATGGACTCCTCGCCAGCGTGGAGGAGGATCCCTCGCGGCGCATCAAGGACGGCGACCTGCGTACGCGGGGCCTGGACCCAGCGCGGGTGAGGCGCTACTTCCAGAAGGCCTACGGGATGACCTTCCAGGCCTACTGCCGCGGGCGGCGCCTGGGCGACGCCCTGGGTGAGATCCGTGAAGGCGGGGAGCTGGACGAGGTGATCCTCGGCCACGGATACGAGTCGCACAGCGGCTTTCGGGACGCCTTCGTGAGGACCTTCGGGACGCCGCCCGGTAAGAGCCGCGGCGAGGACTGCATCGTGGTGGACTGGATCGAAAGCCCTCTGGGGCCCCTCGTGGCGGGTGCCACGGCGGAAGGGATCTGCCTGCTGGAATTCACGGACCGCCGCATGCTCGAAGCCCAGTTCAAGACCCTCCGAAGGCTCTTCAAGCGGGCCGTGGTGCCTGGCAAGAATCCCCATCTCGAACACCTGAAACGGGAGCTGGCGGTGTATTTCTCGGGGACGCTCACGAAGTTTACAGTTCCCCTGGTTTTTCCCGGCACCCCCTTCCAGCGGCGCGTTTGGGAGGAGCTCCTTCGGATTCCCTACGGCCAGACGCGGACCTACGAGCAGATGGCGAGAGCGGCGGGCTCGCCCGGTGCCTGCCGCGCGGCGGGCACGGCCAACGGCATGAACCGCATTGCCATCCTCATCCCGTGCCACAGGGTCGTGAACAAGGACGGCAAACTCGGGGGGTACGGCGGCGGCCTTTGGCGCAAGGCAAGGCTCCTTGGCCTGGAACAAGGAACTTCGGCCCGCTGACCTGTCCATTGCCTGTTGGAAAGCGGAATTCGGATTTGGGATTTTGGATTTGGGATTTTGGAATGCCACGCCGATTCAGGCACGCCTGGTTTCACCTCTCACTGCTCACTTATCCCTTCTAACCCCTCACGTTCACTTTGCCCCTGAGGAAAGGAGCAGCGTAACCACCCCCGCCGAAGCGCTTTTGCCCATTGCCTATTGCCTATT
>JBBIKI010000039.1:0-26695 GCA_037445535.1 Acidobacteriota bacterium | reverse complement strand
GCGCTCCATCCTGCGCCACGACCCGGACAAGATCATGGTGGGCGAGATCCGCGACGAGGAGACGGCCAACATCGCCATCCAGTCAGCCCTCACGGGCCACCTGGTGTTCACCACGGTCCACGCCAACAACGTGGTGGACGTGCTGGGCCGGTTCCTGAACATGAACGTGGAGCCCTACAATTTCGTCTCCGCCCTCAACTGCGTCCTCGCCCAGCGCCTCGTCCGCAAGATTTGCCCCAACTGCTCGGAGAAAATCACCTATCCTGCGGAGGTCATCGCGGAGAGCCACATCCCCGTGGATCAGGCGGCTGCCGCCACGCTCTTCGAGGGCAAGGGATGCCTGGACTGCAACGGCACCGGGTTCAGGGGGCGAATGGCCATCTCCGAGCTGCTGGAGCTGAGCGACCACATCCGCGAGCTCATCCTAGACCGCAAGCCAGCCAGCGAGATCAAGAAGGCCGCCCGGGAAGAGGGCATGATGACCCTGCGGGAATCGGCCGTGCACCAGTTCCTCATGGGCAAAACAACACTCAAGGAGATCAACAAGGTCACCTTCGTCGAGGAGACGCATAGATAGTGAAAAGTGAAAAGGGCAAAGCGAAAAGACCTCAACGGTGGTTCGTCAGGTGGAAACGGGGGGCGCGAGACGTGACCGAACAAGACGAGAGACGCCAACGAAGGACGAGGCAGCGCGAGGGCCGGCCGGTTGCCGGCGCCCTGCTTCGTCGCTTGGTCGCGTCTTGCCATGATGCCAGCCTAGGAAGCCTCCCATGATGACGATGCTCCAGCGGTTTCGTCCATCGCTGCCGCCCGTGGCGGTGCTCCTGGAGTCGCCCTCCGTTCTCGCCCTCCGGGTGAACAAGGCGGGCAAGGGATTCCAGCCTCTCGTGAAGCACGAGGAGACCATGGATGCGGTGGTGGAAGCCCTCATCCCCAGCGAGGGCGGTGGCCGCCTCGCGGACGCTCTCCTGACGCGCCTTGGCCGGCCCAAGCGCCTCTCCCTGATCCTGGGAGACCCCTTCTTCCGCATGCAAGTGCTCACGCTCACCGATTTTCCCCGCCATGAAGAGGAGCGCAATCAGATCATCCTGTGGCATTTGCGCAAAACCCTCAACGTGCCCGTGGAAACCCTCAGGCTGCGCTACGAAGTGATCCAGAAGACCCCGGGGTCCGTGACCCTGTGGCTCGCCCTCGCCCAGGAGGAGGCAGTGCACGCCCTGGAGCGTGCGTTCGCGGAGGCCGGCTGCGAGGTGGGTTTCGTGGGCGCGGCCAGCGCACAGCTTCACAACCTCGCCCTTGGCGCGGGCCTGCTGCCCGATGAGGGTCCTGCTCTCCTTCTCAACCGGACGCCCACGTACCTCTCTTTCCTTTTTTCGGATGGGGGCCAACCGGTCTTTTTCCGATGCAAGGAGATGGCCCCCGATGAGGCAGGTGACGGGCGCATCGAGCAGGAACTGCGCCTGACCATGGCCTACCACAGGGAAAAGCTCGGCTTCGGCAAGCTGCAGAAGGTGCTGGTTCGCCATCATCCCGGCTCCCTTTCACTTCCCCTGGAGGGGGTGCTGGAAGACGACGTTCCCGTCGTGGACCTGGCGGCGGTGGTGTCGGCCGACGGAGGCTGGGGATCGCCCTGGCTGCCCCTGGTAGCTCTCATGGAGGGCGATTGACATGAAACGCATCTCCGTCAACCTCGCCAGCGAGCCCTTCGTGAACCGCGCGGTTCCCCTCGCGGCCGTGTCAACGGCCCTGGGGGCGGCGCTTCTGCTGACGATCTTCAACCTGGGGTCCTTCGTGGTCTTGGGCCGGGAGTACCGGACCCAGCGCGAAGAGCTCACGCGCCAGGAAAGCAGGCTCGCGGACCTGGGCAAGGACATGGCCGAGAAGGAAAAGACCTTGCAGAGCGGGTCCGTGGCCTCTTTCGCGGAGGAGGCCTCCTTCGTTTCAAGCCTCCTCCAGGACAAGCGCTTTTCGTGGATCACCTTCCTCCAGGACCTGGAGAAGGTTAAGGCCTTCGGCGTCCAGCTTCAGACCGTGAGCCCAAGGATCTCCAAGGATGGGCTCGTTCAGGTGAACCTGCGCGGGATGGCGAACCCCAGGAGCGAGATGTTGAAGTTCGAGATGAATCTCTTCGCCAGCCCTCGGTTCAAGGAAGTTCAGATCTCCAACGAGCAGCGGGATCCCGGCAGCCCCCTGACCAACTTCAGCATCACGTGCGTCTACGTGCCGGAGGTCCGCCATGCGTCTTGAGCACACCGTCTATAAAAACCTGCCCCTGATCTTGGGAGTCGGCCTGGCCCTGGTGGTCCTGAATCTGGTCATGTATTTCACGGCGGTTTCGCGGCTCGATCACTTCGCCAAGACGGTGAAAGCCTCCGTGGAGGGGAACCGCGCCAAGATCTCCCAGATGGAGGCTAGGGACAAAACAGTCACGGCGGGCGTCGAGGACGTGAAGACGGACCGGCAGGTGGTAGGGGACCTCACGGGGAAGGTCCTACTGACCAAGGGCCAGCGGCTCGTGGAGGTTCAGAAGGCCCTCCTGTCCTTCGCCGACGCCCGGAACCTCAAATTGGACAGCTTCTCCTACGGCTACTCGCTCTTTCCGGGAGACACCCGCGCGGCATGGGGGCGCCGCTACCTGAAGGTGAGCATAACCCTTGCGGTCACCGGCCCCTACCAGGAACTCAAGGGCTTCTTGCAGGACATCCAGGACAGCCCCCAGTTCCTCATCGTCAGCGACATGAACCTCAACACATCGTCCCAGGGCAGCGCGCTCATACAGGGAACCTTTACAGTGGAGACCTACTTCGTGGCCACGGAGCAGGACGTGAAGGACCAGGAGCGGAAGGGAGGGAAGAAGGCGTGACCTCGCGTTCCCTCCTCCTTTCGATCCTCTTGGCCGCTGCCCTCGTCTCGGCCGCCCGCTGCAGCGGGAGCCCTGGACCTGCCGCCAGTTCGGGCTTCGACCCGGATGCGGCCGAAAACCAGCCCACTCGGGCCAGACGGAAAGCTCCGGCCGTGCTGAATCCGGACCAGATCCCCCTGCTCTCATTGGAAGGGATTCCCACGCCCCAGGCGGCATCCGAGGCAGGGACCGCCCAGGAGGCCGGAGAGAGAGGAGGGGCGAAGACGGGAGCCCAGCCGCCCCGGAGCGTCCCGGTTCCCGATGACAACGGCCTGCCCCCGCGGAACCTCTTCGCCGTCGAGGAAGACCCCGCCGTCGTGGCCGAGCGGCGCCGCCAGGCGGAAGAAGCCGCTCAGAAAGCGCAGGACGCCGCGAAGAAGGCGCAAGAGGCCCGGTTGAAGTGGCAGGGGCCTCCCTTGCCGCCGCCGCCGCCCCAGCCGCCCGCCATCCCCTTCCAGTTTATCGGATACCTCGGATCCCCGGAGGACCGCATCGGCGTCTTCTTCGGCCCCAGCCTTTTCCTCGCCAAGAGAGGGGAAGCGGTGCAGGCCAGGTTCAAAATCGTGAGCATCGGCTACGAGTCCGCAGAGATCGGCTTCCAAGGCTTCACGCAAACTCAGAGGATTCCATTGACCGCGGGAGGTAAGTAAGGTGAATCCTAAGAACCTCGCTCGAACGGCCTGTCTGGGTCTGCTGGTCTTCGCCTTGGCCTGCGGCTCCACCGCGTACCACCGAGGGATGGTTGCCCTCGACAAGGGCGACGTGGATGCCGCCGTCAAGAACTTCGATCTTGCGGTAAAGGAAAACCCGAGGAACGTTAAGTACAAGACCAACATGGTGCGGGCGCACCTCAAGGCCGAATCGCGCCACATGGCCCTGGCCGAGGTGGCCCTGGCTCGGAACGACTATAAAGTGGCGGCCGAGGAACTGACGCTGGTCCTGCGAAGCAACCCCCACAACCAGTATGCCAAGGACACCCTGGATAAAGTCTTGGCGGCCGCCGCGGCGAAAGAGGAAGCGGACCGGCGCGCCAACACCACGATCGACGAACTCAAGAAGGAGAGCCAGAACGATATGGGCGTTCCCCAGCTCGATCCGGCCTCCAACATTCCCATTGTCCTGAAATTCACCGATACGCCCGTCAAGACCATCCTGGACGCGGTCTCCAAGGCCAGCGGCATCAACTTCCTCTACGATGAGAAGGCGGATCTGAACAAGAGAGTGACCGTGGACTTCGCCAAGGTAGACCTGGCGCAGGTCATGGATTACCTGATGATGCAGTCCAAGCACTTCTTCAAGGTGCTGGACCCGCACACCCTCATCATCGTGCCCGACACCAAGCAGAAGCGGGACGAGTACACGGACCAGGTCATCCGCACTTTCTACCTCTCCAACGCGGACGCTAAAGACGTCTTCCAGCTCGTCCGGTCCATCCTTCAGACCCGCAAGATGGCCATGAACCAGGACCTGAACTCCATCACCATCCAGGACAGTCCCGAGGTCGTGGCCATCGCCCAGCATATCATCGAGGACAACGACAAGAGCAAGGGCGAGGTCGTTGTGGACGTGGAGCTGCTCGAAGTGGACCGCAACATGGAGCGCGATCTCGGTATCAACCTGGCGGGCACCCTGCCGAACAACTCCTTCACGATTGGCCCTGCTCACAACCTCACCAAGGACTCGTCGGGGAACGTGACGGGCATCGGTTCCGGGCCGCCCATCCCGATCAACGAGCTGGGACGGACCTTGAGCCACGGGCTCTATATCTATCCCATCCCTAATCTCACCGCCACGCTGCTCCTGCAAAGCGGGTCGGGGCAGGTTCTGGCCAACCCCCAATTGCGGGTCATGGAGGGACAGAAGGCGTCGGTGCACATCGGCGACAAGTACCCCATTCCCACGGCCAACACCTACGCCACCACCACGACTACGACGAACTATACGCCCATCACCTCCTATACCTACCAAGACATCGGCGTGAAAATCGAGATCGAACCCAAGGTCCACCACAACCGCGAGATCACCATCAAGCTGAAGGTGGAGATATCCAGCCTGGGGCCTCCCGTTAAAGGCACCGGGAACAACCCAGACCAACCCGTCATTCAGACCAGGGAAAGCAACAGCGTGATTCGGCTTGAGGACGGGGAAACGAGCCTCATGGCCGGCCTCATCTCAAAAAACGAGAGCACCTCTTTGAGCGGCTTGCCTGGCATCTCGGAAATACCCATCCTGAGGAGGCTGTTCTCCAGCACATCGAATACCAACAAAACGACCGACGTGGTCATGCTCCTCACGCCCCACATCATCCGCATGCCCAACATCACCGAGGCGGATCTCAAACCCCTGTGGGTGGGGACTGCGGACAATCCCAAGCTGGGAGGCGAGGCGGGCTCCTCCTGGGGGCCCTCGCCCTTCAGTCCTGTTCGAGGCCAGCCGGCGGCGGCCAAGCCCAAACCCGAGGACAAGGGCCAAGCCGTACCCGATGCCAAATCTCAAGGAATGGGGCAGGCTGGGCCCGACGCCAAGGCGAGCAACAGCGCCAGCGCACCCGCCGAAGATTCCGGCACAAGCACTGCTATGGCGGGGACCAGCGTTCGCCTCATGCTGAGCCCCACGAACCTGACGGTGAAGCCCGGTGCGACGGTCCTCCTCAACCTGGTGGCGGTGGGCGCCCAAGACGTCAAGAACATGCACCTCGAAATGGACTATCCTAACGGCGTTTTGAAGTTCCAGGGCGCGGACGAGGGCACCTTCCTCAAGCTGGGCGGCACCGGCACGAGCTTCGTGGCGGATGAACGGCGCCCGGGATTCGCGGTGATGGACACGGGGCGCGCCAGCGGCGGCGCCGCAGGATCAGGACTCTTGGCCCGCGTGCGGTTCACCGCCGTGAAACCGGGCCAGGCGAAAATCAATTTTGGCGTGGCTACGGCCACGGGCTCCACGGGGATAAGCGCGACGCTGCCGCCCATGTCCGCCACCGTGACGGTGGCCGACGACGCCGGTGCGGCGCCCGCGGTTCCCGCGGTGCCAGCGGCGAAGGCAGCAAGCACGGGAGGCAGTGGTGATTGAAGGTTCCTCGCGCCGCGAGCGGGGCATCTCCCTTTTTGAGGTGGGCCTGGCCGTGGCTCTCATCGCCATCCTGGCCATGGTGGCCGTGCCCGCAGGGCAGATCATGGACCGCCGTTTGAAGGAAGTGGAGCTTCGCCGCGATCTGCGCGAGATGCGAAGGGCCATTGACGAGTACCACCGCTACGCGCTGCAAGGGCTCATCACGCAGACCGACGTGACCCAGGACCTCTACCCCAAGGACCTGGAAGAGCTCACGAAGGGAGTCCCCCTGGCGGGTGACCCCACGGGAAAGAAAGTGCGCTTCCTCCGGAGGATTCCCGTGGACCCCATGACGGGCACGGCCGAGTGGGGGCTTCGCTCGACCCGCGACGACCCCGATTCCACCTCGTGGGGCGGCGATAACGTCTACGATGTTTACACCGAGAGTACGGCCACCGCCCTCGACGGCAGGACGCACTACAATGAATGGTGAGAGGGCCGAGATGAGGAGATCTGGCATGGCCGGGATGAGGGCATCAGGGAATTCCGAGACGAGGAGCAGCGGCGCCAATCTCCGGCCCCGCACCCAGGCAGCGGCGCCGGCCTCTTGTCTTTCATCTTCGCGCCTCCTCATCCCCCCATCTCAGGAGCCGCGCCCTCGTTCCCAGAAGGGCTTCACCCTCATCGAACTCATGGTGGTCGTAGCGATCCTGGGCATTCTCGTGAGCATGGCGGTGCCTACCTACCGCAACATGGTCCTGCGGGCGAGGGAGACGGTGCTCAGGCAGAACCTCTTCACGATCCGCGACGTCATCGACCAGTATTACGCCGACAAAGGAAAGTACCCCGACTCTCTGAGCGAACTGGTGTCGGCGGGCTACATGCGGCACCTCCCCGTGGACCCCATCACGGAGAAATCGGACTGGGTGGCCGTGCCCTACACGGGAGGCGATCCGGGCCAGCTCGAACCCACGGAGGGCGAGCAGTCGGGCGGTATCTTCGACGTCCACTCGGCCTCCGACAAGGTGGCCGCCGACGGGACCAAGTACGCAGATTGGTGAGGAGACCGGGGAGGGCCGATGTCCACCCGTGGGAGCGCCGCCCTCGGCGCGATGAGCGTTCACGCGATGCATGACGAACCTGCCCATAGATCCAACCTGCGGCGCGTCGCCGCTCCTGAAGGCGAGTTACGCGCCCGCCCCGAGATGTGGCATACCAGCAAAACCCCGTGTCACCCTGTCCTCGCATCTGCTTCTCCCCGCGGCTTCGGCCGGGAGTCCGGCGTTATCTTCATCTGGGTCCTGGTGAGCTTTTTTGTACTCGCCGTGCTCCTCATGGCGGCAGTCCAGCCCGCCTCCATCATCATGAAGCGGGAGCGAGAGAAGGATCTCGTCTTCCGCGGCGAGGAATACGTGGAGGCCATCCGCCTCTATCAATCGGAGCACGGAGGCGCCTTCCCCACGAAGATGGAGCAGCTCATCCAAACGGGGCCCAAACAGCACCGGTACATCCGGAAACTCTGGGAGAATCCCTTCGATCCCCAGGGCAAGTGGACCCTCCTGGGGCCAGGTGTGACGGTGGTCACCATGGGTGAGGACGGGAAGCCCGTTTTCACCACGAGCGGCATAGGCCAGGGCATCAACCAGGGGATCAGCCAGGGCGGCATCCGCACGGGCGAAGTGAACACCACGGCCGCCACCCAGGGCCATGCGGGAACGGGGCAGGGACTTCAGCCGGGAACGCCGGGCGAAGTGTTGCCCTTCAAGGTCGGCGGCGAGGAAGGCCAGCCCATCCTGGGCGTCTGCTGCCGGTTGCACGAAAAGGCCTTCTCCGATTTGAGGGGCAAGGATTACTACGACGAATGGTTCTTCTCCCCCCTCGTCATGCCGCCCCCTCCGCCCGCGGGGGTAAGGACCCTGCCCCAGGTTCAGCCGGGCCAGACTCCCAGGCCCACGTCCACACCTTAGGTTTTGGGGTGACGCTGCGGTGGCGCCCCTCCTCCGCGCAATAAGGTTCTAAATTCTCAGGTTACAATGAGATGGCAGGGTGGTGGCCGGCCATGGAGGCGGCGCCAAGGGGAGCGGCCGTGAAGCCAGGGGTTAAATCCATCCTCAGGGAATTTTGGAAGCACCGCTGGAAGGTGGTGCTGGGGCTTGCGTGCCTGCTCGTGGTGGACGCAGCCCAGCTCGCCATTCCCCTCGTGGTGAAAGGTGTCGTGGACGAGCTGGCGGCTTCGTCCGCGACGGGGCCCTTCATCGCCCGGCAGGCGTTGATCCTTCTGGGGCTGGCATGCATGGTGGCCCTCTTCCGCTTCGCATGGCGCCATTTCTTCTTCTCTGCGGCCCGAAAGGTGGAGCTGGATCTGCGCAACCGTATCCTGGATCATGTCATGGGCCTCTCCACCCGCTTCTTTACGGGGACCCGAACGGGAGAAGTGATGGCTCTGGCCACGAACGACGTGGAGAGCGTCCGGCAGGCCATCGCCATGGGATTCGTGGCGGGCTTCGACGCGTCCATCTATGCCGTCGTGGCCATCGCGGCCATGCTCTGGCTCGATCCCGTCCTGGCCCTGTGGACCGTCCTGCCCCTTCCCTTCCTCGCGGCCCTCATGGGTGTGTCGCTCCAGGCCATCTACAACCGGTGGGACCGGGTCCAATCGTCCTTCGAGGGCCTCACGGAAAAAGTCCGCGAATCCGTGTCCGGCATCCGGGTCCTGCGCGCCTACGCTCAGGAAGAGGGGGACGTGGAGGATTTCGAGGCCCGCAACCGCGATTACTACGGCAAGTACATGCGGTACGTGGCCGTGGACGCCTATTTCCATCCCGCCATCCTCCTCCTGGCGGGAACCTGCGTGGCCATCCTTCTGGGCGCCGGTGGGAGCAGGGTCATGGAGGGCCGCACGAGCATCGGAGCCTTCGTGGCCTTCTCTTCGTACTTGGGGATGCTCACCTGGCCCATGATCGCCGCGGGATGGATGCTCAGCCTGGTGCAGCGCGCCGCCGCTTCCATGGACCGCATCGACGCCCTCCTGGGACTCAAGGACCTGGAGGACGACCGGCCCGTTCCCTTGGGCGCGGCCGTGCGGGGAAGCATCGAGGTCAAGGGGCTCTCTTTCGCGTATCCGGGCCAGGCAGAGCCCGCCCTCAAGGGGCTGTCCTTCTCGATTCCTCCGGGAGGGAGCCTGGGCCTCGTGGGAGAGGTGGCCGCGGGCAAGAGCACGGTGGCCCAGATCCTGACACGCATGTACGATCCTCCGGCGGGGAGCACCTACTTGGACGGCCGAGACATCCTAGGCCTTCCCGTGGGATTTTTACGGGAGAACATCGCCTACGTGCCGCAGGAAGCCTTCCTCTTCAGCGACACCGTGGCTGAAAACCTGAGGCTCGGCAAGGCCAGCGCCACCCGGGAAGAGATGGAGGCCGCGTGCCGCATCGCCGCGCTCCACGAGGAGATCGAGGCCCTGCCCAAGGGCTATGAGACGCTCCTGGGCGAGCGGGGCGTGACCCTCTCGGGGGGGCAGAAGCAGCGGCTGTGCCTGGCCAGGGCACTGCTCAAGCTCGCCCCCATCTTGCTCTTGGACGACACTCTATCGGCCGTGGACTCGGAGACGGAACGGGCCATCCTGCGAGGGTTGAAGGATGTCATGGGACGGCCCACGACTCTCGTCATCAGCCACAGGGTGAGCGCCGTCCGAGACTTGGGCCGAATCCTCTGCATGCAGCGGGGCACGGTGATTCAGGCGGGAACCCACGAGGAACTGGTACGGCAGGGAGGGTTCTACAAGAACATGGTGGAGCTGCAGGAAATGGAAGCGTGAGGAGAACGCAGGAAGTCGGAATTTGGAAATCGGGAAGGACGGCCAAGGCCAGGGGGCCTAGTCTCGTTCAATCTGAACTCCCAAATCCGAACTCCCGCATCAGCCCATGGCCGTAAGACGCGAGGAAGAGAAACTGGGCGCCTTCACCCTCTTCAGGCACTTCGTGCGCCTGATGCGGTTCGTGAAGGGGCAGCGATGGCTCTTCGTGGTATGCGTCGCGGGATCCATGGCGCAGGCGGGGATCGAGCTCTCTCTGCCGCTCCTCATGCGCCGTGGTATTGACGGGTACGTCCTTCCGCCCTACATGAAAGTCCGGGTGGAGCGGCCCCAGGACAGCCGTTTCCTCTCCTTGCCGGGTGCCGTGCCTGCGAAGGGAGGGGCCGAGGTTTTCCTCGAATCGTCCCGCCTGTCTCGCGCGGACCGGTCTGAAGTTCAGGCAAGGCACCTAGCGGAGAAGGAGCTGTACTTCAAGCTCCCGCCGGGGGCGGCCACCAAGACTCGGACGATGCCCGGTGAGCACGGAACGGTGTTTCTCTCCCAGGCCGCCATGCGAGAGCTTCCTCCCGGCAGCCGTGCGGCCCTTCTGGAACCTCAGCGCCGCGGGGTCCTCTCACTGGCCTTCGGCTACATCCTCCTGCTCGTGTTGAATTTCTTCCTTGCCTACGGCACCACCTACGGGCTCAACGCCCTGGGCGAGAAGGCGGTGGTCATCATGAGGGGCCAGCTCTTCCGCCAGCTCCACCGGCTGCCCATCCGCTATTTTGACGAGAACCCCGTGGGACGCCTGGTAACGCGCCTCACCAACGATACGGCCACCCTGTCTGAACTGTTCACGTCGGTCATCGCCACGGCGGTGAGCGATCTGGTCCTCTTCTTCGGTATTCTGGCGGTCATTTTCGCTCTCGACCCGCGCCTCACCCTCTGCCTGCTCGCCCTCGCTCCGCCCCTCGTGGGACTGGCCCTCTGGTTTAAGGCGTCCTCCCAGAAGATCTACAGGGTCGTCCGCGTGCAGCTCGCTAAACTCAATACGTTTCTTCAGGAAGCGGTGCAGGGCATAGGGGTGATCAAGGCCTTCACGGCGCAAGCGGGCACGTCCCTCAGGTTCGCGGCCCTGGGGCGGGAATACTACGACACCCAGATGAAGCTCATTTACGTCTTCGCCGTGTTCCGGCCCCTCATCGACGCCTTCGCCACCTCCGCCGTGGGCTTGGTGGTGTGGTACGGAGGAGGGCAGGCCATGCGCGGGAACTTGAGCCTGGGGACCCTCCTGGCCTTCCTGATCTACCTCAAGATGCTCTTCATGCCCCTTCAGGATCTGGCGGAGAAGTTCAATATCGTCCAGAGCAGCGTGGTGGCCAGCGAGCGCCTCTTCAAGATCCTGGACACGGCCCCCGAGGATCCGGGCCAGGGACATCGTCCCGGCGCCCCCGCCGGCCACATCGTCTTTGAGAAGGTGAATTTCGCCTACGAGGAAGGCCAGCCGGTTCTGCGGGATGTCTCCTTCGAAGTGCCCAGCGGAAAGACCGTCGCGCTCGTGGGCCCTACGGGTTCGGGCAAGACGACCATCACATCCCTCCTCCTGCGCTTCTATGACCTGACCCCCGGTCAAGGCCGCATCCTCGTGGACGGCCTTCCCCTGGACGAATGGGACGTGAGGGACCTGCGGCGCCAGTTTGCCTTTGTCCAGCAGGACCTGTTTCTCTTCGCGGGCACCCTGCGGCACAACGTGACTCTCTTTCATAAGGTTCCCGATGAGCAGATGGCGCGGGCCCTGGATGTCAGCCGTGCGAGCATGGTCTTGTCGCGCCTCCCCGACGGTCTTGAGCATCCCGTGAATGAGCGAGGCACCGTGCTGTCCCAGGGGGAGCGCCAGCTCGTTTCTTTCGCCAGGGCGCTGGCACCTGGGCCGCGCGTCCTCGTTTTGGACGAAGCCACCGCCAGCGTGGACAGCCAGACCGAGGCTCTCATCCAGCAGGCGTTGAAAGAGCTTCTTCTGGGGCGGACGGCGATCGTCGTGGCTCACCGCCTCTCCACGGTGCAGGATGCCCACTCCATCGTGGTTCTGCACAAAGGCGCCGTGGCGGAGCAGGGAAGCCACGAACAGCTCTTGGCCAAGAACGGCCTCTACGCCCACTTGTATTACACCCAATTTGGAGGCGCTGAAGGTCAGGAGGGCCGGGATTTCAGAGTGAAGAGTAATGGGTGAAAAGCAAGAAGTGAAGAAGTGGTGGATTCGCGAAGGTTGACAGGGCGAGCCTTTTCGTGTCATATGAGTCGTTTAGCTGGATTCCAGTGGCGCCCGAGCGGGGGAAGCCGATGGAAGGCCGCCGAGGGAGGATGGCAATGGATCGGGTGATGGGAGCGCTAAAGATTCGAGTTGGAGGGGCGCTCGCGGAGCGCTTCATGCTGTCCGCCTTCTTCCTTCTGGGTACGGTTCTTGGCGCGTACGTGGAGATACCTCTTCCGTTTACACCGGTCCCCGTGACCCTCCAGACGCTCTTTGTCCTGTCCGGCGCGGCTTGGCTCGGCCGCTCCTGGTCGCTGGGAGTGCAGGGCCTCTACCTCGGTGCGGGGGCTCTCGGCGTGTCCGCCTTCGCGGGTGCCGCCGCTGGCGCGGTGCACCTCGCGGGTCCTACGGGGGGATACCTCTGGGCATTCCTGCCGGCCTCCCTCCTCGTGGCAGGGCTGTGGCCCAGGGTTGCCTCCAAGGGCCTTTGGGCCCGCGCTGCCCTCATGTCCGCGGCCGCCCTCCTCATCCTAACCCTGGGCGCGGCGTGGCTGTCGGTCCTGCTGCACCTCTCTCCGGCGCAGGCGATTCTCATGGGCATCCTGCCGTTCCTGCCGGGCGAGGCTCTCAAGGTGGCTTGCGCGGCGACCTTGGCGCCGAGAGCTCGCCGAGGCTGATCGCCGTTCTCTTGATCCGATCTGTCCGGGGGAGGGCTCGCGCCCTCCCTCTTGTTTGTCTGTCCCGGCATGGATCTCTGACAAGGGGAAGAGACAAACGCGCTTGACAAGCCATGAGCGCCGCCCTATGTTCCACTCTAGGAAGACTCGGCAAAGGAGAAACCATGGCCAACCAAACCTACAGAATCCACATTCGTCAAGGGGAGTTCGAGCTCGACGTGGAAGGAGACATGGCCTTCGTAGAAAGCTACGTGGAGGCCTTTCTCGCCGACGAGGCCGACCTCGACGTGCCGGCGCGGAAGCCTCCCCGCGAGAAACCCACCAAGGTGAAGGCCCATCCGGCGAAGCCTCGGGCATCCGCCAAGACCAAGGGCGGAGGCGGCGGTGTCGGCGAGATGAAGGCCGACAAGGCCGCCTTGAGTGCCTTCATGCGGGGCCGAAAGCCCTCAAGCAACAAGGAGCGGTATCTCCACTACATGCAGTTCTGGCTGGCCCAGGGTGTCAAGGAAGTGGGAGACGCGCAGATTCAGGCGTGCTTTGTGGCCGATGGCTTGGTCCTCCCGCCCACGGGCAGGCAGAATTTTGGCTCCTTGCGGGCCGAAGGCAAGGTGAAATCGGGTTCCAAGCGCGGCCTGTGGGCCCTCACCCCTGCCGGTGCGGAGGCGCGGGCGCCCAAGCCGGCCGGTAAGGTCTCCGCGCCGGGGCGAAAGGCCAAGAGATCAGCCAAGGGCAACGTCCGGGCCGCGCAGGGCAGGGGAAAGAAGGCGGCCGCCAAGCGGCCAGCGCGCAAAGGCGTCCGGCGAACCCCCAAGAGCGAGAGCCTCCCGCCGAAGGAGGGTTCATCCACCCCGGAACAAGCCTGAATCACACCGCCGCGCATCGGCTGGGGGGCCGCTGAGAAGCGGTCCCCCATGGCGTTTCTGGCCGGGCGCAGCGGTGCGGACGGAAGGCTGGCGCCATGTCAGGACGGGGCGGCTGAAGGACGTGGTACACTTCAATCTTAGGCGGCGGCGCGAAGCCGCGGCCCTTTTCGGATTGCCCACATCAGCGCAGGTGCGAGCATGGTTTCGACCGTTCAGTCCCCCGACTACTACCGTCTGGACGACCTCCTGACGGAGGAGCAGAAAATGACCCGCGACGCCGTGCGCGGGTGGGTGCAGGACAAGGTGGTCCCCATCATCGCCAAGCATTATCAGGCGTGCACTTTTCCCCGGGAGCTCGTGCCCGGGATGGCCCAGCTGGGGCTTCTTGGGCCCACGTTGCCAGAAGCGTACGGCTGTGCGGGCATGGACCAAGTGGCCGCGGGGCTCGTCATGCAGGAGCTGGAGCGCGGGGATTCGGCCATGCGGTCCTTCGCCTCCGTCCAGGGGTCCCTCGTGATGTACCCCATTTTCACTTACGGTTCAGAGGCGCAGAAGGACCGCTGGCTTCCCCTCCTTGCCAGGGGTGAGGCCATCGGCTGTTTTGGCCTCACGGAGCCCGACGCGGGGAGTGACCCCGGATCCATGAAAACGAGGGCGGAGCGGCGGGGCGACGGCTGGGTGCTCAACGGAACCAAAATGTGGATTACCAACGGGACCATGGCCGACGTGGCCGTGGTGTGGGCGCGGACGCCCGAGGGCTTTGCAGGCTTCCTCCTTGAGAAGGGCACGCCCGGCTTCACGGCCCCGGAAATGAAGGGAAAGCTCTCCCTTCGCGCCTCCGTGACCTCCGAGCTGATCTTCGAAGATTGTCCCGTGCCCGAAGCGAACCGCCTGCCGGCAGCTCGAGGTCTCAAGGCGCCCCTGTCCTGCCTCAACCAGGCCCGCTACGGCATCGCCTGGGGGGTGGTGGGAGCCGCCGCGGCATGTTACGGCGAGGCGCTCCGGTACGCCCGGGAACGGATCATGTTCGAGGGTCCCATCGCCCGGTTCCAGCTCGTGCAGGACAAGCTGGTGTGGATGCTCAACGAAATCACCAAGGCCCAGCTCCTCGTATGGAAACTGGGCAAGATGAAAGACGAAGGTACGCTGCGGCACGCCCAGGTGAGCCTCGCCAAGATGAACTGCGTTTGGATGGCCAGGGAGTGCGCGCGTCTGGCGCGCGACATCGAGGGCGCCAATGGCATCCTGGACGAGTACTGCGCCATGCGGCACATGCAGAACCTGGAGAGCGTCTACACCTACGAGGGGACCCACGACGTGCACAAGCTCGTGGTGGGGGCCGACATCACGGGGTACGAGGCCTTCCGCACCGTCACGGCGCCGGTGGACCGCTGATGCAGCCAAGGAGGAAGCCATGCGCACAACCGCAGGAATGATCGTGATCAGTGTGATGCTCGCCCTGGCCGCGGCGTGCTCCTCCTCCGAGCCGCCGCCCCAGCTCAATCCCGGCAAGGCCATGAGGGCCGCCTTCGCGGCGAGCCTCCAGGTCTCGGCCGCTCAAATCAGCCAGGCTCAAAACGTCAGCGGGCAGCTGCCCGCCGGTGACGGCGTGCAGATCCTCTCCGCAGCGGGCATCGCCGGCGTCCCAGCCACGGACCCTTGGGGCGGCGAGATCCGTTTTCACAGCGACGGCACCCATTGGACTCTCTCGTCGGCGGGCCCAGACCTTAAATGGGACACCCCCGACGACATCGTTATCGAAGACGGCCAGCTCAAGTAATCCGAGGGCCGGCCCTCACCAGGAGAACGCTCCATGAATCCCATCGTGCTGGACGGCAGCGGCCTCACTCTCGAAGCCTTCGAAGCCATCACCCAAGGATCTCCCGTGGCCCTGTCCGGCCTGGCCCTGGCGGGCGTCGCCGCCAGCGAGCAGTTCGTCAAAACGGCCGTGGACGAGGGCCGGGTGGCCTACGGCATCACCACGGGGTTCGGCCACTTCGCCACGGTGACCATTCCGGCGAGCAAGGTGGAGGAGCTTCAGCGGAACCTCATCCGGTCTCACGCCGTGGGCGTGGGCGAACCCCTCTCCGAGCACGCCGTCCGCGGCATCATGGCCCTGCGCCTCAACTGCTTGCTCAAGGGGCGCTCGGGGGTCCGGGTCTCCACCTTGCGATCCCTCGCGGCCCTCCTCAACGCGGGCGTCCTACCCAAAGTGCCCTGCCAAGGCAGCGTGGGGGCCTCGGGAGATCTGGCACCGCTCGCCCACGTGGCCCTCGCCCTCATGGGTGAAGGAGACGTGAGCTCGGGCGGAGGATGGATCGCCGCGGCCGAAGGCCTTCGGCGGGCGGGTTTGGTGCCCGTGACGTACCAGGCCAAGGAGGGGCTGGCCCTCATCAACGGTACTCAGGGCATGACGGCCCTGCTGGCTCTGGCCGCGCGCCTGGCCCGGCGCCTGGTGGAGGAGGCGGATGTGGTAGGGGCCCTCAGCCTGGAGGCCCTGCGGGGGACCCGTGCGGCCTTCGGGCCGCGGGTCCATGAGGACCGGCCCCACGCGGGCCAGGTGGCCAGCGCCGCCTGCCTTTGGAACCTGCTTCAGGACAGCCCCATCATGCGCAGCCACGAGGACTGCTCCAAGGTACAGGACGCCTACAGCCTCAGGTGCATGCCGCAGGTGCACGGAGCCGTGCGCGATGCCCTGGCGTACGTGGAGAAGGTTCTCCTGGTGGAAATGAACGCCGCCACGGACAATCCCATGATTTTTGCGGAGGACGGGTCCATCATCTCCGGGGGCAATTTCCACGGGGCTCCCGTTGCCCTCGCCGCGGATCTCCTGGCTATAGCCCTCACGGATCTGGCGAGCGTGAGCGAGCGGCGCACGGCCCGCCTCGTGGACGGCCACCTCAGCGGCCTGCCCGACTTCCTGGTCAAGGAAGGGGGTCTCAACTCGGGGTTCATGATGGCCCAAGTCACCCAGGCGGCCCTGGTGTCCGAGTGTAAAACCCTGGCCCATCCCGCCAGCGTGGATTCGATCCCCACCTCGGCGGGGCAGGAAGACCACGTCTCCATGGGGTTCTGGGCGGCGCGAAAATCCCTCCTCGTGGCGCGGAACGCGGCCCGGGTCATGGCGGTGGAGGCGCTCGCCGCCCTCCAGGGGCTGCACCTCCTGGAACCCCTCCAGCCGGCCCGCGCGCTTCTGCCCGTCGTAGAGAAGCTGAGAGGGACCTTCCCGCCCCTGGGCGGGGACCGCTTCCTCCAGCCCGAAATGGAGGCCATGGCCTCCTGGCTGTGCGAGGGACGGCTCCTGCTCCCCGCCACGAAATAAGGCCGTACGGTCCTTCGGCCCCCTTCGGGCCTCGCGCGCGCCGTGGTATCATTCCCGTTGGGATTCGTGCGAGCAGCCGCGGCGCGGGACGCCGCCTTCCGAGAGGAGATGCGGGATGGACGTGAAGCGGTTCGGAGTCGTGGGGGGCGGCACCATGGGGAACGGCATCGCCCACGTGGCGGCCCAAACGGGGTTCGACGTGGCCCTGTGCGAGGTGGACGAGGCACTAGGCGCCAAGGCGCTGGCCACCATAGGCAAAAATCTCCAGCGGGGCGTGGACAAGGGCAAAATGACGGCGGAGGACAAGGCCGCCATCCTCGCGCGCATCTCCCCGTCCACCAAACTTGAAGATCTGGCCGGCTGCGACATCGTGGTGGAGGCGGTGGTCGAGAATTTCGAGGTGAAGAAGAAAGTCTTCCAGACGCTAGACCGCGTCTGCGGCCCTGGCGCCGTGCTGGCCTCCAACACCTCCTCCATCTCCATCACCAAGCTCGCGGCGACGACCAAACGGCCTGGCAAGGTCATCGGCATGCACTTCATGAACCCGGTCCCCGTCATGCAGCTCGTGGAGGTCATCCGGGGCATCGCCACGGGCCAGGACGTGCTGGACGGGGTCATGGCGCTCTCCAAGGCCATGGGCAAGGTGCCCGTGGAGGTCAACGATTATCCAGGTTTCGTGAGCAACCGCGTCCTCATGCCCATGATCAACGAGGCCGTCTACTGCCTCATGGAGGGCGTGGGCACGCCCGAGGCCATCGACACGGTCATGAAGCTGGGCATGAACCACCCCATGGGGCCTCTGACCCTGGCGGATCTCATCGGGCTGGACACGTGCCTCTTCATCCTCAACGTCCTCCACGAGGGCCTCGGCGATCCCAAGTACCGGCCCTGCCCGCTCCTGATCAAGATGGTGGACGCGGGGTTCTTGGGGCGCAAGACGGGGAGAGGGTTCTATCAGTATTGAGCTGGTGAGCTGGTCTGAAACGGCCACGAAGCGATGAGGTGAAGGGATGCTCTGCCAGCGCTGCGGAAAATCGAACGAGGCGGACCGGGAGAAATGCCGGTCGTGCGGGGCGCCGCTCTATGTCGTGGGCGCGGACCGGCCGGGCGAAAACTCGAACATGCAGCCCTTCCTGGGGGTCGAGGACTACCTCATTGATAAGTTGTCCAACGTGGAAAAGCAGGCCAGCCGCCACTCGGAAGATGTGGACCTCCTGGTACACGCGGTCGATTTCATGGAGCGCAACGTCATGGTGAACCGGGCGGGCATCCACGTCCTGGCCACCATGCTTCGGGAAAAGGGGCTCATCGCCTCCCGCGACTTCGACCGGCGCTGGCGGGAGAGGACCCTGGCCAACCTGGCGGCCCTCAACCGAAAAGAGAGCTTCGTGGACGCCAAGCCGGACATGCTCGGTGCCTTCCAGGGCAAGAACCGGCGCCGGTTCGAGGAGCGCCTCGCCCGGGCGGAGGACCTCCTCTACGGCCTCCAGTCCAAGGCCGCCGCGGAGGTGTTGGACGAAGCCCTGGCCCTGGATCCCCATAACCTCCCCCTCCAAGCTTACTTGGGGGAAATCTTCGCCGGCCTGGGCGATTACCCGAAGGCCCTCGCGTGCCTGACCGAGGTCCTTGCCCAGAAACGCCCACCCGCCGGGGCGCTCCTGGCGTGCTCCGAAGTCCTTCTTCGGCTGGGCCGAACGGCGGAAGCGGAAAAGAAGCTCAGCCAGGTCCTGAGCGCGGATCCCGTGCAGCACGAGGGCTGGACCCTCATGGCCCTGGTGCACGCCCTCGATGGGCGGTGGGCGGGAAGCGCCAACTGCGCGCAAAAGTCGCTCGCCATAGAAGAGACGCCTGCCGCGTACTATCTCGCGGCCCACAGCCTCCTTCGGCAGGGCAAGCTTTCCGCCGCGGAGGCGAAGCTGGACCAGATGCTGGGCCTGACGCCTGACGCGGAGGATGCCCTCATGCAGAGCGCGCTTCTCCTCCTCTCCAAAGGCTGGTGGGTAAGGGCGGAGGAGCGGCTGGAGCGCTTGGAGGCCCTGGTGCCGGGTTTCGAGGGGAGGGAACTGGTGGAGCGGTTCAAGGCCGCCGGCAAGACCAGGCGCAAGGCCATGGCGCTGCTACCTCTCGACGCGTCCAAGGTCCTGGACATGATGGACCCGGCCGCCGAGGAGGCGAGCATGTACCTCAGACAAATGGAAATGGACGGGTAGCCCCTTCGAGGCGGGAGGGGACGCGGACGAACGTTCAGAGAGGTGGCCGGTGGATCGGAGCATAAAGTTCGGAACCGATGGCTGGCGGGCCGTCATCGCCGAGGATTTCACCTTTGAAAACGTCCGCATGGTGGCCCAGGCCCTGGCGGACTACCTGGATGACCAGTCGGAAGACAAGCGCGTAGCCGTGGGCTACGACTTCCGGTTCCTTTCGGAGGACTTCGCGAGGGCCGTGGCCGAGGTACTGGCGGCCAACGGCATCACGGTTTTCCTGAGCCCGCGGGCTTGCCCCACCCCGCACGTGTCCTACTACGTGCGCAAACACAACCTCCCCGTCGGCGTGGTCATCACCGCGAGCCACAATCCCTACGCCTACAACGGCCTTAAGATCAAGGAGCGGTTCGGCGGGAGCGCTTCCGTTCAAACCACCCGGCAGATCGAGAGCTTCATAGGCAAGAACCCCGTCCGCACCATGCCCTTGCGTGAGGCCAAGACGGCCGGCAGGGTCATCGAGACGCCCTTGGACGAGGGGTACTCGCGATTCATGGAGTCCATCGTGGACATCGCGGCCATCCGCGAATCCTCCCTTACCGTCGTGGTGGACTCCATGAACGGAGTGGGTGGCAGGCTGCTTGAGCGCTGGGTGGCGAGCCCCACGTGCCGCGTCAAGACCCTCCGCCCGGGCAGGGACCCGCTCTTCGGAGGGCGAGCTCCCGAGCCCAAGGAGGAGTACCTGGACGTCTTGAGGGACGCCGTGCTCCAGGAAGGGGCCGTGGTAGGGCTCGCCACGGACGGCGACGGCGATCGCTCGGGCGGCGTTCACCGCGACGGTTCCCTTTTCACGCCGCTGGAGATGATCGCCCTTTTGGCTCTTTACCTGATCGAGGAGCGCAAGCAGACCGGCGCCCTCGTCTCCAACAACGCCAACACCCTTTACCTCAAGCGCATCGCCGGCGCCGCGGGGCTTCCTTACGTGAACAAGCCCGTGGGCTTCAAATACATCGCCGAGCTCATGCAGAAAGAGGACGTGCTCATCGGCGGGGAGGAGAGCGGCGGCATCGCCGTCCAGGGATTCCTCCCCGAAAGAGACGGCATCCTCATCAACCTCCTCCTGCTGGAAATGATGGTCAAGCGCGGCAAGGATTCCCTGGAGCTTCTCCAGGACCTCTACGCCCGCTTCGGAGAATTTCATTTCCGCCGCAGGGATTTCCACGTGACTCCCGAGAAAGGCGCCCGGCAGGTGGCCGCCATGGTGGCCAGGCCTCCCAAGGAAATCGCAGGCGTGGCGGTGGTCAACGTGGACGCACTGGACGGTGCCAAACTCTTCCTTCAAGACGATTCGTGGATCCTCTTCCGCCAGTCGGGCACGGAGCCGGCCTTGAGGGTGTACTGCGAGGCGCCCTCCGTAGCCCGCGTGGACGATATCATCTCAGAGGGAATGAAGGCCCTGGGTGAAGCGGACAAGGGCTGAGGAGACAGGGAGCAGGGAGCAAGGAGCAAGAAGCGGGTCGCGTCTGGCGTCTCGCGGCTCGCGTCTCACCTCCCCTCGAAGGAGAAGCCATGACAACCTATACCTTGATCGTGAAAGGAATGACCTGCGGCGGGTGCGAGAAGGCCATCTCGTCGGCCCTGCGCAAGGTCGAAGGCGTCCAGTCAGTCCAGGCGGACCACGCCACGGGCCGCGTCGTGGTGAACGGCGACGGCATGGAACTGGACGCGCTGAAGGCCGCGGTGGAGGATGCGGGGTACGACTGGGGCGGCGTTTCCTGAGCAGCCATAGGGAGTTTCTCCCGCGCTCTCCAGGCCGCACCCCTCGTTTGGTGAGCGTCTTGCGAAGAAGTGAACCTTGCTCAAACTGAGAGTCTGGGGCATCGAACTCCCCCTCGGGCAGGCTGGGGACGAGGCGCTCAGGCGTGTCCTGGCCCGGACCCTCGCGCTCCGAATTGAATCCATCAAGGACATTCAGGTGCTGCGCCGGTCCCTCGATGCCCGCAAAGGCCGGAGGGCTCCGCGGTGGGTCTTTACCCTCGACGTGGCCGCGGAAGGCCGTCCCCAGCGGCTGCCCCCTGGCGTGAGGGTTGAAACCCTCTCCGAGGAGGCTCGCCCGCTCTCGCGTCCCGTGGAGCAGGACCTGAGAGGGATCAAGGCGGTGGTGGTGGGCACGGGCCCCGCCGGGCTCTTCGCGGCCCTCGCCCTGAGCGGCCGGGGCGCCGCCGTCACGGTCCTGGAACAGGGCCCGCCGCTGCGCGACCGCGTGAGCGCCGTCGCCGGCCTGTGGCGGGCGGGGCACCTCCACCCCGACGCGAACGTCCAGTTCGGAGAGGGGGGAGCGGGGACCTTTTCGGATGGCAAGCTCATGACGCGGGTACGGGATCCCCTCGTCCGCGACGTGCTTTCCTCCTTCGTCGAAGCGGGAGCGCCGCCGGGCATCCTTGAAGATGCCCATCCTCACCTGGGCACGGACGGCGTCCGCGACGTGGTGGGGACCATGCGCGCCCGGCTGGAAGCCGCGGGTGTTATGTTCGCCTTCCGCACGCGCGTGATGGGTTTGGAGAGGACGGCTTCGGCCTACACGCTCACGACCCCCTCGGGCATGATCAACGCGCCCTTAGTTGTCCTCGCCGTGGGCCATTCCAGCCGCCCTCTGTTTCGGGCCTTGGGGGCCATGGGCGTTCCCTTTGCCGCCAAAGGATTCGCCGTGGGAGTGCGCGTAGAGCACCCACAGGAGTGGGTCAACGCCTGCCAGTACGGCCGCGCCGCCGGACACGCGGATCTTCCCGCCGCCGAGTACTTTCTGACTTTCAAGGATGAAGCATCGGGACGGGGCGTCTATTCATTCTGCATGTGTCCCGGTGGACTGGTCGTCAATTCGGCCTCCGAACCCGACGGCCTGGTCACCAATGGCATGAGCCTCTCTCAGCGCGCTTCGGGGTTCGCCAACGCGGGAATCGTCGTAACCGTGTCCGCCGGGGATTTCGAGGGCGATCCCTGGCGGGGCCTCGCCTTCCAGGAAGCACTGGAGAGGCGCGGCTACGACTGGGGCGGAGGAGGCTACGTGGCACCCGCCCAGGGCGTGAAGGCCTTTCTCGAAGGGCGCCTGGAGGATGGCCCCTTCCACACCACGTTCAGGCCGGGCGCCAAGGCCGTCCCCCTCAAAGGGTTCTTCCCAGACTGGATCGAAGCGCCCATGGCGCGGGCGCTGGAAGCCTTCGACCGCAAGATGCCCGGCTTCATCGAGAAGGGGCTCATGATCGCTCCCGAAACCCGCACATCCAGCCCCTTGCAAGTGAGGCGCGCGGACGACAAGTCCGTGGAGGGCTTCCCCGGCCTTTACCTGCTCGGCGAAGGGGCGGGCTGGTCCGGCGGCATCGTCTCCTCCGCCGTCGACGCCCTCCGTTGCATGCGGGCCTTCAAACCCTAGCTGCCTCTCGGCTTCCCGCTTCCTGCTCTTGTCTTCGGGCCTGTCCGGACAGGCCCTCAGTACAGGCTCGTGTTCCCGCGGTTGTCCACGGCCACGACGGTATAGAAGAGGGGGGGCGAAGAGCTGGCGTCGCAGAAGACGGCGGTGCCTTCACACGGCGGGAGTGCCGGCGGCAGGGTGGCCACCAGGCTGGGGGACGGGGGGCTCACGTGGTCCGAGGACGCGGCCATGGGATAGAAGCCGTAGACTTTGTAGCCCGTGAGGCCCGGCAGAGCCTGCC
Source organism: Acidobacteriota bacterium (assembly GCA_037445535.1). Taxonomy (GTDB): domain Bacteria; phylum Acidobacteriota; class UBA4820; order UBA4820; family DSQY01; genus JAKAJA01. The sequence continues at coordinate 3,928 of JBBIKI010000039.1, read as the reverse complement.
CCGCCACGTCCGTGGTGACGGGAGTAAAGGAGAGAAGAGTATTGCCCGTGGCGCCTTTGGCCACCCTCAAGTCCATGATGGGCGAGGGGGGCGCGTGAGAAGCCGGGGAGCGCAGGCCTTGGGCGTCCAGGGCCACCACCAGGTAAGTGAGCGGGTTAGGAAGAGCCATGGCCCCCGTGTCCGTGTAGGTGTAAGCGCTTTGGCTTGAAGGGGCCAGAAGGGAGATCTTGGCGTTGGGGGCCGCCGTGGAGACCGTGTCCAAATTCCAGTTGTAGGTCCTCGCCACACGGTAGATCAGGAAGGAGGCTACCGTCGTGGAAGAGCCGCCCACGTCCGTGGCGGGCTTGGTCCACGTCAGCACGAGGTCTTGCCCCGACTTCGTGACCTTCAGATCATTGATGAGGGCCGGGGGGCGGATGGCGAGCCGCAGGCCCGTCATGGCGCAAACCGCCTCCGCCGAATTGGGACTCTGAAGGCCCGACGTGTTCCGGGCGGCCACGGCGAAGTAGTAGGTGACCCCGTTGGTGAGGCCCCCCACGAGGGTGGTGGCAGAACTCGCCGGCAGGGACACGGTGCCCGTGTATACGCCGCTCGACGTGCCCCAAACCAGGACGTACCCGCTCAGATCCGGCTCCGAATTGGCGTTCCAGGACACGGCGGCGGCGGTGCCTGTGCCCGTGTCGGCCGCGTGAAGGCCCGTGGGGGCCAGGGGCGGATTCGGATTGAGGGGCGTGGCCGTAGCCGCGGTGCTCGGCGCCCCTTCAAACGTCTGTGAATCCACGGACGTGATGTAGTACGCATAGGACCGAGTGTTGACCAGTCCAGTATCCACGTAAGCAGTGGCGGCGATAAGGGCAGCGTTGGCCTGGGTCCACGTCGCCCCGCCGTCCGTGGACCGGTAGAGATTATAGCCCGCAGGGGTTGGGCTCGCGGGGCTCCAGGAAAGGGAGACGGATGCGTTTCCGCCGGTGGCGCTCAGAGACGAAGGCGGTGGCGGCGCGGGAAGCTTGAGCTTCATGGAGGGGTCGCCCAACAGGGCGTTGCCCATGACGCCCTGCACGTTGGAAGAGGGGAGGGTGAAGCGGCCCGCCTCCACGAGGTCTCCAAGGGTTCTTACCTTGAGGCGTCCGAAGATGTCCCCGAAAATGGCGTTGTTGAAGGATTCCTCGTCAGGCACGTAGGCGATGGTCGTGAAGCCGCAGCTTCCGATGTCGCCGCCGTCGGGTCGCAGGACCAGGCTCTGCATGAGGGCCGTGGTCGTGGCTTCATCAAAGGCCGAGTTGTAGCAACTGCTGTTAATCACGAAAGGCAACGGAGCGAAGGGCGGCGAGAGGGTGATGGGGGCCAGTTGGGCTACCTCCGTCGTTCCAAAGAAATAGTTGAAGCCCCAATAATAGATTCCGCTGTGGCCGGCGTAATGGACCAGGGCACTTTGCGGCCAGGCGGCTTTGATGGCTGTGGCAAAGAGCGCGGCGTTTGTCCCGAAGTATGGGTCAGAATGATAAAACAGCGTCTGGGCGGCCCACGGAGGCGCTCCATACGCTGTGGCCAGGGCTGTGTTGTAGGTCTCGAATACCTGTTCCCAGGAACCGGGGCTATAGGTGTCCGCGATGTATAACCCTGTCTTGTACCATGAGCCCGATAGGCTCTGGTCTTCGTAGGCCATGATTTTCGTGAGAACTCCCGCGAGCTCGGCGTAGGAGTGAGCCGGGATGCGGCCCACGGCCATGTCGGGGAAGCCGTCCCCGTTCACGTCCGCGAACCATGCGTCGGAGGGGTAGCGGCCCATGTAGGTGCTGTCCGTCAGGTCCTCGAACATCATGGTGGGTACACGGCTCTTCGCGTTTGCGTTCTGCAGGTAGTTCTTGTAATCGTAGGTTCCGTCCCCTATGAGGAGGACGTACTTGGGCCTTGGGGTCCAGGCGGCATAGGCGGCCGCCAAGAAAGCCTTGATGGCCGTGGGATCAAAGATTCCTTGAGAGAACTGGTCGAAGATGTCCTGGACGTCCACCGTGGTCACGGCCATGGAGGCTTTGCGCCGGGCGAGGTATGTCTGCCAAACCGCATCGCTTCCGGCGGGGTGGAAGTCGGGGTGGGTGATGATGAGCAGATCGCAGCCCAGGGAGGGACTGGTGAGGTCCTGGGCCGAGGACATCTGGGCGTCGTCCGGAGAAAGCGGCGCGTTGGCGAGGGCTACAGTGCGCGTCGTGACACCGGAATCCGCGGGCATCTGAAAGGTAGCCGTTCCGGCGGAAAAGGCGGCCCCGGAAAGGAAGCGAGGCACGGCCAGCCCGGCGGTGTTCTGCCGGGAGACGTCCAGGATGATGGGTGCGGACGCGAAGCCCTGGCATGAGTAGGTGGCATTTGCGGACGGGCCCGTGAAGAGGAGGCTCCCGCCGTCAGCGTCGAAGGTGCGGGGGTAGGCCACGTCGAAGTAATCGGGGAAAAGGGCGTCGGACAAGGTAGGTGGGGCCGTGAGGGTCAAGGCAAACGTGTTCCCCGTCGGAAGGGGGGCCGCGGGGAACATCCACGAGGGCGAGGCGAGTGTCTTGCCGGTCCAAACAAGGGGGTTTCCCGAGGACGGAGCGGCGCCGTTGAAGAGTGCCGTCAGCGTATGGGTGTCCGAGGTAAGGCCGGCCAGGACGCCCGTGATTGTAACCCCCGTACCCTTGGCATGGGGGAGGGCCAGGGTTTGGACCCACTGGCTCGATGCACCCGGCGCGGCAAAGATGCTGGGCGACCAATACCACAGGTCCCCGTTGGGCCGAAAGTGGTCGGTAGGGTCATTATAGCTGTTGACTTCGAGGTGAACCGTCCCCGTAAATGTGGTGGCCACAGGGTAGTTCAAAAATGGGCCCGCGGCCACCTGGGCCATCCTGAATCCCGGCGAGGCGTCCGCGTAGAGCCAGTAGACGTTCGTATTGGCGAAATCTCCGCCGTTCCACATGGTCCGGGGGGGGAGCTTGAGCCGCTCTCCGTAGAAAAAAATCACGTTGGAGGAGGAGAAGGTTCCCGTCACCGGACCCTGGATCCATATGGGCACTTCCACACCGCGGCATGTCAGATGGATATTGGCGATGGTCCACGAAGAAGGATCAATTCCGCGTGCCGTCAGGTAGGCCGAATCTACCTGGCAAATGCCATCCTTGCTCACGGAGAGGCGTGCGCGGGGTCCAGGGAAGGTGCTTTCGGGGGCGGGGGAGCTCTCCGAGAGCGCTTGGGCGCTCGAAGACTGGAGGTTTGCGGCGACGCCCGGATTGGCGAAGAGGGCGGCGTCCGCATTACCCGGCTCCCTCACCGATGGACGTTCCAATCTCTCGGGAGCGCTGGATCGAAGAGCGATCCCGCACGCCTGCAAGATCCGCACGTGGCCCGCGAGGGGCGAAGGTTGGAGAGGCGCCAGGAGGACTTCCTGGAAGGGAATGCCGTGCCAAAAGGACCGGACGCCGAGCCGCTCCACCGCCGAGGGCTGGGGAACGGGGCCGTCCCACGGCACATCGGTCCAGACCGTTTCCGACAGGTCCGCGCCGTCCACGGCCACGTCGGAAGGTAGCGCGATCTTGATGGATACCGAAGGAGTGGATGCGGGGTTTTCCTTCAGAGCCGAAAGCCACGCCTCCGTCTGAGAAGAATCCGCCCGCCACCGGGCATCGGTGCTGGCGTATTGACACAGTGCCCCGAGAGGACAGAGGGCCGCTGCCCCAAGGCCCGCCATCCACAGGAATGGGAACAGCCTACGCCCCACTCCCTTCCTCACGGCCGCATTCAAATCTGCCATATCCGTGCTTCCCGGCCGCGGTCGCTTGATTCGCCCGAACCAGCGACCGAAGCCATGAACTTATGATAATACCAGACTTTAACCCGCATGCGACACCAGCCCCAAGCTCCCGCCGTGGGGAATAATCGGTTTCCCCGCGCATTGCCCTAA
>JBBIKI010000038.1:0-26839 GCA_037445535.1 Acidobacteriota bacterium | reverse complement strand
TAAGGCTTTAGGCAAAATCAGTCGTTAGGCTGCGCGGCAGTTTCCCGCGGCGGATGTCCTAGGCTCTTATCATGCGCGCTGCTAAGCGATCTTGCATGGAATCACGGCATCTTCATCGAACGAATAGATTGCGCACAATCGATGATAGCCGTCGGCAATGATGAGCCTTCCGGTGACCAAATCTCTAACTAGAAGAAGGGGTGATAACTCACGCCCAGACTGAACCTTTTGCCGATCCTTTTCGACATGAGCATTGCTGGTCCCGAGCAGCGATAAACCTGACGCTCTGAAGACATCCTTTGCCTTGAACTGTGATATTGCCGCGGCTTTCAGCTTCTTCACATAGGCGCCCGCCGTCTGTTCATCATAGCGCAAGGACAAGTAAGACAGAGCGGCGGGGTAATCTTGCTCCTCTGGTTCTTTCAACCACCTAATTTCGAATTGCTGTGACATTTTGGCTCACCGAATCCTTTCTGGGAATTGGACCTGCAGCTGCTGTTGCGCAGTCCCTTCAGCGAGACATTCAAGCCGTGGCTTGCACGACATGTGCAAACATCTGAAAAGTAACGAAGTCCGCGTCGCGATACCTAAGAAGAGCTGGCTCGGCTTCGGAGCGCACAGCCTCGGGACGTGCCCCCTGTGCCGATGCCCCCAGTCGAGTGAAGGCCAGCATCGCACAAGGCAATAGTATGGCACGTATGACCTGAAACGGCTTCCAACGGTGATACGCCAGTTACACTAGAGTGGGATCGGCGGGGAATACTTCCCATAGGTCGAAACGTTAGGAAAAGGGAGAGCCCTGGGCTGAACCGGCGTCCGCCCGGGAAGCCAGTGTGCCTGTTGCGATTCCACTCCTGCCCATTGCCCGACAAGGAGCCCTTCATGCCTAGGCCGCGCCACCCCAAGGGGCTGTACGTCCTCTTCTTCACCGAGATGTGGGAGCGCTTCAGCTTCTACACCATGTTCGCCGTCTTCGTGCTCTACATGACGGAGCCGGCGCACTACGCGCGGCTGAGAGTCCTGCCCTTCTTCGATCCGCATGTGATGTACGCGTGGTACACCGGCCTCATTTACATCACGCCCCTGCTGGGAGGGTGGGTCGCGGACCGGTACCTGGGCTGCCGCAAGACGGTGTACATCGGCGCGCTCCTCATGGCCGCGGGCCAGTTCCTCCTTGCCACCACCAGTGTCTCCCTTTTCTATCCAGGATTGGTGTTCCTCATCATGGGCGGCGGCTTCTTCAAGCCCAACATCTCCACCATGGTGGGGAACCTGTACGCGCACGACAGCCCCTTGCGCGATGCCGCCTTCAACATCTTCTATATGGGGATCAACGTGGGGGCCTTCATGGCGCCCCTCGTGGCGGGATGGCTGCAAGTGGCCTACGGCTTCCGCTGGGCCTTCTTCGCCGCGGGCGCCGGCATGATCTTCTCCGCGGTCATCCTCATCACCTTCAACAAATACGTGGCCCACGCCGATACCACGGCCACGGGAACGGGCGATTTCGTGAGCGCCCGAGAACCCAAGGACCGGCACGCCTTCTGGCTGCGGATGTGGGCCCTCTACGCGGTCTTCGGGATCATCATCCTCTGGTGGGCCGTGTACATGCAGTATGGAGACGTGATGAACCTCTGGGCCCGGGATTACACCCAGCCCGTGAACCTGGGCGCCTATACCATGCCCATCGAGTGGTACCAGTCCATCAACCCCGTCTTCATCATCGCCTTCACACCGCTGCTGGTCTGGCTGTGGGGCTTCCTGCGCCGCCGGAAGATGGAACCCTCCACCTCCGGCAAGATGCAGTGGGGATTCCTCTTGAGCGTCCTCTCCTTCCTGATCATGGTGGCCGCGGCCGCGGGATTCGCGCACGGCCGGTCGTCCGTGAGCCCTTACTGGCTCGTGGGCTTTTACGGCGTGATGACCCTCTCCGAGCTCTGCCTGAGCCCCATGGGACTCTCCTACGTCACAAAGGTGGCGCCGCCCAGGTACCAATCGCTCATGATGGGCATGTGGTTCGCGGCCAGCGGCGCCGGCAGCATTCTCGCGGGTTACCTTGGGCGCATGTGGATCACGCCGGGCATTCAGAGCGGCTTTCCCGTGCAGCTCCAGCCGGGCAGTTACTTCTGGCTGATGAGCGGGCTCTCCGTGGTGTGCTTGGCCATGATGGCCTTCGCCTTCAGCCTCGTGAACCGGGCACCGGAACTCTGAAGCGGCTGAGGGTATGGCGCGCAACTCGTTGGGTAATGGCATGTGGTGTATCGTAAGGAGCCGAGCGATGAATGATACCTGGAATCAGAATTCTTGGACCCTTTCCCGGGCGGTTTCAGCGGAACCCGCCAGGGGGAATCTCCGGAAACCCTGGATGGAGGGCTTGATGGGGCGCTTGGGCGCGGCCGCCCTCCTGTTCCTGGCCGTGATCTGTTCACCGCGGGTTCTGGCGGCCGGCAAGGCGGCCCAGGAGGCGGGGGTCCTCAGAGCCACCCTGAAGAACGGCCTGCGGGTCGTCATCGTGCAGAACAAACTTGCTCCCGTCGTGACCACCGAGGTCAACTACCTCGTGGGTTCCAACGAGGCGCCGGAGGGCTTCCCAGGCATGGCCCACGCGCAGGAGCACATGATGTTCCGGGGCAGCCCCGCCCTCTCGGCGGACCAGCTCGCCGACATCACCGCCGCCATGGGGGGCGACTTCGACGCCGACACCCAGCAGACCGTGACGCAGTACTTCTTCACCGTCCCCGCCGAGGATCTGGACCTGGCTCTCCACATCGAGGCGGACCGCATGAGCGGCGTGCTGGACACAGAGGACCTTTGGAAGGAAGAGCGCGGAGCCATCGAGCAGGAGGTGGCCCAGGACCTCTCCAACCCCCAGTACGTCTTCTATACCAAACTGTTGGAGGCCATGTTCAAGGGGACACCTTACGCCCACGACGCGCTGGGCACGCGCCCCTCCTTCGACAAGACCACGGGGGCCATGCTGCACCAGTTCTACAGCTCCTGGTACGCGCCCAACAACGCCGTCTTCGTCATCGTGGGCAACGTGGACCCCCAAGCCACGCTGAAGGAGGTGGAGGCGCTGTTTGGCTCCATCCCCGCCAAGAAGATCGCAGCCCGTCCGGAGGTGAAGCTGGAGCCCGTCCAACCCGAGACCTTGGACCTCACCACCGATCTGCCCTACGGCCTGGCCATCGTGAGCTTCCGCATGCCCGGCTCGGACAGCCCCGACTTCGCCGCCGCGCAGGTGCTGAGCGACGTACTGAGCAGCCAGCGGTGGAACCTTTACGGACTCGTGCCTCAGGGCAAGGCCCTCTACGCCGGCTTCCAGATGAGCGCCCTGCCGAAGGCCGCCCTCGGTTTCGCCGTCGCCGTCTTCCCCAAGGGCGCCGATGCGGCGGGTTTGGTGAAGGAGGTGAAGGGGATCCTGGCCGAAGCGGCGCAGAAGGGCCTTCCGGCGGATCTGGTGGAGGCGGCCAAGCGGCAAGAGCTGGCCGATTCGGAGCTGCAGAAGAATTCCGTTTCTGGCCTCGCCGGGGCCTGGTCCCAGGCCCTCGCCGTGGAGGGGCGGACCTCCCCCGACGACGACGTGCGGGCCATGGAGAAGGTGACGGCGGCGGACGTAGACCGGCTGGCCAGGCAGGCTTTGGACCAGGACCACGCCGTCGTGGCCATCCTCACCCCCCAGCCCTCGGGCAAGCCCCTCTCCCCCAAGGGATTCGGCGGGAAGGAGTCCTTCGCCCCGAAGAACCCCAAAGCCGTCAAGCTTCCGGTCTGGGCCGAGAAGGCCCTGGGCCGCCTCGCCGTGCCGGCCTCCGTGGTGAACCCCGTGGTCACCACCCTGCCCAACGGCTTGACGCTCATCGTGCAGCCCGAGTCCATCAGCGACACCGTCACCGTCATGGGCCAGATCCGCAACGAGCCCAAGCTGGAGACGCCCAAGGGCCAAGAGGGAGTGGATCAAGTGCTGGACCAGCTCTTCTCCTTCGGCACCACGAGCCTGGACCGCCTCGCCTTCCAAAAAGCCCTGGACGACATCGGCGCCAAGGAATCCGCGGGCACCCGCTTCTCGGTGGAGGCCCTCTCGGACCACTTCGACCGGGCCGTCCAGCTCCTGGCCGCCAACGAGCTGAACCCGGCCCTGCCCGAGCAGGCGTTCACCATCATGCAGGCGCAGACCGCGCGCTCCGTGGCGGGCCTCCTGCAGAGCCCCTTCTATCTCTCGGGCCGGGCCCTCGACGCGGCCCTCTTCCCCAAGGACGACCCCAGCCTCAGGGAAGCCACGCCCCAGACCGTCTCCTCCCTCACGCTGCAAGCGGTGAAGGAGTACTACGCCAGGGTCTTCCGGCCCGACCTCACGACCATCGTGGTCATGGGCAAGGTCACGCCCGAGGAGGCCAAAGCAGCCGTGGAGAAGTATTTTGGGGAATGGAAGGCGTCGGGGCCCAAGCCCGAGACGATCCTGGCCGCCGTGCCCCCCAATAAGCCATCCTCCACGGTGGTGCCCGACAGCAGCCGCGTGCAGGACGAGGTGACCCTCGCCGAGACCCTCGGCCTTGACCGCTCCAATCCCGACTATTACGCCTTGGAGCTAGGCAACCACGTGCTCGGAGGCGCCTTCTACGCCACGCGCCTCTACCGCGACCTGCGCGAGAAGGGAGGGTTGGTCTACACGGTCTCCTCCACCTTCGAGGTGGGCCAGAAACGCTCCCTTTACCAGGTGCGCTACGGCTGCGATCCGCCCAACGTATCCAAAGCCCAGGCCATGGTTGCGCACGAGCTGGCGTCCATGTGCTCGGCGCCCGTCACGCCGGTGGAGCTGCAGAAGGCGAAGGCGTTGGTGCTGCGCGAGATCCCGCTCTCGGAATCGAGTGTCGGCAGCATCGCCCACGGGCTGATCTACCGTTCGAGCCACGATCTGCCCCTGGATGAACCCACCCTGGCGGCTCACAAATACCTCGCCCTCACGGCGCCGCAGATTCAGGCCGCTTACGCCAAGTGGGTGCGCCCCGGCGGGCTGGTCCGCGTGACCCAGGGACCCGAGCCGAAATAAGAGCGGCCGGGAGTTGGGACCTATGAACCCGGGGAAGGGATGCGAGGATAAAGGCGTCCCTTCCCCGGGCCGGTTGGCGGCCAAGCCGCACCGATGCGGCCTTTCGGCGTACGTTCTCAGCCTCGCTTTTTCGGCCCCCAAGGAGCGCCTATAATGGCCTTGCAGAGGCGGGCTGTGAGACCACCCTCCGCCCGCCGCCGGGTTGCCTGATCACGGGCTCGCTTCACCCTTTGGGAAAGGATTTCACCATGCACAGGCGCTTGATCGGAAGACGAGAATCGAAGCGGCCGGGCGGCCTGGGGTGCGCCTGGCTCCTGGCTCTGGCCGTGGTCTTGACGGGAGCGGCGTGGACGGGTCCCGCGCGGGCCGCGGAGAACGCCCTCATCCGGTTTCCCGCGCTCCACGGGAATGAGATCGTCTTCGAAAGCGGCGGAAACCTCTGGAAGGTGAGCCGGCAGGGGGGCGTAGCCCAGCGCCTCACCACGGACCGGGGCAACGACCTCATGCCGCGCTTCTCTCCCGACGGAAAGTTCATCGCCTTCACGGGCCAGTACGACGGCAATACGGACGTCTACGTCATGCCCGCGCAGGGGGGCACGCCCAAGCGCCTGACCTTCCATTCGGACGTGGTGGAGGACGCGCCCATGCGGTGGGGGCCCGACAACATGGTGGTGACCTGGACCCCGGACGGCAAGGGCATCGTCTTTCTCTCCCGGCGGGACACCTTCAATTCCTGGTTCGGACGCCTCTTCGTCGTACCCGTGGAGGGCGGCCTTCCCGTGCGCCTGCCCGTGGACACGGCGGGCCTCGCCACGTACAGCCCCGATGGCTCCAAACTGGCCATGAACCGGATCTTCCGCAACTTCCGCACTTGGAAGCGATATTACGGCGGCCTGGCGCAGGACGTGTGGATCTACGACCTCACGAGCCACGCCTGCGAACGCGTGACGGACTGGAAGGGCACCGACACCTTCCCCATGTGGGCCGGGGACACGATCTATTTCGCCTCCGACCGGGGTCCTGAGGGGCGCCTGAACCTGTGGGCCTACGACCTCAAGACCAAGGCCTTCCGGCAGGTGACCCACTTCACGGGCTACGACATGGACTGGCCCAGCCTGGGCGATACGGGCATCGTCTTCCAGGAGGCCGGCGCTCTCTGCGTCATGGATTTGCCTTCGGAGCAGATCCACACGCTCGATGTGACGGTGCCCAGCGACGGCGTGCGCACGCGCCCCCGGTGGGTGGATGCCTCCAAGACCATCATGTCCTTCGGCATCGCCCCCAACGGCAAGCGGGCCCTCTTCGGCGCCCGCGGTGAAGTCTTCACGGTGCCCGAGGAACACGGCAACACGCGCGACCTGACGCAAACCTCCGGCGCCCGGGAGATGTATCCGGCGTGGTCGCCCGACGGGAAATGGGTCGCCTACGTGACGGACCGCACGGGCGAAGCCGAGATGGCTGTGCGCCCCGCCGGCGGCGAGGGCGAGGAGTCCCTCCTCACGGAGAGGACCAAGGGCTATCTCTACGGACCTACATGGTCGCCCGACGGGGCCAGGCTGGCCTACTCGGACAGCGATCACGTCCTCTGGGTCCTGGACGTGGCGAGCAGGCGCGCCGTGAAGGTTGGCCAGGACCGCCGCGAGGAAATGCACCATGTCTCATGGTCGCCCGACGGCCTCTGGCTCGCCTACACCAAGGCAGGTTCCCAGGACATGGGCTCGGACGACGACGCCTCCACCTACATGGGCCGGATCTACTTCTACAACGTGAAGGAGGCCAAGTCCTACGCCGTAAGCATGGGCCAGACCGATGATAGCGAGCCCGTCTTCAGCCCCGACGGCAAGTACCTCTACTTCATCTCGGCGCGCCACGAGAACCCCGTCTTCAGCCAGACCGAGTTCAACGTGGCCAGTCTCAAGATGGACGGCATCTACGCCGCCACTCTTCAGGCCGGCGAGGCCTCGCCTTTCGCGCCCCGCTCCGACGAGGGCGCCGTAAAATCCGCCGAGGAACCGAAAGCGGCCCCCTGGAAGCCGGGGGTGATTCCGGCCATCCGGATCGACATGCAGGGCTTGGCCCAGCGCGTGGTTCCCCTGCCCATACCCGCCGGGAACATCCGGCACCTCAGGGCGGCCTCGGGCCGGGTCTATTACATGACCGTCCCGCTGAAGAGCTTCGAAACAGCCCTTCCCGGGGAGGAGCCGGCGCTGCACGTCTTCGACATGGCCAAACGCAAGGATGCGGTACTCGTCTCTCCCCTCAAGGACTACGCCCTCAGCGCCGACGGCTCCACGGTTCTGACCCAGGACAAGGAGGACTACACCACCGCCTCGGCCCTGCCGGCCGATGACCAGAAGGCGGGCGGCGAGGCCAAGAGCCACAAGCTCGATCTGACCCACATGAAGGCCCTGGTGGATCCCGTGGCGGAGTGGAAGGAGATGTTCGGGGAGGCCTGGCGCCTGGAGCGTGACTTCTTCTTCAGCCGCGAAACGAACGGGGTCAACTGGGACAAGGTTCGCATCCAGTACGAGCCGTTCCTTCCGCTGCTGGCCTGCCGGGAGGACCTGAACTACGTCACCGGGGAGATGATCGGTGAGCTTCACAACTCCCACACCTACGTGGGCGGAGGCGACGACTTCAAGAACCCCTACGTTCCCACGGGCCTGATGGGCGCGGACCTGGCGCTCGATACAACTTCGGGCCTCTACACCTTCGCGAAGATTTACGCGGGAGACAACTCCAAGGCGTCCCTGCGCTCACCGCTCACTGAGCCCGGCGTGAACGTGAACGCCGGAGACGTCCTCCTCGCCGTGAACGGCCATGCCCTCAAAGCCCCCGCCAACCCCTACAGCCTCTTCGCGGGCACCCTCGGCCAGACGGTCACCCTGACGGTGGCCGGCGACGCCGCCGGAAAGGGCCGCCGGGAGGTAACCGTGAAGCCCGTCCCCGAAGAGCTGGAGCTGCGCTTGAAGGACTGGGTGGACCACAACCGCGCCGAGGTGAGCCGCCTCTCAGGCGGCAAGATCGGCTACCTCTATCTCACCGACATGGACGAGACGGGGATGAAGGAGTTCATCCGGCAGTTCTACTGGCAGACGCCCAAGGAGGGACTCATCATCGACGACCGCTGGAACGGCGGCGGCGAGATCGACCAAATCCTCCTGGAGCGCCTGCGGCGGGTCCTCGTGGGCATGGACACGAACCGCGAGGGCGCGCGCTTCACCATTCCGGCCCAGGTGATGCACGGCACCATGGCGTGCCTCATCAACCATTACTCGGCTTCGGACGGCGACATCTTCCCCTACTACTTCCGCAAGTACGGCCTCGGACCCGTCATCGGCACGAGAACCTGGGGCGGCGTGCGCGGCATCCGCGGCTTCTGGCCCTTGTGCGACGGAGGGTATGTGACCATCCCCGAGGACGCCCTCTACGGCCTCCACTCCCAGTGGGTCATCGAGAACCACGGCGTGGATCCGGACGTGGAGGTGGACGACCTGCCGGGCGACGTGCTCGCCGGCAAGGACGCCCAGCTCGAAAAGGCCGTGGAGGTGCTCATGGAGAAAATCCACGCCAAGCCCATGACGCTGCCCGCGCCGCCGCCCCCTTTGCCCGCCTATCCGCAGGAGGGGCAGTAGGAGATACGCACATCATCCGACAGGAAGGAGGCACCATGCCCGAGGGACCCGAAGTCGAGACGGAGCATCTCCACGAAGTCATCAAGGAAGAGCTGGAACATGAGGGCGGCCGCTTTTTGAAGCTCATCGCCCTCAGCACGGCGATCCTGGCGGTCTTTGCGGCGGTATCGGCCTTGAGAGCGGGGGCCACGGTCAACGAGGCCCTCATCCTCAAGACGGAGGGCACGGTCCTGCAGGCCAAGGCATCGGACCAGTGGGCCTTCTACCAGGCGAAAGGGGTAAAGGCGGCGGTGCAGGAGGCCTCAAGGACTTCCTGGCTGGCCATGGGGAAAGAGCCTCCCGCCGCCTATGGGGAGGCCAAGGCCCGCTACGGCGAGGAGCAGAAGGACATCAAGGCCAAAGCGGAAGAGCTGGAGAAGGAGCGTGACGAGAAGGGCGAGGAGGCCGAGCACCTCATCCACCTCCACCACCGGTTTGCCGGCGCGGTGGCGCTCTTCCAGGTGTCCATCGCCCTCGGCGCCGTGGCGGCTCTCACGAGGAACAAAATGGTCTGGGTCGGTTCGTTGGCCGTAGGCGCGGCGGGGATCGGCCTGTTCACTCTTGGTCTGGCCCTCTAGCAGGCTGTTGAAAAAACCGCCTGGACCGCGTTGCCGCGGCGAAAGAAACTTTCTCGGGCATGGCCCGTTACAGCATGTGTCGGAATGGCCCGCTTCGGCGGTTCGCGGACGGCTCACCCGAGGGACGGCCATGTTAGAAGCCCGAGCACTCAAGAAGTCCTTCGGCCCGCTCCGGGCCGTGGACGGCGTATCCCTCTCGGTGGAGCCGGGGCGCATCCTGGGCCTGCTCGGCCCCAACGGAGCGGGCAAGACGACCACCGTGTCGATGCTCTCCGGCTTGGTGAGGCCCGACGAAGGGCAGATCCTCGTGGAGGGCCGCCGCCTGGAGGGCGACGCGGACCCGGGCAAGGGCAAGATCGGCCTCGTGCCGCAAGACCTGGCCCTCTACGACGACCTCTCCGCCCTGGACAACCTCCGTTTCTTCGGCTCCCTCCAGGGCATGGGGGCGCGGTCGTTGGAGCGCGCCATGGGTGAAGCCCTGGCCGTGGCGGGCCTGTCGGACCGGGGCAAGGACAAGGTCAAAACCTACTCGGGCGGCATGAAGCGCCGCCTCAATCTTGCCGCCGGCCTCCTGCACGGCCCCGAGGTGCTTCTGCTGGACGAACCCACGGCGGGGGTGGACCCGCAGAGCCGCAACGCCATCTTCGATACCCTCGAAGGCCTCAGGGACCGCGGCAAGGCCATCCTCTACACCACCCATTACATGGAGGAGGCCGAGCGCCTCTGCGACCCAATCGTCATCGTGGATCACGGCAAGGTAGTGGCCCAGGGCGATCTGGCCGCGCTTCGCAAGCTCCTTCCCTCGGGGGAGCGCATGGTCGTGGACCTGGCCGAGCCTCCGCGGCCCGAGTGGGCCTCCTCCCTGAGCACTCTCCCGGGGATAGCCTCGGCGGAAGCCTCCGGGACCAAGATCACCTTGGGGCTCGAAGACCTGGCGGCGGGAGGCGCTTCCGCGTTGAGCTGGCTTCGTGCCCACGGCGCCTCGGTCTCCAATGTTGCCAGCGACCGCCCGGCGCTGGAAGAGGTCTTCCTGACCCTCACGGGCCGCAATTTGAGGGACTCATGAACCTCCGAACGGTGGTGGCTCTCATCCGGAAGGATCTGAAGCTCTTCCTGGGCGACCGCCGCGCCGTCGTCATCAGCTTCGTCACCCCCATCGTCCTCGCCGCCTTCTTCGGTTTCCTCTTCTCCGGGTCCGGATCATCCGAACAGGCGCGAGTCCAGGTGCGCGCCGCGGACCTGGACGGGAGCCCGCTCTCCAAGGAAATCCTGCGGGCCTTGGGCCAGGACAAGGCCATCGAGCTCAAGGCCGCGACGGCGGCTGAAGTGAAGGATGCCGTGCGCAAAGGAAAGGCCGCCGTGGGGCTCGTCCTGCCATCGGGATTCGGCGGCCAAGCCACCCGGGCTCTCTTCGGTGGCGAGACCAAGCCCGAGATCCAGTTCCTCTACGATCCGTCCAGTTCGGCGGAGATGGCCATGGTTCGGGGCATCCTCACCGAGCACGTCATGGAGTCGGTGAGCAAGGAGGCTTTCACGGGCCAGCAGGGGCGGGTGGCGATGAAGGAATCGCTCCAGAAGATCGAAGCCAGCACATCCCTCCCCTCCGCGGACCGGGACTCCCTGAAAAGTCTCCTGGAAAGCGTGGAGAAGTGGCAGGACCGCCAGGCGGCAGCCCTGGCGGAAGGCAAATCCCTCCCCGCGGGAGGTTTTACCATGCCTTACCAGGTGAAGGAGGAGGCCGTCACGGGCCGCGAGGGCGAAGTCTACAACGGGTACGCCCACTCCTTCGCGGGCATGGGCATCCAGTTCATCCTCTTCGCGGCCATCGAGCTCGGCGTGGGTGTTTTAACGGAGCGGCAGTTGGGATTGTGGAGGCGCCTGCGCGCCGCTCCCATCTCCAAGGGGACGGTGGTTTTGGGCAGGGCCTTGAGCGGGGCGGCCATCGCCGGACTGACCCTGGCGGTGACGCTGGGGGCGGGCATGGTTGTCTTCGGCGTGCGCGTGAACGGGAGTTGGCCGGGCTTTCTGCTCCTCTGCGCCGCCTCCGCCTGCATGGCTTCCGTCTTCGGGCTCATGATCGCGGCCTTCGGCAAAACCCCGCAGGCGACGCGGGGCATCGCCGTCTTTGCCGTCCTCATCCTCACCATGCTCGGCGGCGGCTGGGTCCCCGCCTTCCTCTTCCCCAGGTGGATGCAGGCGTGCACCCTGGCTGTTCCCACCCGCTGGGCCATGGACGGCCTCGACGCCGTCATCTGGCGGGGCGGAGACTTCGGGAGCGCCCTCCTGCCCTCGCTCGTCATCCTCGGCTTCACCGCCCTCTTCGGCCTCCTCGCCACCATCCGCTTCCCCTGGAACGGGGAGGCGTAGCGAGACCCCCCTCTCTCGTGGGAGCGGTCGCTAACCGCGATGTGGGTCTCCGTGGGGCGGGCACGCTTGCCCGCCCTTGTGATGCCCCTTACCGGTGTGGGAGCGGTCTCCGGCCGCGAAGATTCGCGTGAACCGGGAGGCGTCTCTCGGTAACGCCCCCCGCTACTGCTTCGCCGGCGAGGCTGGCAACGCGGCCTGAGGGGTTCTCAACCGCCTGCCAAGGTTCCATTTGGAATCCTAACAGGCCTTCTTACTTGGCGTCTTTCCCCGGCTCTCCCGCTCCCCGGCTCTCGGGCTCGGTCGTTTCCTCCCCCAGCACGCCTTGGGTCCAGAGGAGATTCACCTGTGCCACGAGGTAATCGCGCTTGGCGCGGGCGAGGTTGCCGCGGGCCTGGTTGAGGTTCTGCTGGGCATCATCCACGTCGAGCTTGGTCTTGACGCCGTACTCATAGCCCTTGTCGGCCATGAAGAGGACCTTCTGGGCCTGCTCCACGGTGCCCGAGAGCGCCGTGACGATCTCTCCGTTTTCCTTGACGGCGTCCACGGCGGTGCGGGTCTGGAGGGCCACCTGGTCGCGAAGCTTGGCGAGCTGGATCTCCTGGGTGGTCTGGTCGGAGCGGGCCTGCATGACCTGTCCCTTGGTCCGCATGCCGTCGAAGAAGGCGAACTTGAGGTAGACGCCGAGGGACCAGTAGGTGCCCTCGGGGTTCATGCGGGTGGGGACGCCGTTGAACAGGGAGCTGCCCGCGTCGGTCCACTTGTAGCCGTAGTTGGCGGCCAGGTCCAGGCGGGGCTTGTCGCCAGCCTTGGCGATCTTCACGAGCTGCTTGTAGACCTCCACGTTCATGGCCTGTCCCGTGAGTTCAGGGCGGCGCTGAAAGGCCGTGGCGAGGACGCTCTCGTAGGGCGGGGGCTGGGATGGCGAGATGTCAAGGGACCCCGCCACGTCCACGTCGCCCGAGTCCTGGCCCAGGAGGAAACGGAGCTGGTCCCGGGTCACCCTCACGAGGTTGCGGGCTCGAATGACCGCGGGGCGGGCGTTCTCGGCGTCCACGCGGGCGGCGAGCACGTCGTAGTCCGTGGCCGTGCCCAGGCCGAACTTCTTTTGCGCCTCGTCCAGGTGGCGCTCCTTCTGCGTGAGGTTCTCGGCGGCGATGTCCGCCAGTTCCCTGGCGAGGAGCACGTCGTAGAAGGCCGCCGTCACGTCCCGGCGGGCCGCCTGGCGGTAGAGGCGGAGCTGCTCTTCGGCGGTTTCCATGCCCACCTTGGCTGCCTTGATGGCCGCGCCCACCTGGCCCCAGGTGAAGAGGGCCTGGCTGAGGCCCACCTCGGCGGAGTGAGTGTCCGTGGTGGTGGGGAAGAGCTCCTTGAAGAGGGAGGCCTGATCCACGTCCCGGCGGCCCGAGGCGCTGAGGGTGAATTGGGGCAGAGCCGAGGCGCGCTCTTCCACGTATTTGCCTTTCACCCAGTGGCGGTATTCCTCGGCTTTTTGGATGTCGCGGTTGTGGCCGTCGGCGATGGCCAGGGCCTGGCCGAGGGTGAGTGTCGTCACGGCTTCCTGCGAGAAGGCCTTGGCGGGAAGGAGCGCCAGCACGAGCGCGAGGGTCAGGGCGCATCGTGCCGCGGAGCGTGCGAATGGCTGGGCAAGGATTCCTCGCCTCCGGCTCATCCGCCCACAGGCAATTCGTCTGTTTCCAATCATGGCGTAGTCTCCTGAGGAGCTCCCGCCCAGCGCCGGTGTACCCATCCCGCGAAGTCGTCGAGGAGGGTGTAGACCACGGGCACGACCAGGAGCGTGAGGACGGTGGACGTGATGAGGCCGCCGATGACGGCGCGAGCCATGGGGGCCCTCATTTCGGCGCCCTGCCCGATGCCCAGCGCCAGGGGCAGCATGCCGAAGATCATGGCCAGGGTCGTCATCATGATGGGCCGCAGCCTCGTGCGCCCCGCCGTGATGAGAGCCTCCCTCCGGCCCATGCCGCCTCGCTTGAGAACCTTGGTGAAGTCCACGAGCAGGATGGCGTTCTTGGTCACCAGGCCCATGAGCATGATGAGGCCGATGAGGGACATCATGTTGACCGTGTCGCGGGTGAGGAAGAGCATGCCCGCCATGCCCACGATGGAGAGGGGCAGGGACAGCATGATGGCGAAAGGATCGATGAAGGACTCGAACTGGGCGGCGAGGATGAGGTACACGAAAATGATGGCGAGCAGGAGCGCCTCGCCCATGTACCCGAAGGATTCCTCCATCATCTCCGTGTCGCCGGAGAGCACCACCTGGTAGCCCGGCTCCATGGGAATGCGGGCGGCGGCGGCCATGACCTGTGCGCTGGCGGTGCCCAGGGGGAGGCGGTCCAGGTTGGCGGAAAGGACCACCTGGCGGCTCAAATCCCTGCGGCTGATCTCCGCCGGGGAGACGGAGCGCCGGATCGCTACCAGGTCTGAGAGGGGGACGAGGGCTACCTTGCCCGAAGCGCCCGGGACGGAGAGGCGCAGGTCGCCCACCTGGCTGATGTTTTCACGCAAACTTCCGGGGAGGCGGACGCGCACGTCCACGGCTTCACCTTCCTTGTCCTCGTAGGTGGAGGCCACCTGTCCTCCCACCATGGCGCTCACCGTGCGGACCACGTCCGCCGTGGAGAGGCCCAGTTGGGCGGCGCGCTCCCGGTCCACCGTGAGCCGGTATTCGGGCAGGTCCTGTTCCATAGAGACATCCAGGTCCACGATGCCCTTGATCTTGTAGACCTCGGCTTTGAGCAGGGCGGCGTAGTGCTTGAGCTTGGGGATGTCCTCGCCGCGGATGTAGACCTGCATGGGTTTCTGGAAGCTGTCGGGGTCCTCCTCCACGGAGATGACGAGGCCCGGAATGCGCTCCAGGCTGGCCCGCACGGCGGTCATGAGGGCCTTCTGGTCACGCCTTCTCTCGGACTTCTCCTTGAGCTTGATGTAGACGTAGGCGTCGCGCACCGTGTCCTGGTCCCCCGCGCCGATGGCGCCGTAGGTGTGCGCCACTTCGGGGTAAGACTTCAGCACGGCCAGCACCGCGTCCATTCGCCCGCGCCCCTCTTCCATGGAGGCGCCTGGGGCGGTTTTGTACCGCACCACGAATTCGCCGTGGTCGTAAGACGGGAAGAACTCGCTCTGGAGCTGGCTCATGACGAAGAGCCCCGCCACGAAGGCGGCGAAGGCCACGCCGAGCACCGTCTTGCGGTGGTCCAGGGCCCAGGCGATGAGCAGCTTGTAGCGGTCCGCCGTGCGGTCGAACCAGGTGTTGAAGCGGTCCAGCAGGCGCGTGATGAACTTCCGCTTACCTTTGCGTTCGACGTCCGGGTCCACCCACCGCGAGGAGAGCATGGGGTCGAGGGTGAAGGACACGAAGAGGGAGACGAGGACGGCGAAGGCCACGGTGAGGCCGAACTGGTAAAAGAAGCGTCCGATGATGCCCTTCATGAAGGCTACGGGCACGAAGACGGCCACGATGGAGAAGGTGGTGGCGAGGACCGCGAGGCCGATCTCCGCGGTGCCGTCACGGGCCGCCGTGATGTGGTCCTGCCCCTTCTCCAGGTGCCGGACGATATTCTCCCGCACCACGATGGCGTCGTCGATGAGGAGGCCGATGGCTAGGGAGAGCGCCATCAGGGTGAGGACGTTTAGCGTCATGCCCAGGAAGTACATGGGGATGAAGGCGGAGATGACGCTGATGGGGAGGGTGAGGCCCGTGATGACCGTGGAGCGCCATGAGTTGAGGAAGCAGAAGACGATGAGGACCGTGAGGAGGCCGCCGAGGACGAGGGTCGTCTGCACGTCCGAGACGGACTCGCGGATGATGGACGAGCTGTCGCGCACCACCTCGATCTTGACGCCCGGGGGAACCTCCCGCTGGAGCTTGGCGATCTCCTTCTTGACCCGGTCCACCGTGTCCACCACGTTGGCCTTGGACTGCTTCTGGATGTCCAGGGCCACGGCGGGGACGCCGTTGATGAGGGCCAAGGAACGCTGTTCTTCCACGCCGTCCACCACCTGAGCCACTTCGGAGAGGGTGACGGGATGGCCCCCGCGCGCGGCGATGACCATGGGGCCGAAGCCCGCCACCTCCGTGGGCTTGCCCGAGATGCGCAGGGGCATCTCGCTGGAGCCCCGGTTCAGCCGTCCCAGCGGCGTGTTTACGTTTTCCCGCGCGATGCCGGAGAGGACTTCGTCCACGCCCAGCCCCATGGCCTGGACCAGGGCAGGGTCCACGTTGATGTTTACCTCCCGCTTGAGGCCGCCCACGAGTTTGGCCTTGCCCACGCCGGGGATGTTCTCGAGCCGGCGGCGGATACGGCGGTCCGTGAGAGTGGTCAGGTCGCGGGGCGACATGGTGTCGGAGCGCACCGCCAGGGAAATGATGGGCGTGGCCTGGAGATCTAGCTTCTGGATGACGGGCTCCTCGATGCCCTGGGGCAGCTCGTTGCGGATGCCGCTGATCTTGGCCCTGGCTTCCTCGGAGGCCTCGTTCACCTTCACGTTCAGCTCGAATTCCACGATGACGCTGGAGAGGCCTTCCCGGGACGTTGAGGAGACGTGCTTTACGCCCGGGATTGGGTTCACCGCCTCCTCGATGCGGCGGCTCACCTCGCGCTCTACGGTCTCGGGGCTCGCGCCCGGGTAGGTCGTGAAGATGGAGACCACGGGGATCTCCACGTCCGGCATCATGTCGATGGCCAGGCGCTTGTAGGAGAAGAGGCCGAGGGTCAGCAGCGCCAGCATCATCACCGTGGCGAAGACGGGGCGCTTGATGGACAGGTTGGATAAAAACATCTTCGGAGGCTCCCTTTGAAGAAGCGAGACGCGAGTGGGCGATTAAGCGAGACGCGATGGAGCGAACATTACTTTCCTCTTTGCGTCTCGCGTCTTGCGTCTCGCGTCTCGCGTCTTGCGTCTCGCGTCTCGCGTCTCGCGTTTACCGTCCCGCGTCTTGCGTCCCGCCCCCCACCGCCACGCGGTCCCCGTCGCTGAGGTTGAAGGCGCCGCGCGTCACCACCGTGTCGCCCGGGCTCAGGCCCGAGGCCACTTCCACGGTGTCGCCTTCGCTGGCACCCGTGGTCACGGTGCGCCGGAAGGCCTTGTCCCCCTGGACGACGAAGCACTCGGCCTTCTTCGACTCCAGATCCCACGTGAGGAGCGCGGCGCGGGGTATCTGAAGGACGCCGGCCCGGGTCCCCGTCACGATCTTCCCTTTGACAAAGAGGCCCGTACGCAGCGCGCCGTCCGGGTTGGGCACCTCGGCCACCACCTCCACGGCGCGGCTGGCCTCGTCCGCGGCGGGGTTGATGAAGGCCACCTTGCCCTCGAAGGTACGCCCGGGAACGGCCTCGGTGGTGAAGGCGAGCGGCTGGCCCACGCGGACGGCGCCTATTTTCCCCGAAGGCACGGTCACCTTCAGGTCGAAGAGGCGGTTGTCCACGATGCGGAACATGGGATCACCGCCCATGCTCTCCACGCGGTCGCCTACGCTCACGCCCCGGGAGGCGATGACCCCGTCGATGGGGGAGCGGATCAGGGCCTTGTCGAGCTTGGTCTGAGCCAGCTCCAGCATGGCCTTGGCGGCGTCGCGCTGGGTCTGGGTATCCTCCAAGCCCTGCTGGGTCATGAGGCCCACTTCCTTGAGCTTCACGGCCCGCTCGTACTCGCGGCTGGCGCGGGCCGCCTCGGCTTTGACCTGAAGGAGGCTGGCCCGGTTCTCGCGGTCGTCCAGGCGAGCCAGGGGCTGGCCCTTCTTTACGGGGACCCACTCGGTGACGTAAATCTGCGTGATGACGCCACTGTATTCGGATTTGACCTCCACGTCGGATTTGGCCGTGAGGGTGCCCACCACCTCCGTGCTCTCCTGGAAGTCAGCGGTGCCGGCGCGGGCCGTGTCCACGGCCACGGGCGGTTTCCCGCTCTGGGCCTGGCCCTGGGTTTTCTGGGAGCAGGCGGTGGACGCGAGGATGAGGGCGGACGCCGCCATGAAGGCAAACGCGGTGGCCCAGGCCGTGGAGAAGATGGAACGTGTCATGATCGAACCCCCCTGTGTTCGTGTCGAGGAACGGCGATGCCGTCGAAAACTGCGTTGAGCAGGCGTGCCAAGCCTTCCCGCCCGAGCGATTGCTCGGGGTGGCACAGGTCCACCTCCATGGCGATGTTCATGGCGCCGAGGACGGCCCACGTGGCGTCCTCCACCAGGGCCTTTTTGAGTTCGCCGGAACGGATGCCCTTCTCGATGATGGCGGCTGTCAGGTTCTGGAAGGCGTCGTGGGTGGCGTCGAAGTTGAAGGGCGGGGCCCCTTGAGGAGGGCCGTAGTAGATGGCGTACATAAGCCGGACGAGGGGGAGGTGGGCCGCGTGAAAGACGAAGGCCCGGTCGCAAAGCTCCAGAATGCGCTCCCGAGCGGAGGCCGCCGGTTCCATGGGCTCCGCCAGCGTCTCCATGAATGCCGCGAAGGTCTCCTGGAAGAGCGCAAGGTAGAGCCCCTCCTTGCTCCCGAAATGGTAATAGAGGACCGGTTTGGTGACGCCTGCCGCCTCCACGATCTCCCGCACCGAGGTCGCCGCGTACCCCTTGCGGTCAAAGAGGTCGGTGGCCGCGGCCATGAGGCGCTGGCGCACGCCCGTATCTGGATCGCTTTGCACGCCGATGCGTTCCACGGATCCCCCCCAGCCCCCTCCGTGAGGGCATACTACCTACCGGTAAGTATACCAGGCTCGGCAAGGCGTGTCAATAGGCCATGCCACTGGTGCAAGGAACGGTGCGCCATGGCCGAAGGTTTCATTGGGTGCACTATCCGCGTATACTTGGGCCACTTGCTTCTGCAGGAGACACCCATGTCCGGTGACCCATCCCGCCCGCCCGCTCCATCGCCCTCAAACGACCCCCCAGGCGTCCCCGGGGGCATGCTCGAAAAGGAAGGGGCCGAGAAGGAAACCCAGAAGGCCCTTGCCTGGTATACGGCCATCTTCGAAGGCTCCCGGGACGCCATCTTCATCAGCGATGAGGGGTCGCGATTCATCGCCGTCAACCAGGCCGCCTGCGCCCTCACGGGCTATGGCCGCGATGAGCTCCTCGCCATGTGCATCCCGGACTTGCACGAAGACCAGGATCTGAAGGCCTACCGAACTTTTCACGACCGAATCATGGCGGGTGAGGCCATCGCCACTGCAGCGAGACTGTTGCGCAAGGACGGGAGCAAGGTGGACACCGAGTTCAGCAACCGCGGGATCGTCGTGGGGGGGAAAGCCTACATGCACACCACCGCCCGCGACGTCACCGAGCGCAAGCGGGCCGAGATGGTCTTGGAGGATTCGGAGCGGCGCTATCGCACCTTCATCGAGGCCACCTCCGATATGGTGTTTCTCAAGGACGAGTCCTTTCGCTACCTCATCAGCAACCGCACTAACAGTGAGTTCTTCGGTCTTTCCGAGCCGGCGGTGCTCGGCCGCACGGACTTCGACCTCATGCCCGCGCCAGCCGCCGAGCGATGCCGGCAGGGGGACCGAGAGGTCCTGGATCGGGGTCAGGCGATCACGGGTGAGGAATTCGTCGGCTCCCGAGTCTATCAAACCGTGAAATTCCCCGTGAAGCTGGCGGACGGCCATGTAGGGGTCGGCGGGTATATTCGCGACGTCACCGAGCGCAAGCAGGCCGAAACGGAGCGGCGCAAACTGGAGGAGAAGCTCGCCCGCTCCCGCACCCAGGCCACCGTGGGCCAGCTCGTGCAGGGCCTGGCCCACGAGGTGCGCAACCCCCTCTTCGCCATTCAGGTGAACGCCGCCGTGGTGGCGAAGTCGGCGCCCAAACTGGGGGATCTGGCCGTTCACATGGACATTATGGAAGGCCAGATGAATCGGCTGGACCGTCTCATGAAGGACATGATGGAACTGGGCCAGCCTCTGCTGGACAAGGAGTTCATCGCCAGCGCTCTACGGGATCTCCTCCTCGCGGCCATGGCGGGCGTGGACGAGGAGGTCCCTGGTTCAAGGCAGCGAGTCGTGTTCGGCGTTCCCCCCGGCCTTGAGGTAGTGGGGGTTCCAGGCAAACTCATTTTGGCCTTCACGCACCTGCTCAGGAACGGGCTCCAGCAGTCTCCGCCCGGGGGAACCGTTCACGTGGACGCGGAGAGGTCGGACGGGTCGTGCCACGTCCGGTTCACGGACCAGGGCCCTGGCATCCCTCCCGGGCACGGTACCGCCATCTTCGAGCCCTTTTTCACGACCCGTACGGGCCACCGGGGCCTGGGCCTCGCTCTGGTGCGCCACTATGTGAGCGCGCACGGGGGCACCGTTACGGCGCTGAACAACGATCCGCCGCCGGGGGCGTGCTTCATCGTGAGGCTGCCTTTGGGAGAGAGTGAAACGTGAAGAGTGAGAAGTAAAAAGTGATAAGTGAAAAGCTCGCAGGTGCGAGCGGGCGGCGAACAACGGATCATTGATCCCTCCCCGTTTCCTATTCCCCGCTCGCGGCGATTCGCCAACAGCCAACAGTTTCCTACCTTTGAAACGCATAGCTGATCTTGAGGAACACCTGGTGATCGGCGGGCTGGAAGCCATGCTGGGGTGTAAGGACCCGGTTGTCTCCGTACCCCACGTAGAGGACGCTTTGCCAGTTGAGCTTGTAGGCGAAGAGGACCGATCCCGTGAGGCCGCCGTCGCGCCGGGGGACCTCTTGAGGGTAAAGGGCACGGTTCCGCCGGGTTTCGAGCCACTGGGCGATGACCCTCAGGAAGGACCGGGAGGAAAAGTTGTAGGTGCCCTTCAGGTAAAGCGTGTTGGCGGTGAAGAGGCTGCCCTGCGGAAGGTTCAGCCACGTGCGCTCGCCGTTGAGCACCACGGCGAGGTGGGCCGTCGGGCGGATGGTCGCCGACGCGTTCACGTCCCCCCCGCGGCCCACCCGGGCCCCGTCGTAGTCGATGGCCTGGCCCACGTTGCCCTCCACGTAGAGGCTCGAGACGACGGCCGAGGGAGAGAGCGAGCTGGAAAAATAAAGGGCGCCGGCGTTCAGCAGTTTCCCTCCGGCGCGCTGCTGGACGGGATGGTAGAAGAGCTCGCCGTTGAGGCTGTGCCTCCCCTCAAAATTGATTCCCGCGTAGCACTCGCGAGAGAGCGGCTGTCCCGAGCGGTCCCACTTCAGCTCGGCGATGACGGCGGGCTCCAGGCGGGAGAAGAAATTACCCGGGTAAACATTGTAAGAAAGCCGGGCGCGCCCCTCCCGGTAGTCCACCTGCGGGACGTACCCCGAATCGGCGCGGAAGGCACCGCTCACGTCCCTGTACTGGAGGTTCCACCGCCAGACCTTGGCGCTGTGGTCGTAGACGAGGTAGGCGTCGCCGCCGTCGAGGCGCCGGCCGTCCCACTCGGGGCTGGCATCGGGGCGGCCGGGCGTCTTGGTGGTGCTGTAGAGGAACTGGCCCGTCACCTGATCGGTGTCGTTGGGCCGCCACTGGAAGTCGGGTCCCGCCACGCGGTTGTAGCTGCCCCCCTCGTTCTCCCGGTCCGTCACCAGGAAGCCCCAGAAGGACCGGCCCGCATCCTGTCTCACCCTGGCGATGGTCACCATGGAGCCAAAATCCTGAGGAGCAAAGGAGGATGACTCGGGCCCGGGAATGATAGCCAGCCCGCCGCCTCGGTCCTGCGCCGTGAGAACCGTGTAGGCCATGGCGCCGATCTTGCCCGTGGCGCGCAAGCCCCATCTGGGCGAGGTGATGGTGCGCGTGTAGACGGCGTCGATGGGGGTCTGGAAGAGGTCCACCCCCTCCATGAAGAAAGGGCGCTTTTCCGGATAGAAGAGGGCGAACCGCTGGTTGATGGAGATCTGCGCGACGTCCGATTCGATTTGGGAAAAATCGGGATTCAAGGTCAGATCCAGCGCCGTGTCGGGCCCAGGGTTCCACTTCACGTCCGCGCCGCCGTCGCCCTCCACGGGCTTGTTGAGAAAGGAGGAGCCGGGCTCGCCCCTGGCCTGTCCCACCTCGAGGGCGGTGGCGTAGGGCGCCACCACCAGGTGGTTTGAGGAGGGCAGCCCCGAGAGACCCGTGAGGTCTGTTTCGTGGCAGACGGTGCAGTTGGTTCCCTTGGGGAGTCGAACGCTGGTGATCTGGTAGCGGAAGCCCCGGGGGTAGTTGCGGTAGAGGATGACGCCCCAGGTCTGCGGGTCGCCCTTGGCGTATCGCAGGGAGGTGAGGGGGATGCGCATCTCCATATCCCACCCCTGGGCCGTGATCTTCGCCGCCGACTCCCAAAAGAGGTCGGGCGAGAAGTCCTCCTGACTCGTGGCGTCGTTGGTGATGCCGTCGCTTTGGATGCCCCTGGGGTTCACGAAGAGCTCCAGGGCCGACCGCCCGTCGTGTCTCGGGTCAAGAAAGAGGCCCGCGAAGTCCTGGCCGGAAGAGACCGAGTCCCGGTCTTCGTACGGGGCGCGGATCTGGCTGGGATGCGGGTCCTCGCAGCGGAAGGCGGCGTAAAAGTACTTGGAGTCGTATCCGAGATAGCCCGTGGTTTTCACCGGCGGCGCCCCGTTATCCGTGACGTGGATCTCGTACGGCAAATCCACCTGCACCGCCTGCTTCCATCCCGGATCCGAGAGGTCGCCGTCCACCTTGATGGGCGAGGTGATGCGGGGCAGGGCCAGGCTGGCTCTCCGATCCTGGGCCGGCGTCCCGCAGGGCAGAGCCAGCGCCGCCGCACTAGCAAGGACGAAGGCAAACCGGTGTGGACGCATGGTGTTCTCTCCTCAAAGCCCCGTGGCCTTCCCAGGCAAGAGTATACTTACGAAGAAGGCCATGAAAGGTTTGGTCCTGGCGCCATGGAGCCGGGGAAGCGGTGTCATGTCCGAGGTGTTACAATGAAGGAGGCGTCGACGATGAAAACGAGAACACTTGGACGCGGAGGCCCAGACGTTTCGGTGCTGGGTCTGGGCTGCATGGGCATGTCGGAGTTCTACGCGGGGCGCGACGACGCCGAATCCGTGGCCACGATCCACCGCGCCTTGGACCTGGGCATCACCTTTCTGGACACGGCCGACATGTACGGCGTCGGCGCCAACGAGACGCTCGTGGGCGGCGCCATCAAGGGCCGCCGCAAGGAAGTCTTCCTGGCCACCAAATTTGGCAACGTCCGGGGCGAGGACGGCAGCTTTCTCGGGGTCAACGGCAAACCCGAATACGTCCGCTCGGCGTGCGAGGGAAGCCTGAAGCGCCTGGGGGTGGAGACCATCGATCTCTACTACCAGCACCGGGTTGACCAGACCGTGCCCATCGAGGACACCGTGGGGGCCATGGCGCGGCTCGTGAAGGAGGGGAAGGTTCGCTTCCTTGGTCTCTCGGAGGCGGCGCCCAAGACTCTCCGCCGGGCCTGCGCCGTCCACCCCATCTCGGCGCTCCAAACCGAGTACTCGCTTTGGACCCGCGATCCCGAGTCCCAAATCCTCCCCGCCTGCCGGGAGCTGGGCGTCACCTTCGTGGCGTACAGCCCCCTGGGCCGCGGCTTTCTCTCGGGGAAGTTCAAGCGCCCCGAGGACCTGCCCGAGGACGACTACCGCCACAACCACCCAAGATTCCAGGGAGAGAACTTCGAGGCCAATCTGAGGCTCGTCGCGCGAGTGGAAGCCATGGCGAGAGAGAAGGGCTGCACGCCTTCCCAGCTCGCCCTTGCCTGGATTTTGGCTCAGGGGGAGGATGTCGTGCCGATCCCGGGCACGAAGCGCCGCAAGTATCTTGAAGAGAACGCGGCGGCGGCGAACCTCACCCTCTCACGCGAAGACGTGAAGC
Organism: Acidobacteriota bacterium; assembly: GCA_037445535.1. GTDB lineage: Bacteria > Acidobacteriota > UBA4820 > UBA4820 > DSQY01 > JAKAJA01. Next base: position 3,393 of record JBBIKI010000038.1, on the reverse strand, counting down.
GGCTCGATGATGCCATGCCGCCGGGAGCCACGGCGGGCGACCGCTACCACGCCAACGCCATGAAGGCGATTGACCGGTGAGCAAAGAGCGGTGAGCGGCTAGCAGAAAGCCAAGAGGGCCGCAGACGGCAATCTCCTCTCTGCTTACCGCTGGCGGCTCACCGCTCACGCCTTCCCCCCCTTCCCCGTGGACCCACCCAGGCGTAAACTCCCCTCTGCGTCAAGCAGTCAGAGGGGGACACCATGACCGTCGCGATCAAAGGGTCCGGTTTGGCGATCGATGATGTGGTGCGCGTGGCGCGCCACGGAGAGAAGGTGGAGCTGGCACCAGAAGCCTTGGAGCGGATCAAGGCCTGCCGCGCCATGCTGGAAAGAAAAATCGCCGCCCACGAGACCATGTACGGAGTCAACACGGGGATCGGCGAGTTCTCCGAGGTCGTTCTCACGGATGAACAGGTCCAGCAGTTTCAGAAGTACCTCATCTACAACCACGCCGCGGGCATCGGCGAGCCCGCCCCCGTGGAGCACGTGCGCGCGGCCATGCTCAGCCGCATCAACGTACACGCCAAGGGCTTCTCCGGATGCCGTCCCGAAATTCCCCTCACCTACGTGGCGCTGCTCAACGCGGGGGTCACGCCCGTGGTGTGCGAGAAGGGGAGCGTGGGAGCCTGCGGGGATCTGGCGCCCATGAGCCAGTGCGCCCTCTCCCTCATGGGCGAGGGCGAGGCCTTCTACGGGGGCCAGCGGATGGCCACGAGGCGGGCCATGGAGCAGGCGGGAGTCCCTGTGCCGGGCCTGCAAGCCCGGGACGGTTTGGCCGCCATCAACGGGTCCAACCTCATCACGGGCATGGGGTGCCTGGAGCTTTACGACGCGGAGCGCTGGGTGGCCCAGGCGGAGATCGCCGCGGCCATGAGCCTGGAAGCCCTCCTGGCCAACATGCGGCCCTATGAGGCCAAGATTCACGAGCTTCGCGGCTTCAAGGGCGCCGTGACGTGCGCCGCGAACCTCCGGGCCCTCACGGCGGGCTCGGACCTGGTTACGGGCAAGCTCAAGGTGAAGGTGCAAGACGCCTACTCCATGCGCGCCACGCCTCAGGTCATCGGAGCCCTGCGCGACCACCTGGCCTACGCGCGCCGCCAGATCGAGATCGAGCTCAACGGCGTGGCGGACAACCCCATCTTCGTGGCGGAGGAGAACAAGGTTTACACGGGGGCCAATTTCCAAGGTACTCCCGTGAGCCTGCCCCTGGACGTGGCGGGGGCGGGTGTGGCCATGGTGAGCGTCCTGAGCGAGCGGCGCCTCAACCGCCTCCTCAACCCGGCCCTCTCCGTGGGCCTTCCGGCCTTTCTCACCAAGGGCGCGGGCATGTTCAGCGGGCACATGCTGAGCCAGTACACGGCCGACATGCTCGTCGTGGAACAGCGCATCCTCTCCGCGCCCGCCTACGTTCAGTCCATCCCCGCCGCGGCGGACCAGGAGGACTTCGTGAGCATGGGCATGAACACGGCCCTCAAAACGCGGCAGATCCTGGAGAACGCCAACGGTGTCCTGGCCATCGAGTTCATCGCCGCCGCCCAGGCCCTGGATTTCCGGGAGTTTACCCCGGGCAGAGGCACCCGCGCCGCCCACGCGGCCGTGCGCACGATCGTGGCGCACCTAGACGAGGACCGGCCCCTCTTCAAGGACCACAACGCCATGCGGGACGCCGTCAGAGCCTGCGCCGTCCTCGGCGCCGTCCAGGCGGAAATCGGCAATTTGAACACGAGCTGGTAACACATCCTCACCACGGAGGCACGGAGAGCACGGAGAAGGTCAAAATCTCCTCTCTTGAATGGCCAGAGATCATTTTCTTCTTTTCTCCGTGTCCTCCGTGCCTCCGTGGTGAATTCTCCTTCTTGTTTCCGAGGGATTGATGGCGGAGCTTCCGAAGGCGCTTCAGACGAAAATCGAGGCGCTGAAGGTGGAAATCGAGGCGCTGGAGCGTGAGGCGCGGGAGGAGATTCCGGCGCAGATGGCGAGCGCGCAGGCCGTGGGTCCCGTGCGGGAGAACGCGGACATGTACCTCATCGCCAACCGGGCGGCCTTTGTTCATGGGAGGCTCGCTTCCCTCCGCGAACAGTTGAAGGCGCTTCGGTCGGTGGAACAGGCCGGGGCGTCCAAGGGCGCCGCCGGCTACGGAAGCATCCTGGAGCTGGTGGACCTGGACACGGGCCAGCGCCGCCGTCTGCGCATCGCGAGCCCCGAGGCGGTGGAGGACGGCGATACCTGTACCCTCGCCTCGCCCATGGGCCGCGCCCTCGCGGGCCACCGCGCGGGGGACGAGGTGGAGGTCGCCATCCCCTCGGGCCACAAGCTCTACCGCATCGAAAGCCTCGAAACGCTCCCCGCTCGGAATCGCGAGGAATGAGAGACTCAGCCTTTCACCGGAGGGCGATCCCATGAGCGACCAGGAAACGCCGCCGGAGCGCCTCAACGATTACGCCCTCGCCCTCGAAATCGGTGTAGTTCTGATACCTCTATATCTCCTCATGGACCCGTGGCATCACGGGCTCTACCGGGCGCTGCCCTTGGTCATGGGCCTCTTCCTGGGGTTTGCCGCCGTGGCGGGAGGGCTCAATCCACACCACCCCTGGATTACGGGGCTTCTGGTGGCGGCGCCGGTCTTGGGCCTCGTGGGACCGGCGGCTTTCGTCATCAGCCCCGTTTCGGACTTCGCGAGTCTGGATCTTCCCCTCATGGCGGTGGCGCTCATCTGCTCGCTGGCCGGAAGCCTGGTGGGATGTGCCTTCGGCAAGAGGCGCGCCGGACAGCCGCCCCGCGGCGAGTGACAGGGCACGGGGGACAGGAACCCTCCATACCCGTTCTCCGGCTCGTTCTCGTCACATGCCGCCGGTGAGAGAGTGAGGAGTGAAAAGTGAGGAGTGAGGAGTGAGGAGTGAGGAGTGAGGAGTGAGGAGTGAGGAGAAAGAGGTGCGGGGATCAAGGGGCAAGAGGATTAGCCGATTGAACGAACGCTGCCTTCCAGCTTGCTAGGGCAGGTTCTCGAAGTCGTTGAGGTCCTTATGCCTGCCCGAAGCCTTCTTGTTGATTTTGAGGTCTTGCAGGGAGATGAAATTCATCGAGATACCATCGATTGTGTCTACGACCCTGCGCGCATAGCACTGTGGGAAGGAAACGCCAGACGCTGACGTCAGAAGCTCAATTCGAATGGGCGGGAGACCGAGGCGGACAACGTGCCTTTCTTCGAGAAAGAGGCTCTCGGAAAGGTCAGGCACAACGAACCCGAACGCCGTCAGCGAGGCGGCCAGCTTTCTTGCGTTTTCCGTGGAGACGCCGACCCAAATGTCGAGGTCGCCGGTAGGCCGGGGATAGCCATGGTAGCCCACGGCAT
>JBBIKI010000037.1:19164-26936 GCA_037445535.1 Acidobacteriota bacterium | reverse complement strand
TCCCCAAGGGCTAAATTGTTCGCGCCGCGGGCTTTGGTTGACAGCTTTCCCGGCGGCGCCTACACTCCCCCAAGGAGGCCCGCCCGTGATCGTCACGTGTCCCTCATGCCAGAAGAAATACCGGTTGGAGGACAAGCACTTCGCCGGACGGGACCGGTTCCAGTTCGCCTGCCCCTCCTGCGGCAAGCCCGTGGAGGCCTCCAAGGCCGCCGAAGAGCAGCCTGCCGGCGAAGCCCAGGGGACCCAGAAGGGCAAGAAGGTGGATGCCACCTGGGCCGAAGCAGACGTCCAGGAGGCGGAGCTCCTGTCCCTCCCGGAAGGAAAGCGGGTCTCCGTGGCGGTTCTTCAGGGGGCCGACTCTGGGACCATTTTCCCCGTGGAGAGGCCCGTGGTGGTCATCGGCCGGGCCGATGCGGACCTGGTACTGAGCGACAGCGAAGTCTCCCGCCGCCACGCGAGGCTGGAGTTCAAGGGCCTCACCGTCCAGCTTCGCGATCTCAAGAGCACCAACGGGACCTACGTGAACGAGCAGCGCATCTCCCTGACGACCTTGTCCAACCAGAGCGAGTTTCGGGTGGGCTCCTCCACCCTCATGCTCATCGTAACCGACGCCTTGGAATAGATCTCAGCCCATGCCCGAAACCGTGTTCGTGGCCATGTCGGGGGGCGTGGATTCTTCAGCCGCCGCCCTCCTCCTGCTCGAGCAGGGGTACCGGGTCGTGGGGGTGACCCTGCGGTTGTATGATTCGTGCGGGGCTTCCTCGGCGCGGGGATGCTGCGCCCTGGAAGACGCGCTCGATGCTCGGTCCGTGGCCGGAGTCCTGGGCATAGAGCACAGGATCTTGGAGTACCAGGTTCCCTTCCAGGAGCAGGTGGTGGCCCCTTTCGTGGCGGCCTACGCCCGAGGATGCACGCCCAATCCCTGCATCCTGTGCAACGAAAGGGTCAAGTTTGGCGCTCTGTGGGCCTACGCCGCCGCCCACGGGGCCGACGCCCTCGCCACGGGGCACCACGCCCGCCTGGTTGCGGAGGGGAGGCGCGTAGACCTGCGCCGGGCCGCCGATGAGGCCAAGGACCAGTCCTACGTCCTCTTTCCCCTCACCCTCGAACAGCGCCGCCGGACCTTATTCCCCGCGGGAGACATGGACAAGGAGTCCCTTCGGGAGAAGGCTCGAACCGCGGGCCTGCCCACGGCCGGCAAGCGGGAAAGCCAGGACATCTGCTTCGTGGGGGCCGGCACGTATGCCGGCTTTGTGGAAGCCCGCTTGACAGTGGTGCGAGGCGGCGCGGTGCGCCATGTGGACGGCAGGATGCTCGGGCGCCACGGAGGAATCCACCGCTTCACCGTGGGGCAGCGGCGGGGGCTGGGTATACCCTTCTCAGAACCCCTGTATGTGGTTGGTTTGAACCCTGAAACCAACGAAGTGACAGTGGGGCCCAAGGAAGCCCTCGAGACGCCCCGGTTTGAGGCTGAGGGATGGACCTGGCACTTTCCCCCCGAGGACCGGCCCCCGGAGGTACTCGTGCAGGTCCGGTACCACCAGGCCCCACGGCCCGCCAGCATCGTTGAGACCGCGGAGGGGATGATGATACAATACTTAGCTCGGCCCCAGGGCGTCACTCCCGGACAGGCGGTCGTCGCCTACGCCGGGGATACGGTGGTTGGGGGAGGCTGGATTCAAAGGGGACGTGCATGATCGGCCACAGCATCTACGCCCTCTTTTTTTACGTCTCTGCCATGGCCTTCGCCCTCCTCTACGGGGGATTCCGCCAAAAGGTCCTCTTCCTCCTTACCGTCGTTTCAGCGGGAGCGGGGTTCGTGATCCAAACGGTGATGGAGGCGCGGGCCTGGCTCCACACCGAGATTCCTCCCGCGGCCAATCTCCACGAGCTCTTCCAACTCACGGCATGGGCCGTCCTGGCTCTCTACTTCATCCTTTACCCCATGACGCGCAGCAGGATCCTGGTCTTTTTCCTCATGCCGCTGGTGAACCTGGCCTACATGGCGGGGATGATGGTGCCCAACCGGCCGCCGGAGCCCAAACCCTTTTACTTCACGCCCTGGTTCGCCATCCATATCTTTCTGCTCGTCTTCGGGATCGGATTCTTCTTCGTGTCCTTCCTGTACGCGGCCATCTTCATCATGCAGGACCACAGCCTCCGCCACAGGCACGCCCCCTCCCATCTGCCCATCCCCTCCCTTGAGGAGGCGGAGCGGTGGTCGGCGCGCCTCCTGCTGGCGGGGTATCCCATCTACACCCTGGGCATGTTCTCCTCCATCGTCTACGGCGTCCTCTTCGGGCACAAGGAGAACTACCGCCCCGGCCTCCTGGAGGGCGCGAGCGTCCTAGCGTGGCTGGTGCTGGGCGTGGCCAGCTATGGCTGGCTCACGGCCAAGGTCCATCCGCGGCGGCGGTCCTGGCTGGTGGTGGCCGGCGCCGCCTTCTCCGTCCTCATCATCCTGGGGATCATCTGGCATTGAGCGACCTGATCCTGGTGGGCGTGAACCACAAGAAGACACCGGTGGAACTCCGGGAGGGCTTGGCGTTCGCCGATCCCGAGAAGGGTCCCTTCCTGGACAGCCTGCGCCAGTCGGGGCACGTGAAGGGCGCGGTGCTTCTCTCCACGTGCAACCGCGTGGAACTTTACGCGGACCTGCGCGAAGGGAGTACCGCGGAGGACCTCATCGGATCTCTCATGGATGCGCGAGGCTTTCCCCGGGAGCGGCGGGACCTCTTCTACATCCAGGAGCAGAAGGACGCCGTGCGCCACCTGTTCCGTGTGGCCTCGGGCCTGGATTCCATGATCCTGGGAGAGCCTCAGATCTTTGGCCAAGTGAAGGAAGCCTACTTTCAGGCCCGTGATGGCGGCGCCGTCACGACGCCCCTGAACCTCCTCTTCCAGAAAGCATTTCACGTGGCCAAGCAGGTGCGCACCCAGACGGGCATCGGGGAGCGCCCCGTGACCATCTCCTACGCCGCCTTCAACCTGGCCAGTAGCATTTTCGCGGATCTGAGCACGAAGCGAATTCTGCTGCTGGGAGCCGGAGAAATGAGCCGCATCGTCGCCACCCATTTCGTGGAGAGCGGGGTCAAGCAGGTGCGAGTGGCCAACCGCACCTACGAACACGCCGTGGAATTCGCCAGCAACTTCCGCGCCGAGGTGGTTCCCTGGGCCGATTTTCCCAAGGCCCTCATCCAGAGCGACATCGTCATCTCCTCCACGGGCGCGCCCCGCCCCATCCTCTTGCGGCCCATGGTGGAGACGGTCATGAAGCTGCGCCGATGGGCCAGCCTCTTTATCATTGACATCGCCGTCCCTCGGGACGTGGAGGAAACGGTAGGCAAGATCGACGGTGTCTACCTCTACGACATCGACGACCTCCAGGAGGTGGCCGACGAGGGCCTGGCGGAGCGGCAGAAGAAGGCTACCTTGGCCGAGTCCATGATCGCCTCCGAGCTGGATCTCTACACAAGGTTTCTAGACCACCAGAGCCTTTCGGAGGTCATCGGAGGGCTCATGGGGTGGGCGGGCAAGGTGCAGGACGCCGAGCTGGAGGAGGCCCTCAAGCGCATGGGTGATCTGACCCCTAAGCAGCAAGAAGTAGTGAAGAACACAGTGCGCCGCGTAGTTCACAAGATCCTTCACCACCCCATCACCCAGGTCAAGCGCCTTGTTTTGGAGGAGGAGACGGCCAACGCCCTGCACGTATTCCGCGAGCTCTTCCCCGTGGACCCGGCGCAGGAAGGCAAGGCCCCCCCGGAGGACCCATGACCGTGGAAACGATCCGCATCGGGACGCGGGGCAGCGCCCTGGCCCTGTGGCAGGCCCACTACGTAAAGGCCCGGCTTCTGGAGATCTCCCCCGCCTCCGCCGTGGAGATCGTGGTTATCAAGACGAGCGGCGACCTCATCCAAGACCGCGCTCTCCTGGAGGTGGGCGGCAAGGGCCTCTTCGTGAAGGAGATCCAGCTCGCCCTCCTGAAGGGCGAGGTGGACGTGGCGGTGCACAGCCTCAAGGACTATCCCGCCGAGAATCCCGAGGAGCTCATCTTGGCTTGCATCCCCCAGCGGCAAGACCCCCGTGACGCCCTGGTTCTTCCCGCGGGCCGCGAGGATACCAGCCTTCCTCCCAGGCCCCGCGTTGGAACGGGGAGCCTGCGCCGCCAGTTTCAGGCCCAGGCCGCTTTCCCGTCATGGGAGATCAAGGGTCTGCGCGGCAACGTGGATACGCGCCTGAAGAAGGTGGCCACGGGCGAGCTGGACGCGGTCATCCTGGCCGCCGCGGGACTGAACCGGCTCGGCCACGGTGGCCGAATCAGCCACTTTTTCTCCAGGGACGAGATGGTGCCCGCGGTGGGCCAGGGGGCCATCGCCGTGGAGGCTTGCGGGAACCACGGTCCCATGCTCGATATCCTGAGCCGCATGGAAGACGGCCGGGCTCGCCGTGAAATCGATGCTGAGCGCAGGTTCCTTCGGGGGTTGGGCGGATCCTGCACCACCCCCCTGGGCATCCACGCGGAGCTACAAGAGGGCCGGGTGGTGATTCGAGGCTTCCTCTCCTCCGTGGACGGGTCTCGCTCGATCCGCGACCAGGTGGACGGCCCCGTTGCCGGCGCTCTCAAGCTTGCCGACGACCTCCTTGGCCGGTTTTGGGCCAAGGGCGCGGCTCACCTGCTCGGCAGGGCATGAAGCGGATCCCCCAGGAGGACCGACCATGGTGGGCCTAAGGGGCCGGCGAATCCTCATCACGCGTGCGAGGGCCCAGGGCCAGAAGCTCGCCGAGGCCATCGAGGAACTGGGGGGCCAAGTGGTGTGGGTGCCCGCCATTGAAACATTGCCACTGCCCCTCGATGACGCGGTCCGGAGCATCTTCCACGGCCTGGACCGCTTCCGCTGGGTGGCCTTCACCAGCGAGAACGCCGTGAAGCACTTCTTCCGCTGCCTGCAGGACGAAGCCATGGAGCTGCCTAGGCACCTGCGCTTGGCCTCCGTGGGACCGGCCACGAGCCGGGGCCTGGTGGCGCGCGGTCTGAAAGTTGAAGCCCAGCCCGAGACCTTCACGGGCTTGGACCTGGCCAAGGTCCTGGTGGAGAGACACCTCCGCGGCCGCCTCCTTTTTCCGCGCGCCTCCTCGGGAGGGGACGAGTTTCAATCGCACCTCTCGGAGGCTGGCTGGGAGGTCGTGCCCTTGGTGCTCTATGAGACGCGGCCCGCCCGCATCACCCCCGACCACGTGTGGGCCATCGAGCAGGGTGTGGACGCCGCCCTTTTCGCCTCCCCCTCGGCGGTGAAGGCCCTCTGGGCGGCCCTGCCCGAGACGGCCCGCGAGGTTCTGCGCAAGGCCGTCTGCCAGCCCATCGGCCCCACCACCGCCCGGGCCCTCCTAGAGGTGGGTCTAAGTCCCGCGCCGCTTCCGGCGGAATCCACGACGGACGGCCTCTTGAAGGCCATCTTGGAGCGGCTGGCCTAGGCAAAGTCTGTTAGAATCCAACTATGGCGGACGCCCTCTATCTCATCGACGGTTCATCCATCCTTTTCCGGGCCTTCTTCGCGATCCGGAACCTCTCCACCCGGGACGGACGGCCCACCAACGCCATCTTCGGCACCCTGAAGATGGTGGAGAAGCTGTTGCGGGAGCGCGACCCCTCGCACATAGCCGTGGTCTTCGACTTGCCCGCCCCCACCTTTCGGCACGAGGCCTTCAAGGCGTACAAAGCCAACCGCCCCGATACGCCACCGGACCTGGTAGCGCAGATCGGGCCAGCGAAGGACATCCTTCGCGCCATGGGCCTGCCCGTGGTGGAATTGGCGGGGTACGAGGCCGACGACTGCATCGCCACCCTCGCGAAAAAGGCCAGGGGTGAAGGGATGGAGGTGGTCATCGTCACGGCGGACAAGGATCTCTTCCAGCTCGTCCGGCCCGGCGTCCGGGTTCTCCACACCAAGAAGGAGGGGGTCTTCTTGGACGAAAAGGGCGTGGAGGAGGTCTTCGGCGTGCCTCCCGCCCGGGTGGTGGACGTGCTGGCCCTCTGGGGCGATCCCACGGATAACATTCCCGGCGTCCCCGGCATCGGCGAGAAGGGGGCGAAGGAGCTGGTAAGACGCTACGGCGACCTGGAAAGCGTCCTGGCCCATGCCTCCGAGGTGACACGCAAGGCGTACCGCGAGGGCCTTGAGCAGCACGCGGACGCGGCGCGGTTCTCCCGGAACCTGGCTACCGTGCGGGAGGACGCGCCCCTGGACGAGGAACCAGACGGTCTCCACCGGAGAGATCCGGACCGCGAGACCCTCCAGGCCCTCTTCCGGCAATGGGAGTTCGGATCGCTCCCGGAAGCGCCGGCGGCATCCGCCAAGGTGGCCCCCGAGGCGGCGCCCTGGGACAAGGCGGCGGGCGCAGTGCTGGAGAAGGTCCCCTCCGTGGGGCTGGCGTGGGAGGACGAACGGGCGTGGGTGTCGGACGGGGAGGCGGTCTGGACTGGACCCCTGGAGGGAATGAAGGCTGAGGGGCTCCTCGCCTGGCCTTTGTGCGCCTACGAGATCAAGTCCCTATTCCGCCGCCTTGGTGCGCACAGCAGGTTCACGGACGCCGCCTTGGATGCGGCCGTGGCGGGCTATCTCATCAACCCCTCGGGAGCCGTGCCGCCCATTAAAACCCTGGCTCACGACTACGCGGAGGTTTCCCCCGGCCCGGGGGACCGGGCCGGAGAAGCCCTGAGCCTCGCGCGCATGAAGGGCCCCCTGGAGTCCAGGCTCCAAACCCTGGGAATGCTGGACCTCTACCGTAACGTGGAATGGCCCCTCGTGGGCATCCTGGCCCGCGTGGAGGACGCGGGCATCGCGGTGGACGTCCCCTACTTCCAGACTCTCGGGAGGGAGCTGGAGTCCACCTTGGGGCAGCTGGAGCGGCAGATCCACGCCGCCGCGGGACTGGCCTTCAACGTGGGCTCTCCCAAACAGCTGGGAGAGGTCCTGTTCCAGAAACTGGGCCTGCCCGTCTTCAAAAAGACCAGCAAAACCAAGAGCTTCTCCACCGACAACGAGGTCTTGGAGAGCCTGAGGGAGATCCACCCCATCGCTCCCCTGGTGCTCGAGTACAGGATGCTGAGTAAGCTCAAGGGAACCTACGTGGACCCCCTGCCCGCCTGGGTGGACCCGGCCACGGGGCGCGTCCACGCCAAGTTCAACCAGACGGTGGCCGCGACCGGACGCCTCTCCTCCTCCGACCCCAACCTTCAGAACATCCCTATGAAAGGCGAATGGGGGCCCAAGATCCGGCGGGGGTTCGTGGCGGGGCCGGGATGCCTCTTCGTGGGGGCGGACTACTCGCAGATCGAGCTCCGCATCCTCGCCCACCTTTGTTCGGACCCGGCCTTGCTCCGGGTCTTCGAGCGGGGGGAGGACATTCACACGGCCACGGCGGCGGAGGTCTTCAACGTGGCCCCCATGTTCGTCACGTCCGGCATGCGCCGCCAGGCCAAGGCCGTGAACTTCGGTATCCTCTACGGCATGGGCCCCTTCGGCCTGGCCCGGGAGCTCGGGGTCTCGCAAAAAGATGCCAAGGCTTTCATCGACCGTTACTTCGCGAGATTTTCCAGCGTCAAGGCATATCTGGACGGGGTGATGGCGCACGTACTGGAGAAGGAGGAGGTGGGGACGATTCTAGGCCGCCGCCGCCTCTTCCCGGGTATCGCGAAGGCCCCCAAGCCCCTCCAGCAGGCCCTCTTGCGGCAGGCCGTCAACACCACGGTTCAAGGGTCCGCCGCGGACCTC
>JBBIKI010000037.1:0-19154 GCA_037445535.1 Acidobacteriota bacterium | reverse complement strand
TCCTTCACGTTTGTGACCAAGACCCCGCCGGCCGCGGACCTCATCAAGAAGGCCATGGTGGAGGTGGAGCCGGCCCTGCCTGAAGGATGCCGCTTGGTCCTCCAGGTGCACGACGAACTCATCGTGGAGGCCCCCGAGGGCCGGGCCCCGGATGCGGGCGGCGTCCTCAAGTCGGCCATGGAAAGCGCCATGGATCTCAAGGTGCCGCTCGTTGTCAGCCTGTCTACGGGCAAGCGCTGGGACGAACTCAAATGAGCGCGTCTCTCTTGCCCTTCCGGGAAGGTCTGAACGCCTCGCCCCTGGTCCTGATGGAAGGGGCCGTGGTGGAGCGCATCCGCCGCGGGCACCCGGAGGACCTGGACCCCCTCCTCATGAACGCCCACCTGGTGGCCAGCGAGGCGGGACGGAACCTCCTGCGTCCCATCTACCACGGCTACCTCACCACGGGCGCCGCTTCGGGTCTCCCCATGATCTGCCTCACCCCCACATGGCGCGCCACCCCCGAGCGCATCGCCCGGTCCGCCTGGACGGGACAGGATCTGAATGGCCAGGCGGCGCGGTTCATGGACGGCCTGAAGCAAGCATCGGGGAGCTACGCGGCGAAGATTTACGTGGGCGGCCTCATGGGGTGCAGGGGTGATGCCTACCGCCCCGAGGAAGGGCTGGCCACGGAGGAAGGGGCCCGTTTCCACCGGGCCCAGGCCGAGGCCCTCGCCGCGGGCGGCGTGGACCTTCTCTTCGGCTCCACCCTCCCGGCCCTTCCCGAGGCCGTAGGGATGGCCAAGGCCTTCTCCGAAGCGGGGCCCGACTACCTCATCAGCTTCATCATCCGCCCGTCGGGATGCCTGCTGGACGGGACACCGATGGAGGAGGCCGTGGACCGGATCGACCAGTCGGTGGCGCGGCCTCCCGCGGGCTACCTGGTGAACTGCATCCACCCCTCCGTTCTGAGGGCCGCCTTGGAATCCTCCGATTCAAGGCGCCAAGCCCTTCACGGACGCTTGCTGGGCCTTCAGGCGAACACTTCCGCCAAGGCCCCCGAGGAGCTGGACGGCTCCGAGGAGCTGGACGGCGATGAACCTCGCCCCTTTGCGGAGGCCATGGCCGGGCTCTACAAGGATTTTGGCCTGAAAGTATTCGGAGGCTGCTGCGGGACCGGCGGGAGACACATCTCGGCCCTGGCCCGCGCTCTGATCCCCTAGCCCGCGTGGTGGGGCCCCTGGGGATGGCGTCCCAAGGCCACGTCGCTCACCCCCGATTCGAGCCACTGGCGGACCCTCGCCGCATCGCCCTGGCGGGTGTGTTTGCCGGCGCTGTCCAGGAAGATCATGGCCACGGGCCGCCCCATGATCTGGGCCTCCATGACGAGGCAGAATCCCGATTCGTTGATGAACCCCGTCTTGCTCAGCCCGATGGACCACCGGTCGTTGTAGACCAAGTAGTTGGAGTTGCCGAAAAAGCGGATGCGGCCCGTATTCAGGGCCCGGGCTTGGTACTGGGCGGTGGTCGTCATCGTGCGGATGGTGTCGTACCCGTAAGCCGCCTTCACCATCAGGAACAGGTCCCGCGCGGTGGAGACGTTGTCGGGGTGGAGGCCATGGGGGTCCAGAAAGTGAGTGTGGGTCATACCCAAGGCCTGGGCCTTGGCGTTCATGGCGGCCACGAAGGCCCTCGTCCCCCCCGGGAAGGTCCTGGCCAGGGCCGCCGCCGCACGGTTCTCCGAGGCCATAAGGGCGAGCTGAAGCAGCTCGCGGCGGGTGAGGGCCCACCCCACGGGGAGGCGTGAGAGGGAATTCTTGAAGGTGTCCACGTCGTCCAGGGTGACGGTCTCGGGTTCATCCAGGGAGACGCCCGAATCCAGAAGGACCATGGCGCTCATGAGCTTGCTGATGGAGGCGATGGGCGTGATCCGGTCCGCGTCCTTGTCGTAGAGAATCTGTCCCGTGGCCTGGTCCGCCACGAGGGCCGAGTTGGACCTCACCGTGAGCTTGGCGGGGTTGAGTTTGGGCCAAGGGTCCCGCGGGGTTGGGACGAGGGCGCGCGGAATCCACGCCGCCCTCTGAACCAGACCGCCGGACGAGGCTGGTTTGCCCGCCCCGGCTAACTGCCACGCCATGGTTCCGGCGGCGAGGCACGCAACAAGGGAGAGAAAAAGAATCAAGCGCGTACGCTTTCGCATACCACCTCCGAGCGACGCCCCCGCCGAGGCCCAAGCTTACACTTCCTGAACGGTACGGTTCAAGGCTGGGGGAGCAGGCAGGAAATAGAGCAGCCCCGCCAGCCCGTGCCGAGCCCTCCCTCAACGCTCAACGCTCAACATTCTTGCCGCCCCTTGACAGGGCGACATCAAAAAGATATCATATTGGAAGCATACGGAGGTCTACCATGTATCAGGAACGCGTCGTCGCTCCCGCCTCGGGATGGCCCATGGTGTTCATCAACATCATCCTCTTCATCCTGGCCCCGCTGGGCTTCATCGGCGGTGCCACACGCCTGGAAGGCCCAGGAGCCGCCCCTCCCCTTGGGATCGGCCTCATGGTGCTGGGAGGCTTCATCCTTGTGGCGGCGATCCTCACTACCAAGGGGTTCTTCATCCTCCAGCCTAACGAGGCGGGGGTTCTGATCCTTTTTGGCCGCTATGCGGGAACCGTGAAGGCCAATGGGTTTTGGTGGGTCAATCCCTTCATGGTCAAGAGGCGCATCTCGCTACGCCTGAACAACCTCAACGGGGACAAACTGAAGGTCAACGACAAGGCGGGGAACCCCATCGAGATCGCCGCGGTGGTGGTATGGAAGGTGAAGGACACCTTCGCGGCGTGCTTCGATGTAGAGAACTACCTCCACTTCGTGACGACCCAAAGCGAATCTGCCATCCGCCACTTGGCCAGCACCTATCCCTACGACTCGTGGGAGGAGGGAGACGACCACGCCGTGTCCCTGCGAGGAAACATCGACGAGGTCTCCGTGGCCCTCGAAAAGGAGCTGCAAGAGCGCCTGAGCAAGGCGGGCGTTCACGTCGAGGAGGCGCGCCTGAGCCACCTCGCCTACGCTCCCGAGATCGCCGGGGCCATGCTTCAGCGCCAGCAGGCCTCGGCCATCATCGCCGCACGGCAGAAAATCGTGGAGGGTGCCGTGGGCATGGTGCAGATGGCCCTGGCCAAGCTCAGCGCCGAGAAGGTAGTGGATCTGGACGAGGAGCGCAAGGCGGCCATGGTGAGCAACCTCCTCGTGGTCCTCTGCGGCGAAAGGGACGTGCACCCGGTGGTCAACGCGGGGACCATCTACTGAGGGGGAGGGCGCATGCTGGTCACCACCACGTTTTCGTTCGACGGGTACCGCATCAAGGAGTACAAAGGCATGGTGCGGGGGATCATCGTCCGGTCCCCCACCATCGCACAGGGTATCCTGGGCGGCCTCAAGGGCATCATCGGCGGCAAGATCGGCGCCTACTCGCAGATGTGCGAACAGGCCCGTCAGCAGGCCTATGAACTGCTCCTTCAGCACGCCAGGGAGTTGGGGGCCAACGCAGTGGTGGGCCTGCGATACGACGCCTCCGAAGTGGTGAGCCGCGAGTCGGCCACGGAGGTGCTCTGTTACGGAACGGCCGTCGTGGTTCAGCCCATTTAGACCGGGAGGGCCGGCGTGGCGGACAAGAAAACCTTTCTCCTGCGCATTCCTCCCGAACTCTGGGTGGAGCTCAACCGCTGGGCCGCGGATGAGCTTCGAAGCGTCAACGGACAGATCGAGTACGTGCTCAGGTGCGCCGTGGAGGAACGAAAAGGGAAAAGGAACCCTGACGAAACGGAGAAGCTCAAGGGCAGGGGAAAGAAGTAGCAAAGGAAGAAGATGAAAGCGGAAGGCGGAGCGGGATTCTTTTCAATCCGCGATCCGAAAATCGCCATTCGAAAATCACGTCGCTACCAGCCCAATCGCACGACCCACCATAGGCTTCCGAGGATGAGGGCGGCGATGACCAGCATCCACAGGGTGCTGGTGACGACGTAGGTGTAAACCATGAGGACGAGCCCCGCCACGAGCTGGGGGATGCGCCCCTGCTTCTTGCCGTAAATAAACAGCGCCATACCCACACCGCTGATGACGAGAGACAGGAACAGCCACGTGGGGTTGAAGGACATGGCCACTTCTCCTGACAGACGGCTAGTTCGGTTCCTTGGGAAGGGACGGGGCCGTGGGGGGCACTTTCTCCAGGGCCTCCTTTAGGTCCTTGGGCATGGACGACTCGGCGGGGAGGTGTTCCCGCAGCCACGCAAGGGACTCGCCGGACACGCTCGCGGCATGGAGCCGGTAGGTTTCGAAGGCTGACCAGGACAGGGGGGCCACCGCCCGGGTGATGGCGGCCATGACCTTGGCGTACTCCCTGATCTCCCACTGGGCGTGCTCGTCCAGCCTGAGCCTCAAAAAATGGAAGAGGTTGTGCAGATCGATCTGCCAGTACCATTCGGTGTAAAGGCTGAGCGGGAGAGCGATGCGGGCGATTTCGCGCGCCAGATCGTGCTGGAGCATGGCCTCGTAGCGGGCGTAGGCCTCCCTCTGGCCCGCCTGAAGGGAGGACCTTGCCTCATCCGCCTCGGCGGGCGGGAGGGTGTCCTCGCTCCTGCCCTGCTTATTGGCCGTGCTTTGGGTGCGCAGGGCCTCCAGTGCCGGGGTGTAGAACTCGTCCTTCATAACCGAATAGCGCCCGGAAATCTCGTTCAGCCGCGCCGTGCGGTGGCGGATCCACTGCCGGGCCACGAAGATGGGCATCTTGCAGTGGAACGTGAGGACCACCTGCTCGAAGGGGCTCGTGTGATCGTGGCGCATGAGGTAGTTGATGAGGCCTTGGTCTTCACGAACCGTTTTCGTACCCTGGCCGTAGGACACGCGCGCCGCGGCCACGATGCGCTGGTCCGAGCCCATGTAGTCCACCAGGCGGACGAAACCCTTGTCCAGGACGGGGAACTCCTTGTCCAGGATGGCTTCGGCCTCGGGGATCAGGACGTGGGGCATGGGGACCTCCCGCTCAGCGGTTCGACGTGGACAGGACGCAGTGCCGGGGCTTATCCCCTGGGCCTAGCCGGCTTGGACCGCGCCGTCTCTCTGGCGTGGAGGAGAAAGAGGCTGGCCGCCAGCGCCTGGGGTACCACAAGCCCGAGGAGTCCCAGGAAATAGGGGCCTACTCTGGGCCCGCTGCGCAACGCGATGCCCAGGGCCAGGACCGCGGCGCCCAGCCAGAGCAAGGCCCCCGCGGGTCTTTCCCATTTGGAGGCCGCCAGGAGGCCCACGACCAGACACGCGGGACCTCCAGCCACGATCATGGCGTCATGCACCGGGGAGGTTCCCGCTCCGGCCACGGGACCCACTCCTAAGGTCCAGAGGGCCCCTTCCGCCACCAGAAGAAGTCCGCCCACGGCGAATCCCGCCACACGTTGCTGGTCCATGCGCGCTCCTGAGGGCCGACGGCGTAGGCCCTTCTTATCATTCTAACACCCCGGTGGCCTCTCCTACTTCCTTAGGGTCCTACCATCCACGGGATGCAAGTCAGGCGGGGGGGAGGGACGATGGGCTCCAGATACTCCGCTCCCCGCTTCCCTCTTCAGACCTTGTGGAGCTTGATCACGTTGGTGACCTCGGAGTCGCCCGCGAGCATGGACAGCGTCACCAGAACCGTGTCCCCGGCGCGGGTGAGCCCCGCGGCCGTGGCCGCCTCCAGGGCTGAAGTGACGGCGCGCTCGGCGTCGAAGGCCGGCCCCACCCGAAGGGGCACCACTCCCCACACCACGGAAAGGCGGCGGAGAACCTCGTCGTGAGCGCTGCACGCGATGATGGGCTGGGCCATGTGAAATTTGGACAAGAGCCTGGGCATGCGGCCCGTGGGCGTGATGGAGATGACGGCGGAGGCCTTCAGGTCCCGGGCCGCCGAGGCGGCGGCGTGGCTGGCGGCCTGGTGAAAATCGGTGACCCTCGTGAAAGATTCGCGGACGGGGTGATAAAAGGGGCTCGATTCGGCCTCCCCGGCGATGCGCGCCAGCATGGAGGTGGCCTCCACGGGGTACTTGCCTGCGGCGGACTCCCCCGAAAGCATCACTGCGTCCGTGCCGTCGTAAATGGCGTTGGCCACGTCCGAAACCTCGGCGCGGGTGGGCCGGGGATGGTCGATCATGGATTCGAGCATCTGGGTCGCCGTAATGACGAATTTGCCCCTTCGGTTGGCTTCCGAAATGACGTGTTTCTGAGCCTGGGGGACGAGTTCGAGTCCGATTTCCACGCCCAAGTCCCCGCGCGCCACCATGACCCCGTGCACCTCATCCAGGATCGAGGCCAGGTTGTCCAAAGCCTCGGGCTTTTCAATCTTGGCCACGATCCAGGGAGGTTTGCCGGCGCCTGATACCTGCCGCTTGAGGGCTCGCACGTCCGAGGCCCTGCGCACGAAGGACAGGGCCACCAGGTCCACCCCCGCCTGGAGCCCAAAGGCCAGGTCTTCCCGGTCTTTTCGAGTGAGGGACGGGGCGCTTACGGCCACGCCCGGCAGGTTGATCCCCTGGTGAGACCTGAGGTGTCCGCCCCGGACGATCTCGCCGCGGACGTCGCGGGAGGTCACCTTCTCTACGGCAAGTTCGATGGTTCCGTCGGCCAGGAAAATGCGGTCACCCTTTTTCACGTCCTTGGGCAGGCGGTCGTAGGTCGTGGATGCCCGCTCCGCCGTGCCTTCAAAGGGTGCGGTGGTGATAGTGAATGCCTTGCCTTCCTCCAGCGTGACCGACCCTCCCGAAAAGGTCCCCAGACGGATCTTGGGCCCTTGAAGGTCCTGAAGGACCGCCAGGTACCGGCCCGTTTGCGACCCCACGGTACGGACCGCCTCGATGCGCCGCCCATGCTCGGCCTGAGTCCCGTGGGAGAAATTGAGGCGCGCTACGTCCATTCCCGCTTCCGTCAGCCCCAGGATCTGTGCTTCGGTCTGGCTGGCGGGGCCGAGGGTGCAGACGATCTTGGTGTGCCTCATGGCGCCCTCTCCCCGCGCTCTAGGTCAAGGTGATGCGGATGGGAAGGACTACGGTTTGGAGGCCCCCGAACTGAAGCTCGCGCTGGAGGGCGTAGGCCGTGTCGTTGTGGAGGACCCGGTAGAAGAGCTTCTCCTTGGCGAAGATGAGCTTGCCGAGGAAGAAAACGGCCCGAGGGTATTCCTTGTAGATATCAACGCAGAGGGCTTCTCCGTCCTGGAGGACGTCCGTCCCGATGCTGTACCGGAAGTCCGCGTTGAGCCCGAGGCTGTTGGCGAAGCCCACGTAGCGCCTGAGGTTCGACTCGGTTTCCTTCTTGAGTTCGTCGATCTCGTCCCTGCCTTTGAATCGGCCCGAATCCACCACGCCCAGCGAAATGAACATGATGTCCTTGTAATACCCCGGGAATAGGCGCTGGATGGAGAGGACCGAATGGATGCCCAGGCCGCCGTAGCCCGAAACCATCAGGGCCGCCACGGGGCGCGACGGATCGAGCTTCATGGTGCCTGCAGGGCCCGCGTCCTTGGGCAGGTCTGTGAGGATCTCATCAAGCTCGTGGATCTTCTCTCGCACGCCGTTGTAGTGCGCCTTGATGGCCAGGCAGATGAGGATGAAGGAGGTAGTGATCACGAGGGTGAGCCACCCTCCCTCCGTGAACTTTTCCAGGGTCGTGAGGACCAGGATGGACACGCACAGGATGAGGGCCACCCCGTGGACGCCGAGGTAGCGCAGCCACCGGGGCGATTTCTGCCGGCCCTCCCCCAGCCAGTATCGTGACATGCCGAGTTGGCTCAGGCTGAACGTGAGGAACACGTTGATAGCGTAAAGAACCACCAGAAACCGGACGCTGCCCTTGGTGTAGATCAGAAGGAGGGCCGATGAGACGCCCATGATGAGAATGCCGTGCTTGGTCACGAGCCGGTCGCTGAGCTGGGCGAAGCGGTGCGGAACCCACGAGTCCACGGCCATGTTGGACAGGACCCGGGGGCCATCGATGAAGCCCGTCTGGGCCGCTACGAACAAGAGGGCGCCTTCGGAAATCAGCGTGAGGATCACGAGCCACGAGCCCACGGGGAACCCGCCCAGAGACCAGGTCGAAAATACGCGGTCGAGGAGGACCGCGTTCATGGTCTTGCCCTCCACCGGGGCGGCGTTCCAGAGGAGGTAGCAGAAGAGAATGCCCCCCGCCGTGAAGGCCAGGGAAACGGCCATGTAAAGCATGGTCCGCTTGGCCGTGGCCACCTTGGGTTCTCGAAGGATGGGCATGCCGTTGGAGACGGCCTCAATACCCGTGTAGGTTCCGCCGCCGAGCGAATAGGCCCTGAACAGGATGAGAAAAATGGCGATCCAGCCCAGGCCGCTGGCGTCCTTGGACATGTCCGTGTGGGTGGTGGCGATGACCTGGGGCAGAGCCCAGAGGTGGCTGAGGATGCCATACGTGATGAGGAGGAGGTGGGTGCCTACGAATACGAGAAAGATGGGCAGGAGGGCCTTCACGGACTCCTTGACCCCCCGAAGGTTCATGATGAGGAGGACCACCAAAATGGCCAGGTCGGTGGGCAGCTTGTAGGGAATGAAGGCTGGGGGAAGCATGCTGAAAAGGGCGTCCACGCCGGAGGCCACGGAGACCGTGATGGTGAGGACGTAGTCCACCACCAGCGCCGAGCCGGACACCACGCCCGCTTTGGGCCCAAGGAGTTTAGTGGAGACCAGGTAGCCGCCGCCCCCGCTCGGGAAGTGTTCGATGAGGAGGCTGTAGGCGAAAGAGATGATGGCCACGGTGACGGCCGTGAGGATCGCCAGATAGAAGGCCATGTACTCGTGGCCCTGGATGGAGCGAAACGCCTCGTCTGGGCCGTAGCAGGACGAGGAGAGTCCGTCCGAACCCAGTCCGACCCACGCCAGGAAGGCCACCAAGGAGATCTTATGGAACACCTGGGGATCGTCAGGGTTCCGCGGCTTGCCGAAGACAATCTGCTTGATCGGCGTCATGGCCGCGCCCGGCGGCGAGGGGCCTTAACTGAACAGCCCAAGGTTCCCCTCGGATGGGAAGTCTGCATGGTTCCTCGTAGGCCTTCCGGGCTCCGGCCGTGGAGCGCCTTGCCCCGAAGCCATTCGGCCTCAACCTCTATACGCCCATCCAGCCTTCCCGTCAAGACATGATCAGAGCCACATGGGAACCGCGGACCTTGTTAGAATGGCTCGTGAGGAGCCGCCCATGGAGCTTGCCGGCCTTGCCCTGGCCTGGACCGCTTACTGCGCCGTGCACAGCCTGCTGATCCATCCCCCCGTGGTGCGGCGCCTGACGGCGCTGCTCGGCCAGCGTGGGGGAGCCTACCGCTTGGCCTACAACCTCTTCAGCATGGCGGCGCTGGCTCCCCTGATTCTCTGGCACCTGAAGCTCCGCGGACCGTGGCTCGTAGAGTGGCAGGGGCCTTGGTTGGCCGTTCCCGTGGCCCTGAACGCCGCGGCCCTGGTTTTCTTCGTCCTGGGAGCCAAGGCGTACGGAGCGAGCGATTTCCTGGGCCTGGCCAGCCTGCGCGCGGCGCTGGGCGGCGAGCCCGCGCTGGAGAACGGCCCCTTCTCCACCCGAGGCGTCCTGCGATGGGTGCGTCATCCTTGGTACACGGGGACCTTCCTTCTCTTGTGGGGCCATGACCTGGATGCCGCGGGACTCGTGGCGAGCCTGGTTCTCACCGCCTACGTGGCCGTGGGGACCCGGTTTGAAGAGCGCAAGCTCGTAGCGCAGTATGGAGAAACGTACAGAGCGTACCAGCGGCGCGTGCCCATGTTCATTCCGAGGAAGCCCGGGAGTCGAACCACCAAGGCACCAAGGCACCAAACTCAAGCCTAGACTAGCCAAAGAGAATACACGAACAGGCTCATGGTTCCTTGGATTCCCCTAAATCCCCTCCATCTGAGGTGTTTCTTTGCTCTTCTTGGCGTCTCAGTGCCTTGGTGGTTAGCCCCGCTTGTTTGGGACGCCGCCCATGACGTGCTCGGCGAGGGCGGTGATGGTGAGCGAGGGGTTGACGCCCAGGTTGGCCCCGATGATGGAGCCGTCGGAGACGAGCATGTTCTCGTACCCGAAGACGCGGCCGTCCTTATCCACGACGCCGTTCTCCGGGCCCGTTCCCATGGGACAGCCTCCGAGGATGTGGGCCGTGGTGGACACGTTGAGGAGCACCTCGTTGATGGAGCTCTGGGGGAAGCCTCCGAGCCTCTTCGCCATGCGGCGGGCGATGTCGTTGGCCACGGGGATGTAGGGCGGGACGGGCGGATGGTCCTGGGGCGTGCGTGAGGTGACGCCGAAAGCAAAGGGCCACCACCAGCGGCGTCTGAGCACCATGCGGGTTCGGTTGTCGTCGGTCTGCATAAAGAGGAGGACGATGGTTTTGCGCGCTCGGCCCAAGGGCCACAGCGTTCTGAGAAAATGGTGGGGCCGCCGCAGGCAGTTGCCCATCCACTTGAAGGGCCGGGTGAGCCGCGTGCCCCCGTCCGTGAGGGGCGTGGCCAGCAGGCACATGACGTCGGAGCCTTTGGAGTATCGCACGGGCTCGACGCGGGTCCCGTCCTCCAGGTAAAAATGGGAGGTGATGGCGATGCCCGTGCTGTGCTCCGGCTCCTTCTTCCACGCCGTGACTCCCAGGAGCGCCTCGCTGTTGGTACGCGTGTAGTGCCCGAGCTGGTCCGAGAGCCCGGGCAGCGTGCCGCGGCGCTTGCATTCAAGCAGGAGAGGGACGGTGCCCAAAGCGCCGCCTGCGAAAATGACGCCCGCGGCTTCCAGCGTCCGCCGGTTTTTGAAGACGGGCGATGTGCTTCGCTCCACATGGAGACGGTAGCCCCCGCCCTCCATCGGCTCCACGAAACGGACCCTCGTCTCCGGAAGAATGCGAACGCCGCGCTTCTCGGCGAGGTACAGGTAGTTTTTGTCGAGGGTGTTTTTGGCGTTGTACCGGCATCCTACCATGCAGCCGCCGCAATAGGTGCACCCCGCCCTGGCGGGGCCTTCCCCGCCGAAGTAAGGATCGGGGACCTCCTTGCCCATCCCGCCCTCCGGTTTGCCGGCCGAATCTGAGAAGAAGACGGCCACGTCCGTGGGATGAAAGGCCGCCGCGCACCCCATGTCTCCGGCGATCTCCCGGAGGGCTTCGTCGGCGGGGGTCAGGCGCGGGTTCGCGGTGACGCCCAGCATGCGCCGCGCCGTGGTGTAGTGGGGGGAGAGGGTTCGTTTCCAGTCCTCCAAATCCCGCCACTTGGGGTCATCGAAGGCTCTGTCATCGGGTTCCATGAGCGTGTTGGCATAGACGAGGCTGCCCCCGCCCACGCCCGCGCCGTGAAGGACGAGTACGTCGTGCAGGAGGGTGAGACGCTGGATGCCGTAGCACGTCACGGCGGGCATCCATAGAAACTTGCGCAGCCGCCAGTTGGTCTTGGGGAAATCCTCGGGCCGCCAACGCTTGCCCATCTCCACGACCAAAACGCGGTAGCCCTTCTCCGCGAGGCGCAAG
The DNA here is from genome assembly GCA_037445535.1 of Acidobacteriota bacterium. GTDB lineage: Bacteria > Acidobacteriota > UBA4820 > UBA4820 > DSQY01 > JAKAJA01. Next base: position 7,645 of record JBBIKI010000037.1, on the reverse strand, counting down.
GCGGCCACGGAACCGCCGAATCCCGATCCCACCACGATGTAGTCGTACCGACCCGCTCCGGTTCCGTCTTCCATCCTGCCGCCTCCTGCGCGCCGAGCGCTGCCACAGAGTGGCAGAGGATCGCCGCGGATGCAACGAGGCCCCGGCCTAGGGTACACTCGCTCCCGGGGCTCCGAGGTCCCCGAGAACTCTCCAAGGGGGAACCATGTGCGGCATCTTCGGCATCGTCACGGAGCGCGAAAAGGAACTGGGACCGATCCTCATCGAAGCGGGCAAGCGCCTCTCCTACCGAGGGTACGACTCGGTGGGCTTCGCCACCGTGGATGCGAGCCAGACCGTGGATCTGCGCAAGGACGTGGGCAAGGTGGGCGACGTGGCCGGGGGCCACGGCGTGGCCGCCATGAAAGGCCTGAGGGGCATGGCCCAGCTCCGCTGGGCCACCTTCGGTGCCCCCTCGCAAGTGAACGCCCAACCGCACCTGGATTCGGCGGGGGACATGGTGGGCGCCCACAACGGAAACGTGGTGAACAACGTGGAGCTTCGGGCCCAGTTCATGGCCGAGGGGATGGCCGTTCGGTCCACCAACGACGGAGAATCGTGCGTCCACGCCGTGGAGCGCTATCTCCGTCAGGGCCTGGGCACGGAGGAAGCCGTCCGGCGGGCGTGCGCGGACCTGGAGGGCGATTACGCCTTCGTCATCGGCCGGAAGGGCGAAGACTGCCTCTACGCCGTCAAGATGGGCTCTGGCCTCGTGGCGGGAGTGGGCGACGGCTTCACGTGCCTGGGGTCGGACCTGCCCTGCCTTCTCCCTCTCACGAGGAAGATCGTTCGGCTGAAGGACGGCGAGATGGTCATCCTCCGGGGCCGGGGCATTCAAGTCCGCCGTATCGCGGACGGATCTTCGGTGGACCGTCCCGCGGAAGACGTGGAAGAAACCATGGAGGCGGCCCAGAAGGGCGGCTATCCCCATTTCATGCTCAAGGAAATTCACGAGCAGCCTAAGGTTGCCCAGGACCTCCTCCACCTCCTGAGAGCCTCCAAGCACATGAAGAGATTCGTGGACCGCCTCAAGGGCGCCAGGAACATCTATTTCGTGGGGTGCGGCACGAGCTATCACGCCTGCGTGCTGGGTTCCGTTTACATGGCCCGCTTGGCGGGCAAGGCCGCCGTCCCCGTCCTGGCCCCCCAGTTCGTGGCTCAGTACGTGCCCGCCCTCGGTCCCGAGGACGTGGGGGTCTTCGTGAGCCAGAGCGGGGAGACCAAGGACGTACTGGGTGCGCTGGAAGCGGCAAGGGCCAAAGGGGCCAGGGTGCTCGGCCTGGCCAACGTGCTCGGCTCCAGCCTCATGCACGCCAGTGAGGTTTACCTGCCCCTGGCCTGCGGCTTCGAGATCAGCGTGCCCGCCACCAAGACCTTCCTGAACCAGTGCGTGGCGTTCCTCGCCTTGGCCCTGAACGCCGGGGGGCAGGATTTATCGTCCCTTACGCCCCTCCCCGGCCTCATCGAGGCCACCCTGGGCGCCGTGGACGGCCCCGTGAAGGACCTCGCTCCCACGCTCTCGGGGCGGGAGGATCTCTACTGCCTCGGCTACGGGCTCACCTATGCGATCGCCCTGGAGGGGGCGCTCAAAATCAAGGAGGTCACCTACGCCCACTGCGAGGGAATGCTCTCCACAGAGTTCAAGCACGGCCCGCTTTCGGCCGTGGACGAGGGCTTCCCCATCCTGTTCGTGGCGGGGCCGGAGGACGTCCCCCTCATGGTGAGCGGCATCAACGAGACGGCATGCCGGGGGGCGCACACCGTGGTCATCGCCCAGGAGGACCCGCGCCTGCGGGCCAACGCCCACCACCTGCTTGTGCTGCCCGAGTCGGCTGCTCTCCTGGCACCCATCCTGGGGGTCATCCCGCTCCAGCTCCTCTCATACCGGCTGAGCGTGGCCCGGGGCCACGACCCCGATTTTCCTAGGAACCTCAGCAAGACCCTCACCGTGGATTGAGAGCAAGATATCTCACCACGGAGGCACGGAGAGCAGGGAGAAAAGATCAGTCCTGGGGGGAAAGCGGCCAAATGGATGGTGGGTGGGAACTCCGGGGAAAACTGATAGCCCCCTCCTCCTTTCTTGGTCCGCAAATGAGTCATTCCTTTGGCATTCTCTCCGTGTCCTCCGTGTCTCCGTGGTGAACGGCCTTTCTTGTTGAGGAGAATCCGATGGCTGACCTGAACGGCAAGACGATCTTCATCACCGGCGCATCAAGAGGCATCGGCAAGGCCATCGGCCTGCGAGCCGCGCGGGACGGGGCCAACGTGGTCATCGCCGCGAAAACCACCGAGCCCGATCCCAAGCTCCCTGGGACCATCTTCACGGCCGCCGAGGAGATGGAAGCCGCCGGAGGCAAGGCCCTCCCCCTCCAGGTGGACGTCCGGGACGAGGAGCAGATCAAGGCCGCGGTGCAGAAAGCGGCGGACGCCTTCGGCGGGATCGACGTCCTCGTGAACAACGCCAGCGCCATCAATCTTCGCGGGACCCTCGACCTGCCCCTGGCGCGCTTCGATCTCATGTTCCAGGTAAACGCCCGCGCCACCTTCGCCTGCTCCAAGGCCTGCCTTCCCTACCTCCTGAAAGCTTCCAATCCCCACGTCCTCACTATCTCCCCGCCCCTGAACACGGACCCCAAATGGTTCGCAGGCGTGGCTCCCTACACCATGACCAAGTACGGTATGACCATGGTGGCTTTAGGCCTGGCCGGGGAGTTCCGCAAGGCGGGCCTCGCCTCCAACGCCCTCTGGCCCAAGACGGTCATCGCCACGGCCGCGGTCATGAACCTGCTGGGGGGCGAGGAGATGATGCGAAAAGGCCGCAAGCCAGAGATCATGGCTGACGCGGCCCACGCCGTCCTCACGGCGCCGAGCCGCAGTCTCACGGGGCGGTGCCTCATTGACGAGGAGGTCTTGCGGGGGGCCGGGGTCACCGACTTCAAGCCCTACGCCGTCACCCCCGGCGCCGAGCTCATGCAGGATTTTTTCTTGTAAGAAAAGGCCGGGTCACAGGGAGGAACGGGAGGACGGGAGGAATAGCGAATAGCAGGAAATTGGAAAGACGAGACTTCCTCGCAGGTTCTCAGGCCATCGAGGATCTCCACGGTCGTCCCTTTGAATGATGCTCTCCTCCCAGTTCCCGTCTCTGTTGTTCAAGCCACCTCTTAGGCGGAGGCTACACCCGCTCAAAGACCCTCGCCGCCTCGCGGCCCAGCGCTCCTGTTCTCCGCGTTTTTGACTCCTTCTTGATCCCGCAGCCATGGGAGGCTATATTGAGACCGACAAGAACGGCGCTGGCAAGCACTCCGCTTCCATTCTCATCCAGGCGCCGAACCGAGAAGGGGGCATCCCATGAGTCGCGCGGGGCAGCGCATCGCTGTGATCTTTTCGTTTCTCCTTCCCGCTACGCTGGCGGTTGCAATGAAGGCTCCCCAAATCCAAGACCGGAGGGCACATTCCCCTAGGCCCTCCTCGGAGGCTGAGAAAGTGGCGGCGAGAAGCCCTCGCGCCGAGGCTCTCATCTGGTCCGGTGTCAGCTCCATGCCCGGGGCGAGGGACTTTTTCACCGCCACCCTCCTTCAAAATGGGAAGGTTCTCGTTGCCGGAGGCGAAAACACTGCAGGTGTTCTCGCGGATGCCGAGCTCTACGACCCTGCTAATAATTCTTGGACGTCTGCCGGATCCATGTCCACTCCCCGCGAGTGGCATACCGCGACGCTTCTGCCGAACGGGAAGGTGCTCGTGGTGGGGGGAAGCAAGGATGGGATCAACGACCTCGACACCACTGATCTCTACGACCCGGCTACTGGATGGAGCACTTCGGGCCCACTGAGTAAGGCAAGAGACAACCACACCGCAACCCTCTTGCCGAATGGAAAGGTCCTGGTGGCGGGTGGGTTCTTTGATGATCCCTCGTTGGGATCTACCTGCCGAAAAAGCACAGAGCTCTATGATGCGACAACCGGCGAATGGAGTGCCGGGCCGGACATGCAGGACAAAAGGGCGGGGCATACCGCGACCCTTTTGCCCGGGCCAACTGGGAACGTCTTGGCCGCGGGAGGCTACAACTACGACGCTTCGGGAGGGGTGTTCCAGTGCCTTTCGAGTGCGGAGATCTTCGATCCGGCGGGAAACGGCGGAGCGGGAAGCTGGGTCCTAACCCCGGCGCCCATGAACACTGCGCGGGAATATCACACCGCAACGCTCCTTCCGAGTGGACGGGTTCTCGTGGCAGGAGGTGACAATTCGGGGACCTTGCTCACGTCTTCTGAAGTTTACACAACGGCGGGCGGGTGGCAGGTCACCACAGGTGGTATGTCCGAGGGACATACACAGCACACCGCTACCCTCTTTCCGGACGGCACGGTGCTCGTGGCCGGAGGGGGGACGGGCACGCCAACCACTGAAATATATAATGATAGTGCAGGTACTTGGTCGCTAGGTAATTCCTTGACCGCAGGCCGCTATGCCGATGCTGCGGTGATGTTGCCCAGTGGCCAGCTTCTGGTGGCGGGTGGGTACGGGTGTAGCGATCCTCCCTCTTGTGATACGTCTGGCTATCTCGCGAGCGCGGAGTTGTCTTCCGTAACCCTTCCAGGAAATGACGCTTGGCGGCCGGTTATCAACGGCGTCAGTCCCACACCACTTTGTCTTGGAACAGATGCGCTGGCTATAACCGGCACAAATTTCCAGGGTGTTTCCGAGGCTTCGGGAGGGAACGGCGGGCAAAATTCTTCCACGAATTACCCGCTGGTTCAGGTCACGAGCCTCCTGGACCATTCGGTGGCCTACCTGCCCGTGGACCCGACCGCGGGATGGACCGCGACCACATTCAAATCGGTCGTAGTCAGCAGCGGGCTGACTTCAGGCGATGCCGAGGTGAGAGTCGTGGCGAACGGCATACCGAGCCTTCCAGTGAGCATCACCCTCAACCCGGCTACGTCTATAAGTAATCCTACGTATCCGGCGCAGATTTGCTCCGGAGCGACGGCGTCCTTGTCCGTCTCCGCCACGGGGGCCGGGACGCTGAGCTACCAGTGGTATCAGGGAACGGCTTCTGACATTTCGAACCCGGTGGGGACGAACTCCAGCGGCTACATAACGCCGGCACTGAGTTCTACCACGAGCTACTGGGTGAGGGTGACGGGAGACTGCGGCCCGCCCGCGGACAGCCTTACGGCCACGGTGGTAGTGGTTCCCCCTGTTGCGACCATCTCGGGTCCTCCGAGCAACACATGTCCCTCGCTGACGGTGGATCTGGCGACCGAGACGGGGATGTCAAATTACCAGTGGTATGTGGACAGCAACCCCATCGTTGGAGCCAACTCGTCCACCTACACCGCCAGCCTCTCGGGGACCTATACCGTGAACTATGATTCAGCCGTTTGCGGATCGAGGGCCTCCTCGGGGCATGCGGTGACCATCTCGACGTGCCTGCCTCCGCCGGAAACGGCAGAGGGGGACAGCCTAGCCACGGCACAGACCTGGCCGGACAAACAGACCCTCGCGTGGCCCGTGAACAGCGAGGCGACCTCGGGCTACCACGTCTATCGAGGAGTGAAGGCCGACCTGCCCAACCTGCTCACCGGGAGCTCAAACTCTTGTACGCGGGCAACATCATCTTCCTCCAGCCAGAACTCGGCCTCGGGAATCTCGGACGATCCCACGGGTGTGACAGGCCAGTTCTACTGGTACCTCGTCACGGGCTTGAACGGGACGGGCGAAGGCTCGGCGGGCAACGCCACATCCAGCCTTCGGATTATTAACAGCACCAGCACCTGTCCCTGAAGGAAGAGAACGAACTACGAAGGCACCAGGAAGGACTTGTAGTTGCCAAGGTAGGAAAGAAGTGTTTCTCGCCTAGCCGACGGTGAGGAGCCGTGGTGGATGTCCACACTCCTCCGCCGTGCTGGTGTAATCCGTAGCTCTTCTCGGTTTTTCTTGGTGCCCTGCTGTCTTGGTGGTGGGCTTTTCTTTACACCCGCTCAAAGACCCTCTCCGCCTCGCCCAGCTCCCTGGCGCTGGGGGTGAGGAGGGTCTTGGCGTTGATGCGCAGCTTCCTGCCCGTCCGCATGGCCGCCCGCACGTCCGCCTCGCTCACGAAATCCAGGGTTTCTTCGCGGGGCGAGTTGGCGGGCGCCGCGACGGCGTTGGCTCCGCGCCGGGCCACGCCCGAGGGGGCAGGAGAAGGTGAGCCCCCGAACTTCCGCGCTACGAATCTCGCGGCCGCATCTTCCAACCCCTGGCCGGGCTTCTCCAGGGGCGGCAGGGGGACGGCCTTCTCGTCGGTGGCGGGGCGGACCTCGAAGGCCACCCGCTTCCGGTCCATGAGATGGAGCGGGGTAATGTTGTCGCTCGTGATGTTGTTGCCAAGGGCGCCGCACCCCAGCGTCATGGCGGGGGGCAAGTTGGTCGTGTAGCCGATGGCTCCGTGGGTCCCGGGCGTGTTGATGAGGATCCGGAAAACGGGCTTTCGAAGGGCGAATTGCCGGATGACCTCCACGTCCTGTGTGTGCAGGCATAGGGTGTGCCCCAGGCCCCCGTACTTGAGGACTTCAATGCACCGCAGGCACCCCGCTTCCCAGCCGTCGGCCACGTAATAGGACAGGACGGGGGAGAGCTTTTCCAGCGAGAGGGGGTAGTCGCGTCCCACGCCCTCTTCCGGTACGAGCAGGGCCCGTACTCCCTCGGGCACCGAAAATCCCGCCATCTGCCCTATGACCTGGGGCGACCGCCCCACGACCTTGGGGTTGAGGGCGCCGTTCTTGTCTACCATGAGCACTTCGAGAAGCGCCTTCTCGCGCTCCGAGACGAAGTAGCCGCCCCAGCGCATGAACTCGTCCTTCGCCCGGTCCGCCAAGGGAGTGTCCACGATAACCGATTGCTCGCTGGCGCAGATGGTGCCCCAGTCGAAGCTCTTGCCGGCGAGGACGTCCTTCACCGCTTTGCGCAGGGCCGCCGTGCGCTCGATGAAGGCGGGCACGTTCCCCGGCCCCACGCCGTAGGAGGGTTTGCCCGAGGAGTAGGCGGCGTTGACTAGGCCCATGCCCCCCGTGGCGAGGATGACGTTGGTCCCCGGATGTCTCATGAGGGCCTGCGTGTCCTGGATGGAAGGGGTGGGCAGGCACGCGATGATGCCGCGGGGAGCGCCCGCCCCCGCGGCCGCGTCGTGCATGGCGTCCGCCACGGCCTTGATGCAGGCCTTGGCCGAGGGGTGAGGGGACAGGACGATCCCGTCCCTGGCCTTGAGTGAGATGAGAATCTTGTAAATGGCCGTGGAGGTGGGGTTCGTACTTGGGATGACGGCAGCCACCACGCCCATGGGCGAGGCCACCTCGTAGATGCCCTGGGCTGGATCGGCGCTGATGAACCCCACGGTTTTCATGGGGCGGATGTACCGGTAGACGTCGTCGGCCCCGAAGCGGTTTTTCACGATCTTGTCGGCGACGGTGCCGTACCCCGTCTCCTCGTGGGCCATCCGGGCCCATTTCTCCAAGTTGAGCATGCACGCTTGGTGCATGGCGGAGATGACTTTGTCCACCTGCTCCTGGGAGAAGTGCGCGAAGTGCGCCTGGGCGGAGCGGACCTGGCTGACCGCGCGGTCGACGTC
>JBBIKI010000036.1:15668-27507 GCA_037445535.1 Acidobacteriota bacterium | reverse complement strand
TTCGTCGGGATCGTCCGGAAGTAGCCGTCGAAGCCCGCCGTGACGGTGGTCTTCGGCACCGGGAATGCGCCCTCCGCGTTGCCTGCGCCACGGCCAAGGGTGGCGGCCTGCCGGGTGTCGCGCCGAGAGCCCTCCCCGAGCCAGATCCCCTGCCTCCAAGCCTCTTGCGCGGGGCCCATGCAGGCTTTTCAACAGCGTGCTAATTCAGAGGCGCATCGTGGATCACGGCAGGCGGATGCTCCTGGCCAAACGGCTGCACGTATTTCTCGCCGATGGCTGCTTTCAGGAGCCGTTGGAAGGTCGAGATCTCGACGTCCAGATTGGTGGCTGATTTGCTCCCGCCGGGAATGGCGAGCTGCATGGTCGCGGGCGGCTCGTCGAGGAAGTTCAACGGCGTCAGTTGGCGCAGTTGATCGAAGGTTTGGGCGGTGTAGAAGACGCGTACCAGATACTCTTGTGTCTGCTTCGACTGCCGCAGTTCCAGGACGAGCGCTTGGCCCGGACTGCAGAAGTCCGGCTGAAAACCGGGCAGGGTCCAGTGAGCTTGCAGCAGTCCCGCCAAGCCGGACACCTAGATGTCGGAGCTGATGATCACGAGAACGCGTGATTTGGCGTTGCCAAACGCTCCTTGAAGGCGCCTGCCCGTGATGGCCTGAGTCATGGAGCGAAGGACGTGGGAGGCGGCGTCCGAACTCTGAACCCGGTCCATGTAGGGCGAGCGCATTTCAAGATTGATCTGCAGGGTCGCGAGCCTGGTCTGCTGGGACAGTGTGTCCTGTGAAAGCCGTCCCCAGGCCACGTCCTAGGGCGGGAAGCCATCGGCGTATTGCATGACAAACGGATCCACGGCGGCATTCGCCAGGGTCAGGCCACCCACATCGATGGAGCCGCCGGTTTCCGTGATCGGCGAATTCGCGTCGAGGGTGAAGGGGTGAGCAACCTGAGAGGTGGGATCGACCGGGCCTGGAGGAGAGAGCACCTCGCGGGCGAGAGCCAGCTAGCCGCTGTAAGCCGACGCCAAGGCGGCCCCGCTCCCGTCAATCCCAAGGATCTCCGTCTGCGCGCGGCCGGGGTCAGCGCTTGCCACCCCGGCGGCGATGGGATCGAACACCGGGTCGGGCTCGGGAGAGATTCCGGTGACTGGATCGGGGAGCGGGTAGGAGTGGACCGGGATGATCGCGCCCGGGATCAACCCTTCTCCAAACATGGCGGCGGTCACGTTGGAACGCTGGAGGCAGTTGGCGCGGAAATACGTATGCGCCAGGTCCGCGGCCGGGTCGCCCGTGAGCAGCCCTTCGCGGAGGAGATAGGCGTGAAAGTAGGCGCCGAGAAGACGTGCCGCCTGCTGCCCATGGGGCGTGAGATAGCCCGTCGGGACCCCGGAGAAGGGCGGGTAAGGGTTGGCTGAGAAGGACGCCAGCGTGGCTGGATCTACGGTGGAGGAGCGGATGCTGTGGCGCCCGAAAATGATGTTCTGCTTCAGGCTGGTCCCATCCCCTGCGCCCGGCAGGGTCTGGGCCGTCACGGGCGCCGCGAAGGCGAGCGCTCAAAGCAGCGCTAGCTCGACGGCCTTGAATTTCAGCGGAGCCACCTTGCGCATTCCCAGTCGTTCCCCGGCCTGTCTCATGATCAGGCCCCTCTTTTGCGCCCAAGTTTTCCAACCCCGGCGGCCACGAACGGCCGCGGCCCACCATGTCCGCCCGTGCCTCCCCGCCTGCTGCGCTCGATGCACGGTGAATGCACTTCACGGTTGCAGGCGCCGAAGGACGCTCGTGCGGGAGAGGTTACCGCCCTCGCCGGAAAGCCGGAGGAGCGGGCCCCGCCGTTGCAGACCAGGCCGTTCTAACGCATCCGCCGTGCCAAACGCGCCCGCTGGGCGGACGCTCGGGAGTCGCGTCCTCCACCGCGCCGGATTCAGCCGCTTGCTTGACCCGAGGGGCCTCCCGCCCTTCCTTCCGAGTCTCGCCCATGAGAATCAGAAGGAGTCTACGGAGGCCGTCGCGGCTCACGATTGAGAACGCGGGCGCGAACCTCGGGAGGCGAGCGCCGTGTCCTCCATGGCAGGGAGGGCTCGAACGAGGATAAAGGCGGCCTGCCGCCACCTGCGACCCGATCGGTGTTCGCCTTCAGATGCCTTCAGCAGGCCTTGACAGGGAGAAGGGGAGGGGGTAAAGTGGATACCTGAGCAGATGCTCATGTATTGAGGAGGGACCATGGTGGCAGCGACGGCGGTGCGACGGGTGGCTGGCAAGGAGGGCGGCGCGGTGCTGAGCGACAGGGCCTACAACGCCATCGCGGAAACATTCAGGGCTCTCGCGGACCCCACGCGGGCCCGCATCGTCCACCTCCTGTCCTTCGGCGAGAGCTCCGTGAACCACCTCGCCGAGAACCTCACGGTGACGCCCTCGGCCGTCTCCCACCAGCTCAGGATGCTCAGGCAGATGGGCCTGGTGCGCTTCCGGCGCGAGGGCCAGCTCGCCTTGTACGCCCTGGATGATCCGCACGTGGCCATCCTCTTCCAAGAGGCACGCGAGCACGTCTCCGACTACCTCCAGGAAGGTCGCAAGAGCAGGGAGTGGCTATGACGACCGCCCTTCAGCCCCGGCCCGAGGAGGCCGGCTCATCCCAAACCCAGCCCGCCCGCCGGGTGTTCCTGGTGGGCAACCCGAACGTGGGCAAGAGCGTTCTTTTCAACGCCCTGACGGGCTCCTACGCCGTGGTCTCCAACTACCCGGGCACCACCGTGGAGGTCTCCAGGGGACACGTGGAGCTCGGCGGCGAGCGGTGCGAGGTGGTGGACACGCCGGGGATGTACTCCCTCAGGCCCATCACCGACGAGGAGCGCGTGGCCCGCGACATACTCCTTCGGAGCGACGGGTGCATGGTTCACGTGGTGGACGCGAAGAACCTCCCGCGGATGCTGCCTCTGACGCTGGAGCTGTGCATGATGGGACGGCCCCTGGTGGTGGCCCTCAACCTCATGGACGAGGCCAGGGCGGCGGGGGTTCATGTTGACGTGCACGCCCTGTCGGCGGCCCTTGGCGTGCCGGTGATCGAAATGGTGGCCACCCGCGGCGAGGGGCTGGGAGCCCTCAAGGAGATCCTCGCATCCCCGCCCCCGCCCCCGCCCGTGCCCGAGGTCCGCTTCCCGCGCGCCATCGAGGCGGCCATCGCCGGGCTGAGAGCCCGCGTTCCAGGCTGCGCCGGGCGCTTCTGGGCCCTCCACCATTTGGAGGGGGACCCCGCCGCCCAAGAGGCCTGCCCCGTGCCGGCCGACGCCCTCGCCGCCGCCATGGCCATCATCGGAGGTTCGGCGCGCCTGCGAGCCCTCCCCGCCGACGTGGCCCAGGCCTTCCACGAGGCCGCCAAGGCCATTTTGAAGAGCGTCTACACCGACGGCGGGCGCTGGGCCTCCACCTTTCAGCGGCGCCTCGACCAGCTCCTCCTCAATCCCTGGACGGGCTTTCCCATCCTGGGCCTCGTGGTCTACATCGGCCTCTACCAGTTCGTGGGGGTCTTCGGGGGCGGGACGGTGGTGAACTTCCTCGAAAACATCGTCTTCGGGCAGTGGGTCAACCCTTTCTTCGAGCGGATCTTCGCCGTCATCGTGCCCTGGGATTGGCTCCGCACCCTCTTCGTGGGCGAGTACGGCATGTTCACCCTGGGACTGCGCTACGCCACGGCCATCATCTTCCCCGTGGTGGGGACCTTCTTCGTGGCCTTCTCGGTGCTGGAGGATACGGGGTATCTCCCGCGGCTCGCCATGATGCTTGACCGCCTCTTCAAAGGCATAGGCCTCAACGGCCGCGCGGTCATTCCGCTGGTGCTCGGTTTCGGCTGCGACACCATGGCGACCATGGTGACGCGCATCCTGGAGACCAAGCGGGAGCGGGTCATCGCCACCTTCCTCCTGGCCCTGAGCATCCCGTGCGCTGCCCAGATCGGCGTGATCCTCGGCCTCCTCTCGGGACATCCAGTGGCTCTCCTCCTGTGGGGGGCCATCATGCTGAGCATTTTCGTGGCCGCGGGAACACTCATGGCGCGCTTCCTTCCCGGCGACCGGCCCACCTTCTTCATGGAGCTGCCGCCCCTGCGCCTGCCCTCCCTCAACAACGTGTGGAGCAAGACGGTGAGCCGCATGGGGTGGTACTTCCTGGAAGTGTTTCCCCTCTTCATCCTGGCCTCCGTGCTCATCTGGATCGGCCAGGTCACGGGCCTCTTCACCAAGATCGTGGCCATGGTCGTGCCCATGGTGAAGTTCCTGGGCCTCCCCGCCCAGGCGGCGGTGGCATTCCTCTTCGGGTTCTTCCGTCGAGACTACGGCGCCGCGGGGCTCTACGACCTTCAGCGGACGGGGGCCATGACGGGAAACCAGCTCCTGGTGGCCACGGTGGTCCTCACCCTCTTCCTGCCCTGCATCGCCCAGTTTCTCATCATGCGCAAGGAGCGCGGGTGGGGCGTGACTCTGGCCATGTCCGGCGTCATCCTCGGGACGGCCTTCACCGTGGGCTGGCTCCTCAACGCCGCGCTGGTTTTCACGGGAGTGACGCTGTGATCGAATGTGTCGTCTGCCACCGCCGCTACGACGCCGGCCAGAGCGCCGGGGCGTGCTCCTCCTGCACCCTCCTCACCCGGGGGTGCGGCAAGGTGAAGTGCCCCTACTGCGGCTACGAAAACCAGCGGCCCCTTAAGGACGCCGCCCTCCAGCTCCAACAGCGATGGAAGGAGATCCTGCATGGTTCACGGCGTTGACATCGGCGAGGTAGAGCAGGAGCTTCTCGAAGACCTCTGGCAGCACCAGATGGAAGGCCGCCCCTTGCCGGAGAGCCTTCCGGCGCAGGTGAAGGAGTACCACTTCGCCGAGCGGGGGTGGCTTGCCCACGGCACCCTCACGCTCACGGAGACCGGGCAGGTCCTCGCGCGCCGTGCCATCCGCCGCCACCGGCTCGCCGAGCGGCTTCTCGCGGACCTCATGGGCACGGGCCGCGAGCGCGCCGAGGAGACCGAAGAGGACGCGTGCGTTCTGGAGCACTCCCTCATCGAGGGCCTCGACGAGAAGGTCTGCGCCTTTCTTGGCCATCCGCGCGTCTGCCCCCACGGCCACCCCATCCCCGAGGGCGATTGCTGCAAGAAGGCCAGCCAGAACGTGGATCCCGTCGTCCTCGCCCTCTCCCAGATCAGGGCCGGCGAGGGCGGCACCATCGCCTACCTCTCCACCCACGAGAGCGGAGACCTCCAGAAGTTCCTCTCCATGGGCATCCACCCCGGTGACCCCATCGCCGTCGTGAGGCAAACCCCCTCCATTGTCTTCCGCTGCGGCCACAGCCAGTTCGCGGTGGACCGCCACATGGCCGACCAGGTGTACGTGAGGCGGGACACATAGCGCGCCCGCCCCGGGCCGGGGATCAGGGACGACTGAGGGCTCACCACCAAGGCACCAGGGCCACCAAGAAGACGGGACGAAGGGAATTCGGCAGGCATTCCCGTGTGCTTGCGCAGCGGAGGCCCATCCTCCACCTAAAGATTCCACGCCTCCCTTGGTGTCTTTCGTGTCCTGGTGGTGATTTGTCTTTTGCGTCCCGCGTCTCGCGTCTAGCCGAGAACGCCAGAGGCGGGGAACGAGCCCCCGCCTGCGGCGTGGAATGCCTGCGTGCCGTGAATCACACGCCGAAGGGGTCCCAGGGTGGCAAGATAAATGGCTTCTGGTCCAGGAGCTTCTGGAGCTCGGCGGGAACGAAGCGCTTGTCCACGATGACTTCGTAGACGTGCTTGTCAAACCAGCCCTTGTCGATGGAGAAGAATCCATCGTCGCCGGCCTTCTTGCCCCAGGAGTTCTCCACCTTCCACTTGTCGGGAACCCCGTCCTGGATGTCCACACCCACAAAGACCATGGCGTGGTCGGGGGCGCCGTCGCCGGTGGCCAGGGCGTCCTTCTTGTCCAGTGAAAAATCCAGGCCGAAAAGGTCCTGGTAGTCCTCCACGCCCTCGGCCCAGACGCCGGCCTTGCGGTCGCCCTGGACACCCGCGTTGGAGGCAAACCAAACTGGCTGGCCGGCGAGGACGGAGGCCTTGGCCATGCCGGCCAGCTCCTCCTCGGTGACGTTCACGGCGGTCAGGTCCGGCTGGTCGGCCATGTCCCGGTCCCAGGCCCACTGAAGTTTGGCGTGCATGGGTTTGCCGGGGTAGTTGACGAAGCGCTCGTAGTCGTGGAGGTCGCTGCCCACGAACTCCTTGTAGAAACCCTGGGGCGTGTAGGTCTTGAGGGGCGAGACCTTGTCGTCCTTGCCCGTGTAGCGCCATTGAAAGGACTGGGGCGGCTGGCCCATGCACAGGACGAGGATCTTGTAGACGTGGGCGAGGGTCTGCATCTTGATTTGCCGGAGCCTGGCTTCAGGGGCGCCCTCGTTGGAGGCCTGGCGCAGCGCGAGTACGCCCTTGCGCACCTCGGCGCTCAGGAGCATGTTCATCTGGTCCGTGTGGGCGGCGCTGAAGGTGTCGGGCATGACGCTCTGGGGCACCACGCCGTATTTGTCGATGAGGGCCAGGACGTAGTTCCAGTCGCCCCCGTCGTCCATGGGCTGCTTGAGCAGGTGCATGTTCTTGCGGCTGTCGAGGGGCTCCTTGCTCAGGGCGACGGAGAGCTCCAGGGCGCGGTTGGCCCGCTCCACCTTATCCCAGAAGTCCTCGTAGGCCTGGGAGAGGGTGAAGTCTTTCATGTTGAACTTGTTCATGACCTGGGGGCGCAGGATGTTGAGGCCCGCGAAGAGCCAGCACCGGCCGGAGCGCTCCTGATCCGTGATAGAGCCCGGATTCTTGATGACGTCGGTGAAGAGGCCGTCGTGGGCGATGGCCTTCTCGTGGTTGATCACGAGATCGCTGATGGCGTGACCGGCCAGCGCGTTCTGGGTGGCCCTGAGGGCCGGGGTCAGGGTGAGGGAGGACTGGATCTCCTGGATGGCCTGTGCGGTGAGGCCCGCCGACGAGGCGGGCTCCTCGCCGGGGCCGGGCTGGTACTGGGCGAAGGAGGGCAGTGCGGTGAGTGCCGCCAGCAGGGCGGCGGTTCTGAGGAACGATCGGGTCATGAGGGACCTCCATGGATGAGCATTCGCGGCGCCCGGCCGGGACGCCGCCACGCCAACAAGCACCTTAACACGGGAGGAGGGCCGTTCATTCACCGGAGGCGGCGTGATGAGGAAATGCCCGGATGCCGGGATGCCGAAACGCCGAAATGCCGGGCAGCCATCATGGGCGCCTCGGTGGCCCCCTACGCCCACCCTTCCTGGGCGAGGGCGTCGTGGAGCTCGTCGGGGTGGTGGCGGCAGTGGACCTCCACCGTGCTCGATTCAGCGTGCGCCTTGCTGTAAGGCCAGCCCGCCGCCATCCGGTTTCGTTCGTGCAGCTCGTGCAAGAGGACGAAGGGACGCTCCGCCTCTTCGATGGCGTCGTCGATCCAAACCTCGTTCTCGGGCACGAACTCGTAAACGTAGTCGTGGCCTCCCTCGGTGAAATCAATGTCGAAGGCGCTCCGCACCATCCGCCCGTTGACGATCCAGACCGAAAGGCCGCTTTCAAGCCGCTTCCAGAGCCGCTCGTGCACGTCCCTGCCGTCGGGCAGTTGGCGTCCGGAGCGGGTGAGCTTGCGCACGTCCCCCGCCCTCCGGCGCTCCTTCCGCTCCGCCTGATCGGCGAGCACGATGGCTTTTTCATAGGGCATGCCTGCGGCCATGAGGCGGTGCTCCACGAGCAGGTGGTCGATGAAGAAGCGCCGCTCGTCGTGTTGGGCCTCGCGGTCGATCCAAAACTCCCTCTCGGGAATGTAGGGGAAGCGGTAGTGCTGGCCGAAGTTGGTGAATTCCTCGTCCACGTGGCCGCGAATATAAGGTCCATCCACGATCCACACCTGGAAATCCCCGCGGCGTTCGTCCTTGTCCAGATAGGGTGGTTTGACCGCGTCCGTCATGCCAATCTCCTCCCTTTGGCCCCGGCAGACCGAAGTCTTTTCCGGCCTCCTGTCCCCATTTTCCAAATGCTCCTTCGTGTCCTTGGTGTCTTGGTGGTGATCCCCTGACGTTCCGTCTTGCCCTGCCCTCACCCCGCCGCTTCGTCCACGGCCTGCCGGAGGATCTGCTCCACGTGGTCGGCGAAGGGCTTGAGGTCGGTGCGGCCCGTGAGGCCCATGAGCTCGTGGGGCTCGATGGCGCCGATGACGGTGGCGTCCTTCTCGCGGCGGACGATCACGTTGCAGGGGAGGAGGAGGCCGATGTTGGGCTCGGCGGTGAGGGCCTGGTGGGCGATGGGCGGGTTGCAGGCGCCCAGGATGACGTAGTCGTCCTGGTCCACCCCGAGCTTGGCCTTCATGGTGGCCTTCACGTCGATCTCCCAGAGGACGCCGAAGCCTCGGGATGTGAGAGCGTCGCGGGTGGCCTGGAGAGCTTCGTGGAAGGGTTTCGCGCTGCGGGCGTAGATACCGTAAGTCGTTTTCTCTGCCATGGTCGCGCCTCCGTTGGTTCAACGTTTGTACCGGGCCAAGTATGCTCCCCCAGGCGGGAAGGACCAAGGGGGACCAATTCGCGAGATGCGCCGCTCGCATAAAAGTAACGCCGCGGGGCGGGGTATAATGCCTCTTTGCTCCCAACCGGGGGCACGACGATCTCGAAAGGAGAGCCATGAACTCACCACGGTTACTCAGCGCGGCGGGGCCGCTCGCCGCCGTCCTGGCCCTCATTGTCTTCGTGCCTTCGCCGGCACGGGCCGACGAGGGCATGTGGACCTACGACCATCCCCCCATCAAGCAGCTCCAGGAGCGCTACGGGTTCGCGCCCTCGCAGGCTTGGCTCGACCACCTCCGTCTCTCCTCCGTAAACATGTACGCCAGCGCCTCCTTCGTGTCGGCGGACGGCCTCATCCTCACGAACCACCACGTGACCTTGGGCTACGTGCAGCGCCTCTCCACCCCCGAGCACAACTATGTGAGAGACGGCTTTTACGCGAAAACCCTGGCGGAGGAACTGCCCATGCCGGGGGCGTCCATCTCGGTGGTGGAGTCCATCGAGGATGTGACCGCGCGGGTGAACGCCGCCGTGAAGCCGGGTGCCACCCTCGCCCAGGCCCAGGAGCAGCGCGAGAAGGCCGCCGCGGCCATCCAGGCGGAATGTCTCAAGTCCACGGGGCTCAAGGGCGAGGTCGTGAGCCTCTTCGGCGGGTCCAAACGGGCCCTCTACCGGTACAAGGAATACACGGACGTCCGGCTGGTCTTCACTCCGGAGCTGGCTGCCGCCTTTTTCGGCGGGGACGACGACAACTTCACCTATCCGCGCTACGACTTGGATATGTCCTTCGTGCGGGCCTACGAGAACGGCAAGCCCGCGAAGGTGGTGAACTTCCTCCACGCCAACCCGGCGGGCGCCGCGGACGGAGACCTGGTCTTCGTCTCGGGCAATCCCGGCAGGACCGACCGCCTCATGACCTACGCCATGCTGGAGTACCAGCGCGACGTGGTGTACCCCTCCATGCTCCAGCGCCTCTGGGCCCGCCGAACCCTTCTCAAGGCCTACGGCGAGAAGGGCCCGGAGCAGGCGCGCCGCGCCAGGACCGTGCTCTACTTCATCGAGAACTCCGTGAAGGCGAGGGAAGGGGAGTTCCGGGGCTTGAACGATCCCGTCCTCATGAAGAAGAAGCTCGCCCAGGAGGCGGCCGTGAGGGCAGCCGTGGCCAAGGACCCCGCCCTGGCGCCCTACGGGAAAGCCTGGACGGAGCTGGACGAGGCCATGGCGTGGGCCAAGGCCCATGACAAGGACCGGCGGTTCAAAATGGGCCTGGATGACCGCGGTCTCGTGGGCAAGGCTCTCATGCTCGTGAGGTACGGCCAGGAGCTGGCCAAGCCCGACGCCGAGCGCCTTTCCGGCTTCCACGAGGCGGAGCTGGCCGACGTGGTGCGCAACCTCTCGGCCTCTGGGCCCATCTACAAGGACCTGGAGCAGGTCACCCTCACGGAGGAGATCAACAGCATCGTGACGGGCCTGGGGCCCGAGGATCCCTATGTCAAGGCCATGCTGGGCGGCATGACGCCCGAGGATCTCGTGTCCAAGGCCATGGCCGGCACGAAGCTCGACGACGCGGCCTTCCGCAAGGAACTGCTCAAGGACAAGGGCAACAACGTGGCCAAGTGCCAGGATCCCCTCATTCAGCTTGCCCTGCGCATCGAGCCCACCATCAGGCAGACCCGCGATCTCTTCCGTGAACACGTGGACGCCGTGGAGGCGGCGGGCCTAACGCAGGTGGCCAAGGCGGAATTCGCCGTGTACGGCGACGCGGTCTACCCCGACGCCACGGGCACCCTGCGCCTGGCCTTCGGCAAAGTGGCGGGCTACCCCTTCGCCACCACCCTGGTGCCGCCCTTCACGACCTACTATGGGCTTTTCGACCGCGCTTACGGTTTCGGGCAGAAGGGCGACTTCGCCGTGCCGCCCCGCGCCGCGGCGAACCGCGCGGCCCTCGACCTGGCCACTCCGTTGAACCTGGTCTGCACCGCCGACATCACGGGAGGCAATTCGGGAAGCCCCCTCGTGGACAAAGAGGGGCGCCTCGTGGGCCTCGTCTTTGACGGCAACATGGAGAGCCACCCCAACACCTTTGTCTACGAAGAAACGCAAGCCCGCTGCGTGGCCGTGGACATCCGCGGCATCCTCGAAGCCTTGCGCAAGCTCTACGGCGCCGGGCCCCTCGCCGACGAACTCGTGAAGGGCGCGCATTGAGTTCTTGAAGGCACCGCGGTAGGGAAAAGGAAAACGGCCGGGCCCGAGGCCCGGCCGTTTTGCCGTTTCACCGGTGACTCGGTTTACGAGAGGAGAGCCTCCTGGCCTGGCCGTTCGGACCGCTGAACCGGGACGGTGATGCTGGCATTGCCGTCGCCGTTTCCAGGATGGAGGTACTGATTAATCTTGTCTTTCAGGCCCCGCTTCCAGAAGAAAACCCCTCCCGCCACGCACAGGCCCAGCAGAACCAGGAGAACCACAAGAGCGACCAGGGCGATGCAGCCGCACTTCCCCTTGCCGGATTTCTTGGCGGGAGCGGCCGCCGGGGGCGGGGGCACCTGGGCCTGGGTCTTGGGAGATGGGGGCGGCACGGGAGGGGGCGGTGGAGGTCCGGCCGCCTGGGCCTTGACGACGGGCGCGCCGCACCCTTCGCAGAACTTTAACGACTCATCCATCTCTCTTCCGCACGAGGCACATTTCATGGCCGTCCTCCTCCCAGGGCTGATCTCTGAATCAAGGATAGGACAAACGGCGTGTGGTTGGCAACGGTGAGGGGAAGAGTTGAGAGAGACGGCTCGGTGGTTCACGCCTGTCCTAACTCCCAAATCCCCAAGTCATCTTTACTCCATTTGCTCCAGCCGCGTCTTGAGAGCAGCCACGGGGACAACCTCGGCGATGGGAGGGCGGGAGTGCAGGGCGGCGTCCCGAAGCAGGCGGGCGATCAGATCGGCCTGCGCGAATCGGACCTCCTTGCCGCTGTCGTCTTGAACGGCCACCGTCTCGCCGGGCTTGGCGCCGGTGAGGGCTCTCAAACCCCGCTCCACGAAGGGATCGGGGGCCGGTTCCCGCATCACGAGGAGCCCCACCATCTGATTGTCGCGCCACCGGAAGACCGGGCTCCCCGCGTGGCTTGGGCCGAACGGACCACCCAGGACGAGCCGGGTGGCTCCGTTCCGCTCCGACTCGCCGGGGGCCAGGTGAAAGCCTGACACAAAGCCCATGCACAGCAGCGGTTGGGGTGGATTGAATTCGTCCGAGAAGCCCCAGGCGTAGACCGAATCCCCCGGCCCGAACTCCCCGCCCTC
>JBBIKI010000036.1:12449-15658 GCA_037445535.1 Acidobacteriota bacterium | reverse complement strand
GTCCCTTCCAGATCAACAGGCGCGAGGTGTTCGCCCGGCCTTCCGGTTGCAGGCTTCGCGCCGCGCAAAATGACGGCCTGAAGTTTCGGAGGCCAGCCGCCCTCGGGCTCGCCCAGCGCTCCGGCAAACATTTCCACGACGGAATTGGGCAACGTCAAATTATGATTCGGCCCCCGAGCGCGGAGGCCGTCAGCAGGAAGGCCACGTCCAACGCCTTGTCCGCCTCCAAGCCCCGGAGCTTCACCGGTTCGCCCCGGCTGGAGAGGACCGTGAGGTCTTGTAGCCGGGCACCCTCGACCGCGTGGGCGTCGGCCAGGATGATCCCGTCCGACATGAGGAGGCCCGTGCTTCGGGTGCCGATCGCCTCGTTGGTGATAAGAAAGAGCGCCCGCAACAGGTCTTGGTCGGACTGCCCCAGCTTTTCCATGAGGATTTCGGTGGCCGGCGGCATCTTCGGCTGAGGCACGAGGCTTGTGACCTTGTGCACGAAGAGGATCACCGCTCCCGTGAGGAGCGCAAGAATCACCAGGGTAAACGCGAGCCTTTTCATGAGCGGCTTCTCCTCGGAACTGCACCAGGACCAGACCAGGGCCATTGTACGCCATCCGCGGAGATAGAGGAACAAAGAAAGGGGTCAGGTCTTGTAATCATACATTTGTTTATGCCATACTTTGTTCACCTTGCTGGACGAGGCCGGGAGAGGGCCAAGGTAGGCCGGGGCGAAGGGGGAACGAGATGGCACGTCCGGGGCTGTTGTCACTCATGAAAGGCACCGCGCGGAACAATAGCGCCACACGCCGGTCATCCGAGAAGCCTATGTAGCACATGGCTGCAGGTTGGTGGAGATCGGCCAGTTCTTCGGCCTCCACTACGCCACCACCAGCCGGATCGCGCTCAATGCCACCCCATGACGCCAAAATGTAGGAATACAAGACCCATTGTGTTCTTTTCTCTGGACGTTGGCGACATTCGTACTCCTGGACTATATTAGCCGCATTCTGGTCAATATCGTCCACTGGCATCTCGTCGATTGGCGCGCCAGATTGCTGGAACGCCCGTCGAGGGCTGGGAATGGGGAGCGGCACAAGGGTTGCCCACAGTGGGCCGGCGGAGGTGGAACTTGCGTCTGAGAGTGCGAACCGATGGAAACCTTCACGCGCTCTTGTGATCTTGATGGCGCTCGCTATTCTTCAAGAAGACACCACTCGCGACCGCTAGGGCGCATGCATTGGCACAGGTCCTGCGTAAACATTGGAACGGCGGCTTGCTAGCCGTCGGGTGGAGATGATGAACGGCAAGGCCCTTGATTACAAGAAGCTGATAAGGAATGGGGCATCGGCTATGAAAAATGTCCATCGTGGTTCGGTGCTTCATCGCCCTTTCTCAATCCCGGCAAGGGTTTCCATGCAAGCCACGTTGGGGTTTGCGCTGGGCTTCCTCCTACTGCACCCCATTTCAATGATTATCTTCATGGTCCTTAATGCCCGCATGGGTGATTCCCTGCGACCTTCTGCATACGATGCCTATCTATCGCCGTTTCTACACTCCTTCTCCCTCCAGATGATGCCTATGGGGCTGGTTTTCGGCTTCATCGGGGCAGTGATCGCTTCCCTCTACGGGTACCAAGGCGCCACTATAGCCTGCCAGCGCGATGCCCTGCTTCGCCAACTGGAACTCAACAGGCACTACCGGATGATGCTTATGAGGCAACGCGACCTCCTGAAGAGAAATAACCGCCGTCTCGCTGAATTGGAACGAAGCAATCGGCGCACGGCCCTGTTCATGGTGCACGACTTCAAGACCCACCTCGGATGCATCCTTGGCTACTCCCGTGAATTGATGGTTATTGAGCACGGCAAAGACATCCCAGAGGCATCAGAGGCGTCCATGATGCTTTTCAGAATTTGGAGACAAGCCTTGAAGATGCTCTCCTCCGTCCATGACCTCTTGGACTTCGCTCGTTTGACGGAACGCCCCGAAATCCGGAAGGAACGGATCGAACTGGTGGCCCTCCTCCATGAGGTGGCCGCCGATTTCAACTTCTACGCCTCTCAAGAGGGGGCCGAAATCTCAACGTCGGTGCAAGGCGACGGCGACTCACGGCTTGTAACGGACCGCAGATTGCTGCGGCGAATCTTGGGCAACCTTGTCTTCAACGGGCTGTCTCACGGAAAGCGGGGAGGGGCCATCCGCTTGGAGGCGGCAAGCTTGGAAGGGGCGAACGAAGTCATCATTTCCTGTAGGAACGAAGGGCGGGGAGCACTGCCCCAATCCCTGGACGCGCTTTTCAGAGATTTCTCCACGGGGTCTGACGCCTATTCAGGCTCGTCAGGACTAGGCCTGGCATTTTGCAAGACAGCCGTAGAGTCCTTGGGGGGAAGAATCTGGGTCGAGAAGACGGAACCTTCCGAAACGTGCTTTTCCATATCCTTGCCTCAATCCCTAGGAGAGATTCCATGACACAGCCTACAGAAAAAACCGTGTTGGTAGTTGAAGACGAGGAGGACTTCGCGGCGTGGATGGCGGCCATCCTGCGGGGGGCGGGCTTTCAGGTGCGGACGGCCGGCGACGGCGAGGCCGCCCTTCGAGCCGTCCAGGCCCAGGTTCCGGACCTTATCACGCTGGACATCTTATTGCCAAAGAAAACCGGGCTACTTTTCTACAGGCAGATGAAAAGCCATGCCGCTTATCGGAATATCGCTGTAGTCGTCGTGACGGGGTTGACAAGAGAAAGCCGCGACAACGATTCTATCATACGGTCTTTTCTCGAAACGGATCATCTTCCGAGGCCGAATGCATATTTGGAGAAACCTTTTGAACGCGAGCAACTCTTGGCCATTGTTGACCGGGCACTAGTGGAGTGTTTCGTAGTAAAATAGGGTCTGGTTGTCACCCATGAGTCCATGCTGCTCTGGGCCCATGTGGCTGAGAGAATTCGCGGTAAGGCTCGGGCAAGCTGGGCGAAGAAACCACGGGATGGTGCGGCCGGTTCAACGGAGCTTTTCGGTGCGGTGTGGGACGTCATGGTGAGGGGAGACGCGCGTGGAAAGAGCTTCGGCGGCCATGAGGACCGGATCCTGTTCTTGGAGACCAAGCGGCGCACGGTAGTACTTGGCGGCTGACATCACTGCGCCGGCTATAACCGGATCGCGCGCAAGGGCGCTACGGCGCCAAGATGTATGATTACAAGACCTGACCCCTTCCTTTGC
>JBBIKI010000036.1:2664-12349 GCA_037445535.1 Acidobacteriota bacterium | reverse complement strand
CTCACCGCAGCCTGCCGTGGCCACGATCGCTCGACAGGCCAAAGACGAGGACCGCCCGAAGCCGGGCCCCTGGTCCCTGCATTGGCAGATGACCTACAACCTGCTCTGGCACGCCGCCTTCCCTTCTCCCTATTCGGGAGCCAACACCTTTCAGAGCAGGTACGAAGGCCGGGGCACGGTGACCAGTACCTTCTTCGTGGGCCGGCATCTCTGGAAGGGCGCCGCCGCCTATGTGAACGTCGAAACGGCCGGAGGAGAAGGCTTGAGCGGGGCCTTGGGACTCCTCTCCCCGCCCAACGGAGAGTCTTACCGGGTGGGCAGTCCCAGCCTCAAGACCGCCATCGTGCGGGCGTACATCCGGCAGTCGTGGGTCCTCGGCGGGCGGCCGGCGGTTCTTGAGAACGACCTGAACCAGGTCCAAGAGACGGACTACTCACGCCGGTTCGATCTCGTCGCGGGGAAGTTTTGCCTGACGGACTTCTTCGACAACAACGCTTATGCCGGGGATCCGAGGACCCAGTTCAACAGTTGGAGCCTCTGGGCCAACGCCGCCTGGGACTATCCCGCGGACACCCGCGGCTACACGTGGGGTCTCATGCTTGAGCTGGTATGGGACCGCTGGGCCGTGCGCGTGGCGAGCGCCATGGAACCTGCCGTGGCCAACGGGATGAGCTTGGATCACCGCGTGAGCAAGGCCCATGGGGAAGTTCTGGAGGTTGCGCGGCAATACACCCTGTCTTCTCGCCCGGGTGTGGTGCGTGCCCTCCTGTACGAAAACCATGCGGACATGGGTAGCTACCGGGAGGCTCTCCTCCTGAAGACCATAGCCCCCGATGTCACCGCCACGCGTTCTTCCGGCCGGGCCAAGTGGGGCGCAGGCCTGAACCTGGAACAGGCCATGGCGGACCATGTCGGCTGCTTTCTGAGGGCGGGCTGGAACGATGGCAAGACTGAATCTTGGGCCTTCGCCGAGGTGGACAGGACGCTCTCGGGAGGCATCAGCCTGGATGGGACGGCGTGGGGGCGCCCCCAGGATCACGTGGGTGCCGGGATGGCCATCAACGGGCTCAGCAAGGATCATAGGCGGTACCTCGCTGCGGGAGGTCTGGGCTTCATTCTCGGGGATGGACGGCTCGCCTATGCGCCCGAGCGGCTCATAGATGCCTACTACTCCCGGCAAGTATTCCAGCGGTGTTTCATATCGGGCGAGGTCCAGCATTTCACCAACCTTGGCGCCAACGGCCAGCGCGGGCACGTCACCGTGTATGGTATCAGAATCCATTTCGAGTTTTAGGCCTATCCGTTCGAACGGCGATTCCTTAGCCAACCCGGACCCTGCCCCTCGCCGGAGGCAGAGCATGTCGACCGCGGAATCAGGGGTCATCCCGTCTACTTGACCCTGGAATAAAACCTGTGCATACTCCCTTTCGTTGGATGTGAGGAGACCGGCATGGCGAGCAAAACCTTCGGGCGTTTCACCTGTAAGCATCACCACGGCTTCCATGGGGGCGCTGGAGGGTATGCGTCCGCGGCCTGACGGTCGTTTGTAGCGCGAAAGCGAGCCCTCCGGAGACGGGGGGCTCTTTCATTTTTGGGCGGAAGGAGCTTTGACATGGCGGATGACGAGGCGTTGATCTCCCGCATGGCGCTAGACGGCGAGGAGGAGATCGCTGGCATGGTGGCCCGCCTGCGTCCGGCGGCTGGGCGCGAAAGGCGGCTCCGCGAGAAGGTGCGGCGGTTGCTCGGCGACGTACGCGGCCGCGGTGACGAGGGCCTCCTGGACCAGGTGAGGGCCTTCGACTGGCCCTGTCCGGGACCCGAGGCGCTGCGAGTGCCCGCGCAGGCCGGGCCCCGGGCTCTCAAGGCCTTGAGTCCGAACCTTCGTGCTGCCTTGAACAAAGCAGCACGGTCCATCAGGGCCTTTCACCGGAGGCAGACGCGGCGGTCTTTCCCCTCCGTGACCTCGCGGGGAGCCTCCATGGGCATCCAGACTCTTCCTCTGGATTCGGTGGGCCTCTACGTGCCCGGCGGGCGGGCGGCCTATCCGTCCACCCTCCTCATGCTGGCCATCCCCGCCCAAGTGGCGGGGGTGAGCAGGATCGCCGTGGCGAGCCCCGCGGGCGCCTCGGGCCTGCCCTCCGAGGTGGTCCTGGCGGCGGCCGCCATGTTGGGACTGGATGAAATCTACGGCCTGGGCGGCGCGGCGGCGGTGGGGGCCTTCGCCTTCGGCACCCAGACGATTCCGCGGGTGGACAAGGTCCTCGGGCCGGGCAACGCGTGGGTGGCGGAGGCCAAGAGGCAGGTCTTCGGGGACGTGGGTATCGACGCCGTGGCGGGGCCCACGGAACTTGTCATCCTCTCCGACGGTTCCTCCCCCGCGGCCTTCGTGGCGGCGGACCTATTGGCCCAGGCCGAGCACGACGCCGAGGCTTTGCCCCTTCTGCTGACCACCGATCCGGGCGAGCCGGCCCGGGTGGAACAGGAACTGGTCAGGCAACTGAAAGGGTCCCCTCGCGCCTCCATTCAGCGGCGAAGCCTCAAGGGCCGAGGCGCTCTCGTCACGTGCGCCAGCCGGGAGCTGGCGTGTGCCGCCGCCCGCGCCCTCGCCCCCGAGCACGTGAGCGTGCAGGCCCGGCGTCCCGAGTCTTGGGCCGCGCGAGTACCTACGGCGGCAGCCGTTTTTCTGGGGCCCTACACGCCCGAAGCGGCGGGCGATTATGGCGCGGGGCCCAACCACAGCCTCCCCACGGGCGGTACGGCGCGGTTCTCCTCCCCCGTGGGCGTATGGGATTTCGTGCGGTACCGTTCTTACCTTCGGCTTGACCGGCGGGCCCTTCGCGAAGCGGCGCCTTGGATGGGCGTTCTGGCGGAAGGGGAGGGCCTCGATGGGCATGCCGCATCTCTCGCCGTGCGGGAGGGCCGCCCATGAGTTTCTTCCGCCCCGAGGTGGCCGCCCTGAAAGCCTATGCCATGGCCGACGAGGCTTCCCCGATCAAAGTGAACCAGAACGAAGCGCCATGGGACTGGCCCGAGGACCTGAAGGCGGAGGCCGCCCGCGTAGCCGCCGCGGTGGCCTTCAACCGGTACCCGCCCTTCGAGGAAAGGGCCCTCACGGAGGCCCTGGCCGGGCGCTGGGGGCTGCCTCCCGCGTCTTTCCTGGTGGGCAACGGGTCTAACGAACTCCTTCAGGCCCTCTTTCTCTCCGCCCTCGGGCCGGGACGCAAGGTCCTCCTGCCGAGTCCGACTTTCAGCCTCTACCGGCAGCTCGCCCTCATGGCGGGGGCGCCCGTGGCCGAAGTCCCCCTCAAGGATTCGGTGGCCTACAAGCCTGAGGCGTGGATCAAGGCCGTGCGGCGCGAGAAGCCGTCCCTGGTCCTTCTCTGCTCCCCCAATAACCCCACTGGCGCGGTCTATCCCGCCAAGGCCCTGGAGGAGCTGATCAAGGAGGCTCCGGGCCTCGTGGCCGTGGACGAAGCCTACGCCGAATTCGACCAGGAGACGGCGCGCGCCTTTCTCCCCAAACAGGAGAACCTCATCATCCTGCGGACCTTCTCCAAAGCCTGGGGCGGAGCGGGGCTGAGGCTGGGGTACGCCATGGCCTCTCCCGCCGTCGCCGCCCAGGTCCGCAAGGCCCTCCTGCCGTACAACGTAAGCCCCGTGACGGCCGGCCTCGGCGTCCTCGCTCTGAGGAACGCGCCCCTGTTCGAGGAGCGGGTGAGGCGCCTCGTGGAGGAGCGGGGCAAGCTGATCGAGGCCTTGGGGCGGCTGCCCGGCCTGACGGTCTTTCCGTCCCAGGCCAACTTCGTTTTGGTGCGCGTCGCCAAGGGCACGGCCGCCGAGCGGTTTCTCGCTCTCAAGAAGCGCGGCGTCCTGGTGCGCGACGTCTCGCACCTCGCTGGGCTGGAGCGGTGCCTGCGCCTGAGCGTGGGAAGCCCCGAGGAGAACGAGGCCCTGGTGCATGCCCTGGCGGAGGTGATGGCGTGAGAGACGGCCTCGACGGCCTCATCCTGGACATGGACGGCGTCCTGCTGGACACGGTTCCCTCCTTCACGGCCTGCGTCGTTCAGACGGCGCGCGCTTGCTCGGAACCTCCGGGGCTGTGGGGGGATTGGTCGGAGGCGGACGTTGAGCGCCTTCGCCTTTCGGGCGGCTTCAATAACGATTGGGACGGGGCGGCGGCCATGGCCCTCCTTGGCCCCGCCTCCGGGCCCGGAGATGGGTGGGCCCGCGAGTGCGCCGCCCTGCGCGCATCGGGCGGCGGGCCCGGGGCCGTGGTGTCCCGCGTGGGTGCGGGCCGCTGGGACGCCATGAGGGCGAGCGTCGTCCCCGCCTTTCAGCGCCTCTACGCGGGCCCCCGCTCGCTGGACCTCTACGGGCTGGTCCCCACGGAGCCCGCCGGGCTCTGCGAGCGCGAACGGCCGCTGGCCACGCTGTCCGATTTGGAAGAGTTCGGACTTCCCGTGGGCATCTTCACGGGCCGGACCCGCGAAGAGACCCAGCTCGGCATGGAGCGCCTCGGCCTCCGTCTTCCGCCCGGCCGCGTCGTGTGCGACACGGAGGCTCGCTTCAGAAAACCCCGGCCCGACGGGCTCTTGGCCCTGGCGAAGGCCCTTGGCGCCCGGCGCCCGCTCTACGTGGGCGACACGGTGGACGACCTTTCCGCCGCTCTCATTGCCCGCGACGCTGGACTGGACGTGCGTTTTGCGGGCATAGCACAGGAGGGGAGCGAACGGGCCCTGCGCTTTGCGCAAGGCGGTGCCGCCCTCGTCCGGGCTTCCCTGCGGCTGATCCTTGGCGTCCTTGCCAGGAAGCGTCCCTCGTTTTCCGAATCCGTGGAGGAGGTTTGAGATGGTCCGCGAAACGAAGGAAACGCGCGTGGACGTGGAGTGGGCGCCTCGCGGAACGGGGCAGATCGCCGTGGCTACGGGCGTGGGCTTCCTCGACCACATGCTGGAACAGTGGGCCTTTCACGGCGGGTTCGATCTGCGGCTCAAGGCCGAGGGGGACCTTTGCGTGGACGCCCATCACACGGCCGAGGATGCGGCTCTCGCCCTGGGCCAGGCCGTGGATGTCGCCCTCGGCGGCCGGGCGGGCCTGGCGCGCTTCGGATGGGCCTACGTCCCCCTTGAAGACGCCCTGAGCCGGGCCGTGGTGGACCTCGCGCGGCGCCCCTTCTGCGCCTTTCGCGCGGCGCCCCTGCCCGAGATGCTGGGCCAGCTCCCGGGCGAGATGGTTGGACACATTTTTCGGAGTCTGGCCACGGCGGGCAGGTTTACCCTCCACGTGGACCTCCTCCACGGCGATAACGCCCATCACAGGGTGGAGTCGGCCTTCAAGGCCCTCGGCCTTGCCTTCGCTCAGGCCGTGAGGCCGATAGGGAAGGCGGTGCCCAGCACGAAGGGAGTCATGGGATGATCTGCGTCGTGGATTCAGGGTCTGGCAACTTGCGCTCGCTCTGCAACGGACTTCGGGCCGTGGGCTTGGCGCCGCGCGTGGTGCTGGAACCGCCCGCGAAGGCTCCGGAGGTCCTCGTTCTGCCCGGAGTGGGCGCCTTCGGCCACGCCGCCGCCGCCCTTGAGGCGCGGGGCTGGGGGGAGGCGATTCCGGCCTATCTTGAGGCGGGTTCCACGCTCGTGGGCATCTGCCTGGGCATGCAGCTCCTCTTCGAGTCGAGCGAGGAGAGCCCGGGCGCGCGGGGCCTCGGCCTCCTTCCAGGGACCGTGCGCCGCCTGGATGCGTCCCTGTCCAAGGTGCCGCACATCGGCTGGGAGCGGCTAAGGTTCAAGCCGGGGAAGGAGAGGCCCCTGCCCTGGGCCTACTTCGTTCATTCCTACGTGGTGGTTCCGGCGGACCCGCGCGTGGTGGAGGTCTGGGCGCGACACGGCGGGCGGGAGTTCCCGGCGGCCGTGCGCTCGGGGAAGGTGGCGGGCGTCCAGTTTCACCCCGAGAAGTCCCAAGGTCCCGGGCTGGCGTATCTGGCCGCCCTCATGGGAGGTGCCTCGTGATCCCCTGGGTGGCCCTCGACATGCTCCATGGGCGAGCGGTCCGCCTTCGGGAGGGCCGGCGGGAGGAGGTAACCAATTACGGCCCCGTGGAGGACGTTCTCACCCGCTGGATGGACGCCGGAGTGCGCCACATCCACGCGGTGGATCTTGGGGGCGCCTTCGGGGAGCCCGGCATCCTCGCGAGTTTCATGGAGGCCTGGAGAACGAGGTTCCCCGGCGCGGTGTTCCAGGTGGCGGGAGGCATCCGCTCTGCGGAGGCGGCGATGAGGCTCGCGGAAGCGGGCGCGGACAGGATCGTGCTGGGGAGCATGCTCTTCGAGGATTCTCCCTCCGCGGCGCGTCTGGTGGAGGCGCTGGGAGGGGCCCGCTGCATCGCCGCCCTCGACGTCCGCGAGGGCCGGGTGCGTATGAAGGGCTGGACCAGGGATGCGGGACTCCCACTGAAGGCGGCCTTGGAGCTGGCCCGGTCCCTCGGCTTCGAGGAGGTGCTCGTGACGGACATCGCCAGGGACGGCGGCATGGCCGGCCCCAACCTCAGCCTCTATCAAGAGTTTGCGGCCTCGGGGCTGGGCATCATCGCTTCGGGCGGGATCGCCTGCCGGGGCGATCTGGCGGCCCTCGCGGCGATGCCCGGCGTCACCGGCGCGATCGTCGGCAAGGCCCTCTACGAAGGGCGGCTCAGCCTCAAAGACCTGCTGGAGGCCGCGCCGTGAAACGGATCATCCCCTGCCTGGACGTGAAAGAGACGGGCGTGGTGAAAGGCGTCCGCTTCCAGAATCTGCGGGCCGTGGGTGATCCCGTGGAGCTGGCCGTCCGCTACGACCGTGAGGGGGCCGACGAGCTCGTCTTCCTCGACGTGAGCGCCACGGTGGAAGGGCGGCGGCCCCTCCTGGACATCCTGGAGCGCGTCTCGGAGCGCGTCTTTCTGCCCCTCACGGCGGGGGGCGGCGTAACAAGCGTGGAGGTGATGCGCGACATGCTCCTGGCGGGGGCCGACAAGGTGGCCGTGAACACGGCCGCGGTGGAGAACCCCTCCCTCCTCGCCGAGGCGGCGGACCGTTTCGGCGCCCAGTGCGTGGTCCTCGCCGTGGATGTGCGGCGCAAGGGGCCCCACTGGGAGGTGGTGACCCGCGCGGGCACCAGGGAAACGGGCGTGGATGCCTTGGAGTGGGCCGGGCACGCTCAGGCTGCGGGCGCGGGAGAACTGCTCGTGACGAGCATGGACGCGGACGGCACGCGGGGAGGCTTCGACTGCGCTCTCTACAGGGCGCTGGCCAAAGTTTCGTCCCTGCCGGTAATCGCCTCAGGCGGCGCCGGCCGCCCGGAAGATTTTCGCGACGCCCTCGAAGCAGGTGCCGACGCCGTTCTGGCGGCATCCCTGTTCCACGAGGGTGTCCTTCCCATCCCAGAACTCAAGCGGGCCCTTGAGGCGTGGGGCCAGGAGGTGCGGTTGTGAGGGTGGATTTCGACAAGACGCCGCTGGTGCCGGCGGTGATCCAGGACGGGCGGACCGGTGAGGTCCGCATGGTGGGGTACGTGGACCGGGAGGCCTACGACGCCACGGAGCGGTCGGGATGGCTGCACCTCCACTCCAGGTCCCGCGGCGCCCTCTGGAAGAAGGGGGAGACCTCCGGCAACCTCCACCGCGTGAGGGGAGTGATCGCCGACTGCGACGGAGACGCCCTCCTCATCCAAACCGATCCCCAAGGCCCCACGTGCCACACGGGGTCGCCCTCCTGCTTCGCGGAGACGCTGTGGGGCCGAGGGCCGGAGCCCGGTGTTCTGGCCAGATTGGAGGGCGTCATCGCGGCCCGCCAGAAAGAGCGCCCCGAAGGTTCCTACACGGCTCGGCTCTTGGCGGAGGGTACGGCGAGGGTCGCGCAGAAGGTTGGGGAGGAGGCCGTGGAGACCGTGGTGGCGGCCCTGGCCCAGGACGAGGCCCGGCTCGTGCAGGAATCGGCCGACCTCCTCTACCATCTCACGGTGCTCTGGGCCGCTCGCGGCGTCACCCTCGCCCAGGTTCTCGGCGAGCTGGACGCCCGTTCGGGAGAAGGGCCGTGAGCGCCGTGGAAGGCTTGAATCCCGGCCTCTGGTTCGAGGAGACGGCCTCCCTCCGCGCCCTGGAGCTGCGGCTCCTGGGCCTCTGGGGCGGCCGGGGTTTCGCGGAGGTGGTGCCGCCTTTCCTCTTGCCGGAAACCGATGCGCTGGCCGCGTCCTCCGAGGCGCTCTCGTCGCGGACCTTGAAGGTGCAGGTGAACGGCGGCGGCCCCCTGGCTCTCCGGTCGGATTTCACCGCGGGCGTGGCCTGGATGGTCTCCCGGCGGTACAGGTCTCTGAACGCGGCCCTGCGGGTCTGCTACTCGGGTGCGGTGCTGCGCAGGCCCACGCCCGACCGCCCCGAGAGGCTGGAAACCCTCCAGGGAGGGTGCGAGCGCGTCTCGCCCGCGGCGGGTCTCGAGGGCGACGAGGAGATGCTCCGCCTGGCCGCCGAAAGCCTTCTCGCGCTGGAGGTGAAGGGCCCTGTCCTCGAACTGGGCCACTGGGGCCTGGTGGGGCCTCTCATGGACCGGATGGCCTGGCCCGCCGAGGGACGCGCGGCGCTCGAATCGGCCCTGAACCGGAAGAGTTCCTCCGCCCTGGCGGCCCTGGGCGGGCGATTTGGCCAGAGCCCCGAGCTGGCGCTCCTTGGAGACCTGCTTCACCTGG
This sequence comes from Acidobacteriota bacterium, assembly GCA_037445535.1. Classification (GTDB taxonomy): domain Bacteria; phylum Acidobacteriota; class UBA4820; order UBA4820; family DSQY01; genus JAKAJA01. The sequence continues at coordinate 3,638 of JBBIKI010000036.1, read as the reverse complement.
GCGGGAGGCCCGAAGCCGTGGACGCCCTCGCTCCCCGCCTGAGGGCGGCGGGAGTGATGGCCGTGTGGGCTCAGATCCGTGAATTTGGAGGCCTTCTCGGCCGGGAGTTTCCCGGGCTCGCGGTGAGGCTCGAACCCACGGACGTGCGGCACTGGAGCTACTACACGGGCCTCACGGTGAAGGCCTTCGCGCCCGGCCATCCCTTCGCGGTCCTGTCCGGCGGCAGGTACGACGGACTCTATCCGGCCCTGGGCAGGCCCTTCGGGGCCTTCGGCTTTGCCGTTCACCTGGGCCGGCTGCTGGAAGGGGAATCATGAGCCGGCATGTGGCGAGAATCGCGCTGACCAAGGGCCGCCTGCTGGAGCCGGCGCTGGCCTGGCTGGAAGGGCTGGGCTTCGTGCGGCCTGACGTGGAGGGCCGGGCCTTGAGCCTGCCCATCGGCCGGGGCTGGGAGGCCGTGCTCCTGAAAGGGTCCGACGTCCCCGTCTTCGTTCAAAACGGGGCCGCCGATCTGGGCGTGGTGGGCTCGGACGTGCTGGAAGAGGACGGGCCGGACGTCTACGACCTCCGTCCCCTGGGCTTCGGGGCCTGCCGGCTCTCTCTCGCCGCGCCCTCGCCGTGGGAGGCCAAGCCGGGGGCCGCGGCGCTGAGGGTCGCCACCAAGTTTCCTCGCCTCGCCGAGGAGCACCTGCGCGGTCTGGGATTCATGATCCGGATCATCCGCCTGTCCTCCTCGGCCGAACTTGCTCCCCAGCTCGGCCTAAGCGACGTCATCGTGGATATCGTGGATTCGGGGCGAACCTTGAGAGAAAACGGCTTGCGGGAGGTCCAGGTTCTCTGCCCCATCCAGGCCCACCTCGTGGCCAACCGCGGCGCCTACCGGTTCATCAAGGAGCGGTGGTGGGAAGGATGAAGTGGAATGCGGAATTCGGAATTCGGAAAAAGTAGAGGCTCAAAACCCAGAATCAGAACTC
>JBBIKI010000036.1:0-2564 GCA_037445535.1 Acidobacteriota bacterium | reverse complement strand
TCAGAACTCAGAACTCAGAACTCAGAACTCCGGCACCCCAGGGGTCCTTGTCCTCCTCCCTTTACTTCAGCGACCCTTGGGGGGACCATGACTTGCTGCATGAGATAGGAGACCCATGTTTGAAGACGTGAAGGCCATCTACCGCAACGATCCGGCGTGCAAAAACATCGAGGCCATCCTGTACCCGTGTCTTCACGCCATCGTGGCCCACAGGTACATAATCCACCCCCTCTACCGGCTGGGCGTTCCGTTCATCCCCAGGATGCTGTCCCAGATCATGCGCTTCTCCACGGGCATGGAGATCCACCCCGGCGCTAGCATCGGCCGCGGCTTCTTCTGCGATCACGGTACGGGGGTGGTGATCGGCGAGACGGTGGAGATCGGGACCAACTGCGTCATGTTCCACGGCGTGACCCTGGGGGGGACGGGCAAGCACGTGGGCAAGCGCCACCCCACCGTGGGCGACGACGTTTTCCTGGGCACGCACGCCACGATTCTAGGGCCCGTGACCATCGGGGACAACGCCAAGGTAGGAGCCGAGGCCGTGATCATCAACCGGGACGTGCCCGCGGGGGCCACCGTCGTGGGCGCCCCCGCCGTCATCGTCAAGCTCGGCAACGAGCACGTCCACCTGCCCCTGCCCGTGTCCAAGTACCATCTGGAGGACAGGGAGAGGGAAGGTTAGCGCGGCGGCTCAATCCCGTCAGCCGGCGGGGTAGGAGGCCATGGCCTCCTCGGCCACCATGCGAGAGAGCGGGTGGTAGGACGGCCTGGCCACGGCGTAAATGTCGCGCGCCAGGGTCCGGGTCTTTGGGGTGGCGCCCAAGGCCTTGTAGAGGGGCCGCAGGTACTTCATCCGGCCCACGTGGGTGAGGACTTCCGCCACGCGGGAGAAGGCCGGCTCGTAGCCGCTCGACGCCGCGATGGTGAGCCACTCCACGAGGATTTCGTAATTGCCGCGCCCCGTGAGGCCGAAGGTTTGGTCGAGCCATGCGCAGTCCGTCTCGGGGAGGGGACGGGGCAGGCCCTGAAGGAAGATGAGCGTTTCATCAGGCGACCAGCCCTGCCTGATCTCCTGAGAGGGTCGCCGGCCCGCAATCCAGCCGGCGGAGAGCGCCTTGAGCGACTCCAGGGCCGCCGATCTGAAGACGGGGCAGTTGGCCGGCATGCCCTCCGAGTAGATCCATTCGTGAGCGCCCACCTTGGCCGAGAGGCCCGGCATGGCCTCATCGAGAAAGGCCATGAATTCCTCGCTCGTAATGGATGTGAACTGAAAGCGCGCCATGTAGGCCCGGACGAACCTGTCCCAGATCTCGCGTCCGGCGGTCTGTTCCATGAGGGCTACGAAGCGGGCGCCCTTTTCGTAGGGGATTTCCGAGTACATGGAATCGGGGTCCACGCCCCACAGGTCGGTTTTGAGGCGGGTGAAGGGCGAAGACGGCCCGAAGCGCGAGAAGGCTTCATCGAGTCCCACTTTGCCTATGGCCCAGGACATGGCCGCGCGCTCTGGTCCATGGAGGGCTTCAAGGACGCGCCTTTCGGCCCAAACCGTGAAGCCCTCGTTGAGCCAGAAATCGTTCACCGTGGCGTTGGTCACGAGGTTGCCGGTCCAGGAGTGAGACAGTTCGTGCACGACCACGTTCACGAGGGAGCGGTCCCCCGCCAGGAGGGTGGGTGTGAGGAAGGTGAGACGCGGGTTCTCCATGCCGCCGTAAGGGAAGGCCGGGGGCAGGACGAGCATGTCGTACCGGTCCCATTCGTAGGGTCCGAAGAGGGCCTCGGCGGTGACGATCATGTCCTCGATGCCCGCAAACTCCCAGGCCGCCTTCTCTACCGTCTCGGGCTCCGCCCAAATGCGAGAGCGGGGGCTCAGGTCCCGGGACGCCAGGTTCCCCACGGCGAGGGCGATGAGGTAGGTGGGGATGGGCTGGGGCATATGGAAGAGGAACGTGCGGGACCGCGAACCCGGGCCGGGCCGGACGCCCGACGATCCCGCCGACATGACGGCGGTGAGGTCTTCTGGAACCGTCACTTCGGCCTGGTACGGGACGCGCGCGCCGGGACTGTCCTGAAGGGGCGCCAGCGCCCTGGCGTGATGGGGCTGGCACTGGCTGAACATGAAAGGGTGAACCTTGCCCGCCGTCTGCTCCGGAGCCAGCCACTGGAGCGCCGTGGCTTCGGGGGAGGTCTCGTACTCCAAGGCCACCTCCTGGGTGCCCGGGGGCAGGTGGAGCCTCAGCCTCCGGCCCAGGACCGAATCGGGCTCGCCGAATTCATGGGGGACCGGCTCCCCCCCGGCGGTGATGGACCGGATGGAGAGGTCGCGCGTATCCAGGTCCATGGGCCCCTGCGACGGACTGGCCAGGATGAGGGTCACCCTGCCCGAGACGCGCTTTGCCTCAAAGTCCACGTTCCAGGCTATCTTCAGCGAGGCCGTGCGGGGCTGATCCGGGTCAAAATAGGAATGGGGGTCCGTCCGGGCCATCGGGTCACCTCTTGGGTTGCTTCCGTGCCGGCCCCCGGGTCGTCTCCCCGGAGCACGACATCGCTCAGCTTGCGTAAAG
>JBBIKI010000035.1:21044-27539 GCA_037445535.1 Acidobacteriota bacterium | reverse complement strand
GATGAGAGATGCAACGCTCACTCCTCGCCGGTTTCCACCTGTCTGGCATGCGCCCATCGCGGGATTGGGGCTTTTCTATGAGCCCCCCACTGCCCAGCACCCCGCGGCCAAGCTTTGTGGGACCCACGGCGTCGGCCGTGCTAAAATGCCCGCCTTCAGGAGGTCACGATGCGCATCCGTAAGGCGGTCATTCCGGCGGCGGGCTTGGGAACGCGGTTTCTGCCAGCCACCAAGGCGTCCCCCAAGGAAATGCTGCCTGTGGTGGACAAGCCCGTCATCCAGTACGTCATGGAGGAAGCCGTTGCGGCGGGCATCGAAGCGGTCCTCATCATCACGGGCCGCGGAAAAGAAGCCATCGAAAATCACTTCGACGTCTCCTTCGAGCTTGAACAGGTTCTGAAAGAGCGCGGCAAGGAGGCGGAGCTGGCCATCGTGCAGGACATCGCCTCCATGGTGGAGGTCTCCTACACCCGCCAGAGGGAGGCCCTGGGCCTGGGCCATGCCATCATGTGCGCCCGGAACTGGGCTGGCCCCGAGCCCTTCGCCGTCTTCCTCGGCGACGACATCGTGCACTCCTCCACCCCGTGCATCCGCCAGATGATGGACGTGTTCGATCAGAAGAAAGCCAGCGTCCTGGGGGTCATGGACGTACCCATTGAGGACACCCGGAAGTACGGCATCGTGGCGGGATCGTCCGCCGGGGAACGCCTGCTCAAAGTGTCGGACATCGTGGAGAAGCCCAAACCCGGCGATGCCCCGAGCAACACCGCCGTCATCGGCCGGTACATCCTCACGCCCGCCATCTTTGAAGAGCTTGAGAAGACGGGAAGAGACGCCTCTGGAGAGATCCAGCTCACCAACGCCATCCGCTCCCTGCTCGCCCGCGAGAGCGTCTACGCTTACCGCTTTGAAGGCAAGCGCTACGACACCGGTGACCGTCTCGGCTTCCTCCAGGCCACGGTAGAAACGGCCCTCGCGCGCGATGACCTGAGAGCGCCCTTCTCGGCGTACCTGCGGCAGGTCGTCGGGGAGATGGGTAAGTGAGGAGTGATTTGTCAGGGGTCAGGCGCCATGGGTCAGGAGTGAGGCGTAACAGGTTAGAAGCGGAACGTAAACTATGGGGCTCGCTCCTTCCGAATTCCGCATTCCGAATCCCGGAGGCCAAACTCAAGCTCCTCGGCTTGGCGATGCTTGCTCTAGGATCACTCGCCGCCACGCCCGGCGGACCCACCCACACCCTCCTCTGGCCCCTGGCGATCCGCGAGGGGATCACATCAAGCTTCGGGGAGTACCGGCGCACCCATTTCCACGGCGGCGTGGACATGCGCACGCACCAGGAGGAGGGGTGGGCGTGTTACGCGCCGGCCGACGGCAAGGTGGTCCGCCTGCGCCGCGAGCCGGGCGGTTACGGCCGCGTCCTCTATCTGGATCTGAACGACGGCCGCACCATCGTCTACGGCCACGTGTGCCGATTCGAAAACGCCAAGCTTCACCTGGACGATGCGCTGGTCCGAGCCTGCGAGCGTGCGGGGACCTCCTTTCCAGGCGACATCGTTCTGAGCCCGCCCGTTCCCGTGAAGGCCGGAGACACGGTGTGCTATTCGGGAGAGCTGGGCATCGGCACCCCTCACCTGCACTTCGAAGTGCGGCGCGGGGACGACCAGCTCGATCCCTTCCTGGAGGGATTGCCCCTTCCGGACGGCATGGACGCGCCTCACATCGCGGGCGTCACCTTCGAGCCCCGGGACGCGAGCGGCACGGTGAACGGAGGCTTCACTCCCCTCTTCGTTCCCGCCCTGAAAAGGGGCGGCGGGTACGTACTGGCCAGGGCCGTAAGCCTTTCCGGCGCCGTAGACGCCTATCTCTGCGCGGGGGACCACCTGGGGGTGCCCCAGCACACCACCGGCGTGCCCGTCATTACCGCCTCCCTTGATGGAACTGTTTTTTCTCACATGGACCTGCGGGCCATCAGCCTGGCCCACTTCAAGGAGTCCCCCGCTCTCTTTGAGCCGGACTACGACCGGCCTGGCACCTACACCTACCGCCTCCGGCGCCTACCTTGGATCCACGTCACGGAGTTCGAGGGTGGCGGCCTTCCCGGCACCCTGAGCCCCGGGCCCCACGCGCTCAAGATCGTGGCCTCCAACCGCGCGGGGCAAGACTCGGTGGTCACGGGCGTCATCGAAGGAAACGGCACAACACCCGAGCGGCGACTCGCCCTGCCGGGAAGCGGCTACCGGATCGTGGAGCACCAGATCACGCCCGCGGGCCTCGTCCTCGTGCTGTCGCGAAGCTCCAGGACCGGCGTCACGCCCGTGGCGGCAGGCGGGAACCTCGTCCAAGACCTGCGGGTCACGGAGGCAGGAGACAAGGTGACGGCCCTCCTGCCTCGCGAGTACCTTCCCCGCGAAGGGGCGCCTCTCTTCCTGGGCGCCTCGCCCTCTTCTTTCCTCGTGGCGTCAGGGCCGGGCCACATCACCGCGGGCTCGGTACGGCTCTTTGTGCCCGAGGGGGCCGTGGGAACCGCGTCTTCGGATGCCCCCGCGCCGGGCATGCCGGCCGGAACCGCCGCCCGCCTCGCGGTAGGCCCCTACTGCTACCAAGCCCGAGCCTCGGTGGACTTTCCTGGCATCGCCCCGCGGCCTCGCGTAGGCGTTTTCGCTGGAAGCGTCCTTTTCCTGGACCGCTGGACGGGCAAGGCGGCCACTTTCCGCGCCGACGGCCGCTACGCGCTTCAGCAAGACCGGACGCCCCCGAGAATCGGCAAGCCCCACCTCACGAGCATTCCGCACATCAACGCTCCCGAACTGCGATTCACGCTGAGCGACGTGGGCAGCGGCGCCAGTGTCAGGTCCCTCCAGGTAAAGGTGGACGGGCGTATGGCCTTCTTCGACTACGATATGGCCACGGCCACCGCGCGCGTGGACCTCAGCCGCCTCTCCCCCGGCCGCCACACCTTCAGCGCCGTCGTGAGCGACTACCTTGGCAACACCACGGCCATGCCGCCCACGCCCTTCGCGACCCGGTGACCGGGTGACTGGGCGCTCTGGCCTCTCGCCATGCACCCGCTGATCACGGGCCTCCAGAATCTCGGCTGGCCAGTCAACGGCTGGACGGAGCTCAAGGAGGCGGCGGCCAACCTCCTTGGACCGCTGCTGTGAGCCCGCCGCGCGGCCTCCCGCCCTCCGTGAATCCCGGGCCGCGGGGACCGGCTCCCGACTGGCGCCTCCACGCCGCCCTGCTCTTCGTCCAGGTCACCTTCGGGGCCTTCCACGTCTTCGGAAAATCCTTGCTAACTGTGCTGCCGCCCCTCGCCATCGTTGCCTCCCGCACCCTCGTCTCGGCACCCCTTCTCCTCCTCCTGGCCCTGCGCGTGGACCGCTCCATCCCGCCGCCCCGCGACCTGGTACGGTTGGCGGTGCTGGGATTTCTCGGGATCTTCGCGAACCAGCTCTTCTACATCTTCGGCCTGGAGATGACCACGGCCATCAACGCCGCCATCCTCATGCCCAGCATCCCCGTCTTCGTGGCCCTCCTGGCCTGGGCCAGAGGCACGGAGCGCATGACGCGCCTCAAGGTGCTCGGCGTGGGGCTCGCCGTGGCGGGCGCCCTGGCCATGTTGGACCTCTCGAAGGTGGCCTCCGCCAGCGGCAGCCTGTGGGGCAACGCCCTCCTGATGGGCAACTGCGTGGTGTACGCCCTCTATCTCGTGCTGCAAAGGGATCTGCTCCTGCGCTACCACCCGATCACCGTGGTATCGTGGGCCTTCGGCTTCGGCGGGCTCGGCGTCCTGGTCGTGGCCGCCCCTACCCTCGCCCGCACGGATTTCGCCTCCCTGTCCACAACTTCCTGGCTTTCGCTGGCTTATATCGCCCTCATACCCAGCGGTGTCAACTACGCACTCAACTCCTGGGCCATGGTGCGCTCCTCGCCCGCCCTCGTGGCCACCTACACCACCCTCCAGCCCGTGGCCGCCGCCCTGCTGGCCATTCTCCTCCTGGGCGAGAGCGGCACGTGGAGGGAGGCCCTGGGCTTCGCGCTCATCGCCTCGGGCCTCATGTGCGTGAGCAGGAAGCCCCCGTCCCGCGAGACGTGACCGGCCGCGCGCGAAACGGACGGCCCGAAGGCCGCCCGTTTCGTTGCGCATCACCCATTGAGTTCCTTGATCGCCTGGTAACCTGGTCAACCGTCACAGGCTCGGCGTTGGTCCTTTCGCCGGGAGGGCGCGGTGGCCCTCCCCGACTCACGGCTTTCCAAACTTCGCCAGCACGTCTTTGACAAAGCTCTTGTGAAGGGTGTAGCTGAGCATCTTGAGCTTGACGTAATCGCCGCGGTAGAAGAGGTAGCCCTCGGGCGGGGCCTTGCGGGCGGCGCGGGCGCTGTCCTTGATGAGGAACCAATCCTGGCCGCCCAGGCTCATCCAGCCCACGAGGTGAATGCCGTGGTCATCGGCGGTGGTGCCGTTGTCAATCCTGTATTCTCGGGCATCCTGGGTGAGGTAGCCAGGAGGGACGTCGAAGCTCGGGACCATGGCGACCTTGGCGAAACCGTCGTAGCCAGGCTCGCTCACGTCTCCGCCGATGGCCGCCGTGGAACCGGCCTTCACGGCCTTGACAAGGGTCTCGTACCATACGTCCAGAGGGACGTTGCAGTACTCCTTGTCGTGCCACCAGTTATCCTCCACCTTGAGTTCCCCGCGGGTCCAGAAGGGCATGGAGGTGGTGGAGATGAAGCAGACGTAGTCGTTCATGTCCAGCTTGCAGACGTCCGCCAGGAACGCCTGGGGCGTATAGGTCTTGCCTTCCCAGGTGACCTGGGTGGGAGGCATACCCATGGTCTTGGCCATGATGCCCTTGAGGGCCGGCAGGATCTGGGCCTCGTCCCAAAGGTTGTTCGCCTTACAGTAGGCGAGGTAGGCCTTCATCTCCTTGAGCATGCCCTCGTGGTCGTACCGGCCGTCCTTGGCGAGGACGCCGGGATAGGCCGCCTCGGGCACAACGCCATACGCTTTCCAGACCCTGGGAATGGCTTCCGCCTCGGAACCTTCCTCGAAGACCGAGTTGCCCCGGGTGGCGATGTAGCGCTTGGCCTTGTCCAGGTACTCGTTCCACACGGTCCACATTTCAGAAAGTTTGATCTCCTGGCCCGTGAGGCGCTTGATCTCGGATTCATAGTAGGACGTGGTGGAGAAGGACCAGCACGTGCCCGTGAGATACTGGGCCACGGGGGGAAAGTGCCAGGCCTGGACCTTGAAGGCCTGGGGGCTCGAAGGTTTGACGAGACCGCTCATGTCCACGCGCAGGTCCTGCTTGGCTTCGCCCTCCTTCTTGGCGAGGGCCTCCTGCTCGTCCTCGATCTTCTTGGTGGCGGCGAGGGCCTCTTCGCCGGCCTTTTTGTCCTTGTCCTCCAACTCTTTCAGGACGGGGTCCTCCACGTGCGGACGGTAGACGGCCTTGTCCTGGGGAGGGCGAGCCTGTTGGGCGGGAAGAAGCGTCGGGAGCGCCAAAGCGGCGCAGAGAGCAGTGAGAGCCAGCATCGCCGGGGAAGCCTTGCGCATCGGTGAACCTCCAGCTAGGAAGGATACAACAGGAAGGAGCGCGCTGGCGAATGAAGGGGCTTGTGAGGTGCGAGCGCAAACACCGGGTGCTCTGGAAACGAGGCCACTCTTCACTCCGCGCACCTCATTCCCCGTGCGTGTTCCGTCACTGCGAGGAGTGGAACGACGACGCAGTCCCAGCCGTTCCCCGTCACTGCGAGGAGTGGAACGACGACGCAGTCCCGCCGTTCCCTGTCACTGCGAGGAGTGGAACGACGACGCAGTCCCGCCGTTCCCTGTCACTGCGAGGAGTGGAATGACGACGCAGTCCCGCCGTTCCCCGTCACTGCGAGGAGTGGAACGACGACGCAGTCCCGCCGTGAACCTCGGGATTTCCACGTCGTCCTTCGGCTCCTCGCAATGATAGCTGAGAGCGTCTGGTTTCTGACGCCTCACGCCTGACCCTTCACTTCTCACACCGTTCGCACGACGAACTCCGGCGGATTCTCGATGGTCCGCTTCACGGCGCACTGGTCGGCGGCGCGGATAACCGCCTCCTTGTACTTCTCGGGAAATCCCGCGGGCAAGTGAATATTCAGATTCACCGCGGTGAGCTTGTGAGTGGCCTGGTCCCACTCCATGTGCTGGGTGAGCTTCAGGCCCTCCGTGGGCAGGCCCCGGCTCTGGCAGAAACCCAGCACGTAGATGCCCGCGCAGGTCCCCATGCTGGCCAGGAAGAGGAGAAAAGGCTCGGGCGCGCTCCCCGTGCCGCCCGATTGCGGCGACTGGTCCGTTCTCACGGTCTGCCCGGCGATGCTCGCGTCCACGCGCTTGCCGCCGGGAAAGGTGATCTCCATATCCATCGTATCCTCCAAGCCCTTCGCGACGGCGAAGGTTCAAGTGAGCAAGATGCGCCCAGCGCGCCAGGGTAACCCCCGCGCGCCAGAAGGTCCATGGCG
>JBBIKI010000035.1:0-20944 GCA_037445535.1 Acidobacteriota bacterium | reverse complement strand
TGTGAGTATTTACTTACACTCCTCATCGTGTTAGGCTTGATTTCTTGAAGCCTTGACCGCCGACCCGGCATGCAAAGGAGGGGCCCGATGAAATACCTCGATGACGCCCGAGACGTGAAGTTCAACCTGTTTGAGTGGCTGGACCTGGACACCCTCCTGAAGACCGAACGATACAAGGAGTTTGACAGGGACACGCTGGATTCCGTCCTGGACGAGGCTCTCAAGGTCGCCCGGGGGAGCGTAGCCGCGTGCAACGAATCGGGGGACCGGGTGGGCGCCAGTTTCGATGCGGGCAAGGTGGCCCTCGCCCCGGGCTTCGACAAGGCCTACCAGGATCTAGCCGCGGGCGGATGGATCGCTCCCACGGCCAATCCCGACTTCGGCGGCATGGGCCTCCCCGAATCGGTGGGCACGGGCATCAGCGAGTTCATCATGGGAGCCAACACGTCCATGAGCCTCACGGTCCTCCTCTCCCGCGGAGCCGCGCACCTCATCGAAAGCTTCGCCACAGACGAGCTCAAGGCCATTTACTGCGAGAAGATGTACACAGGGCAATGGGGCGGCTCCATGTGCCTGACGGAGCCCAGCGCCGGCAGCGACCTGGGCGACATCAAAACCAAGGCCGTGAAGCAGGAGGACGGCTCCTATCTCCTGACCGGCGAGAAGATCTTCATCACCAGCGGCGACCAGGACCTCACGCCCAACATCGTGCACGCCGTGCTGGCCCGGACTCCCGACGCCCCTACGGGCGCCAAGGGCCTGAGCCTCTTCGTGGTCCCCAAGTTCCGCGTGAACGCCGACGGCTCCCTCGGCGCCTTCAACGACGTGGTGTGCTCCAACATCGAGCACAAGCTGGGCATTCACGGCTCCCCCACGTGCAGCCTCGTCTTCGGAAGCAACGGCGCCTGCCAGGGCTTCCTCCTGGGCAAGGAGCGGGCGGGCCTTCTGCTCATGTTCCAAATGATGAACGCCGCCCGCTACGAAGTGGGCGTCCAGGGCCTCGGCATCGCCTCCGCCGCCCATCAGTCGGCCCTGGCCTATGCCAGGGAGCGCCTCCAGGGGCGCTCCATGACGAACAGGGAACCCCAGACCGGCCAAGTGCCCATCATCGAGCACCCCGACGTGCGGCGCTCCCTCCTGATGCAGTCGGCCTATTGCCAGGCCATGCGCGCCCTCGCCTCCTACACGGGCTGGTGCATGGACATGGCGCACATCACCGAGGGAGAAGAACACGACCGCTGGCAGGGCCTGGTTGAGCTGTTCACGCCCATCTGCAAGGCCTGGTGCTCAAGCTGGGGATTCCGCGTCACCGAGTGGGCCCTCCAGACCTACGGCGGCTACGGTTACACCTGCGAGTACCCCGCCGAGCAGTACCTGCGGGACGCCCAGATCGCGTGCATCTACGAAGGCACCAACGGCATCCAGGCACTGGACCTGGTGGGACGCAAGTTCCGTCTTCAGGAGGGCAAGCCCGTCAAGCACCTTATGGGCCTTGCGGGCAAGACCGCGCAGGACCTGGCCGCGGATCCCGTCCTCGGCCCTTCGGCCATGCAGCTCGGCTCGGCCGTCAAGGCTCTCGGCACGGTTCTCACCGAGATCCCCGCCAAGGACAACGCCATGGTCCTCACCCTTCTGAATGCCGTGCCCCTCCTGGACATGATGGGGCACACCGTCTCGGGGTACCTGCTCCTTCAGCAGGCGGCTGTGGCCAAGGCCAAGCTGGCGGCCCTCCTGAAGGATAAAGGCGTGGATGCTTCCGACAAGGCGGCCCTCCGCGCGGCCCTGAAAGACAGCGCCGAAGCGGCTTTCTACAACAACAAGATTCAGGCGGCCATCCTCTTCGCCCATCGCGGTCTTCCCCTCGTGGGCGCCCAGGCCGTGGCCTTGCGCGCCGGCGAAGTGGCCCCCATGGAGGCCTCCTTCTAAAGAGAAAACATTCACTACGGAGACACGGAGAGCACGGAAATAAGGCCAAGAGGATCTCTTTCTTGTTCTTTCAAGAAGTGAAACCTCTTCCTCTCTCCTTCGTGTCCTCCGTGCCTTCCGTGGTGAAATACTCCTTATAATGGCGGCGATGGAGAAGCACCTGTCGCCCGCCCGAACATTGATTTCCCGCCGCTGGCTCGCGCTGGTGGCGGGGGTTTTGCTTGGGGTGGCCCTCTCGGCTACGGACCTTGCGCCCCTGGACCGGGACGCCGCCCTTGAACGAGCGGCCGCACTTCGAACCAACGGAGACTGGACGGAGGCGCAAGGAAACCTTCAATCTCTCTGGGAAGCCCAGGGATCCCTGCCGGACCTCACGGTGGCCCTTGCCTACGGGCACATGTGCCTACTCAACGGCGCCGCCGCGCAAGCCGAGGCACCCCTGCGCGCGGCCGCCGAAAGCGAGAGCCCTCTCGTCCCCTATGCCCGGCCCCTCCTAGCGGAATGCCTCCACACCCAGGGGAAGGATGCCGAGGCTGTCCTCATCCTGCGGCAGATCTTGGCAAACAGACCTTCCCCCCACGCCGAGAGCTCGGCCCTGAATCTCCTGGCGCGATGCCAGCGGTCCGAGCGCCGATGGAGCGACGAAGCTGCAACCCTGCGCCGCCTCCTGGCTCTTCAACCCCGAGGCGCCCAGGCGGAGGCGGCCCGGTTTCACCTGGCCCAGGCCCTGGATGGCGCCGGCCAACACCTCGCCGCCTTCCAGGCCTACCAGGAGATTTACTGGAAGCGTTCCACGAGCCCCTTCGCGCGCCAAGCGGGGCTTCAGGCCTCGCGCATGGCCCGCGAGTACGGCTACGCGCTGCGCAGGCTGTCCTCCCTGCAGACCATCGAGGCCGCCCAGCGATGGTTCAAAGCAGGCCGCTCGGCCGATGCCCTCGACCTCCTGGACGCCATCCCGGCCCGAGCCCTCAAGGGTGACCTGGCCATCCGGGAGCGCTTGCTGCGCGTCCAAATCCTCTACGCCCTGCGCGAGAACGGCAAGGCGGTGGCGGAAGCGGACGGCCTCCTCCGGGACGCGGGACCCACGAAACCGAGCCTCCTGGCCCTTCTGAAGGCCGCCTGGGCCCTTCTGCGCACGGGGGATCACGCGGGCATCGTGGCGAGGGGGAACCAGATCTTGCAAGGTGCGGGCGACGCGGAGGCCATCCGCGTGGAAGCGCTCCACTGCATGGGAACTTCGGCCTACGTTCACGGACGATTCGCGGAGGCGGACAAGACCCTGGCCAAAATGGAGGGGTTGAAGGGCGATCCCGCCACCCTGGCATCGGGACGCTACAAACGGGCTTGGTGCCTGTTCATGGCGGGTGACGTGGCCGGGGCCCGGACTCTCTTCGACGGTCTTGCCCGCTTGAGTTCTGGCCCCGAACTGCACGATCCTTCCGTCTACTGGTCGGGGCGATGCGACCTCCTCCTGGGAGATACCGCGGCGGGACGAGCTCGGATGAGGACGCTGGCCGAAGCGCGGCCTCCGGGTTACTGGGGATGGCGGGCGCGGGAGTTCCTTGCAAAGGTGGGGGCAACGGTTCCCCCCGAAGCGCTTCCTCCTGTCCCCGGGGACTGGCGGGCGGCCCTAGCAGATCCGCGGGCGTCCCTCGCGAGGGAGCTGGACTGGTGCGGGTTGGAGGCGGACGCGGCGGGGGCCTTCGAGCCTATCTACGCCGCCCGCCGCGCACAGCCGCTCGTGGCTTACGCCATGGCCACCCTTTTGACGCGAGCGGGAGATCCGGGAGGCGGGCTCGCCGTCCTCAGAAAGGCCTTCGGCCCCGCGGCGGACCAGTACGATTCAGGCCCAGCCTGGCTCGCCGTGGCCTATCCCGCGCCCTATGCGGGCCGGATCAAAACTCTCTCCAACCGGGAGGGCCTCGATCCTGCCTTGGTGTACGCCGTCGTCCGCCAGGAGAGCGATTTCGACGAAGCCGCCGTGTCTCCCGCGGGCGCCCGTGGCCTCATGCAGCTCATGCCCGCTACGGCAGCCAAAGTGGCAGCGGAGATGGGCCTGCCCGCCCCCTCCGGTTCGGGGCTGCTCAACCCCATCACCAATTTGGACCTGGGAATCCACTATCTGGGAACGCTTCGCCGCGCCTTCGATCCCGCCGGAACCGCGGCCAGCTACAACGCTGGAGAGGACATCGTGGGCGGGTGGGTGACGGCTTGGGGCCCCGTGAACGAGGAGCAGTTCATCGCCATGATCCCTTACGCCGAGACCCGCCATTACGCGGCTCAAGTGCTTTGGTACAGGCACCGGTACCAGCAAGTCCTGGGCTCGGGTTAACGGGCAAGGCATTTCACCGCGGAGGCACGGAGGACAAGGAGAAAAGAAGAGAATCCTCCTTTTTTTTCTTCCTCCGTGCTCTCCCTATCTCCGTGGTGAGATTTTTCTTTCTCGCTCTCACTGCGCGAGGAGGGCTTCCACTTCCTTGACGAGGGTTTCGGAGGCGGGCTCCACGCTGGAGTCGTACCGGGCCACCACCTTGCCGTCCTTGTCCACGAGAAACTTGTTGAAGTTCCACGTGATATCGCCATTAAATCCGGCCTGCGTGGTGAGGAACTTGTACAGGGGGTTGATGTCCGGGCCTTTCACGCTCGTCTTGGCGAAGAGGGGGAAGGTGACCTTGTACTTCAGCGTGCAGAACTGTTTGATCTGCGCGTCCGTGCCCGGCTCCTGGGCGCCGAAGTTGTTGGCGGGGAAGGCCAGGATGGTGAACCCCTTGTCCTTGTACTTCTGGTAGAGCTCCTCCAGCCCCTTGTACTGCGGGGTAAATCCGCATTCGCTGGCCGTGTTGACGATGAGGAGAACCTTGCCCTTGTAGCCGGCGAGAGGTTTTTCCTTTCCGTCGTTGAGTTTCATCGTGAACTGCAGGACCTTGTCGTCCATGGCTTCCCTAGCTCCTTCTTTCGCGGCGGGCTTCTGGGCCCACGCATGAAACGGCCCCGCCGCCAAACCCAGTGACAGAGCCAAAGCCAGAACCGCATTGCCACGCGTAAATCTCACCATGAGCTGCTCCTCTATCCCCCGCGGGGATTCCCGTGCCTCAGCTACCTTTCTTGTTGAAACCGAAGGGCCGCATTCCCTATTCCGGTGTATCATGAGCGCTTGATTTTAGAGTGGAGGATGCCTTGAGCGAAGAACCCACCGCGGGCGGATGCGGCGCCGAAAAACCCTCACCACTGAAAGAGATTACCCAGCCCTTCATCGACCTGTGGCATGCTCCCCGGGCACTCTGGGCCATCAACCTCAACTACCTGCTGGAGGGGTTCGTCTACTTCGGCATGGTCATCTATCTCGCCATGTACTTCAACAAATACGTGGCGCTGGACGACCAGTGGGCGGGGCTGATGGTGGGGGTCCTCACGTGGGGCATCACCCTCTCCATGCTCTTCTTCGGAGGACGCGCCGACAAGTGGGGCGTGCGTCCGGCGCTTCTCATCGCGCTGGGCCTCATGGTGGTGGGGCGCGCCATCTTGTCCGCCGCACCGGGGCTGGGGCTGGCGGGTGGATCGGTCCTCTCTCCCCTCAACGCTCTGGCCATCGCGGGCATCCTGTTCATCGTGCTGGGCTACGGCATGTACCAGCCCGCGGCCTACGCCGCCGCGCGCCAGTTCACGACCCCCGCCACGGCCGGCATGGCCTACGCCATGCTTTATGCCGTCATGAACCTGGGCGGATGGCTGCCTACCTTCATGTCTCCCATCCGGGAGCATTACGAGATCAAGGGCGCCTATTGGTTCTATACGGGCACGACCCTGGTAGGGCTTGTGATCCTCTTTTTCATGCTGAGCAAGAAGACGGTGGAGAAGGCCACCGCCGAGGCGAAGGCCGCGAGTGCCACGGACGAGGGCCAGACCAAGGCGGGCAGCGAGTCGGGCGTGCAGCGCGCCGCGGCCGGAGCCGCTCCCGAGGATCTATGGGGCCGAACCCTCCACTGGTTCAAGAACCACCCCATCGCGGACAAGAAGTTCGCCTATTTCATCTTCTGCCTGATCCCCGTCCAGACGCTCTTCGCCTACAACTGGCTCGTTCTTCCCCAGTATGTGAACCGAGCCTTCGCGGGGACCTGGGTGGGCACCCGCTTCGAGACGGCCACCAACCTCAACTCCCTCCTCATCTTCATTCTGTGCCCCATGGTCGCGGCCCTCACCACAAGAGTCAAGGTTTACAACATGATGATCGCGGGCACCGCCGTCATGGCCGCGCCCACGTTTTTCCTCGCCATCGGTCCCACCATCTGGGGCCTCTTCACCTTCATCGTCCTCATGACCGTGGGCGAGGCCATGTGGCAGCCCCGGTTCCTCCAGTACGCCGCGGAGATCGCCCCCGAGGGCCGCACGGGAGCCTACATGGGCGTGGCACAGTTCCCGTGGTTCCTCACCAAGATGATCGTTCCGCTCTACTCGGGAACGGCCCTGGCCCGTTGGTGTCCCGAACCGGGAAAAGGCCCCAACCACAGCGGCACCATGTGGCTCATCTTCGGCGCCGTGGCCATGATGTCCACGGTCCTGCTCATCCTGGCCAAGGGGTGGCTCGGGAAGGACTTCAAGACGAAGCACGCGTGAGACGGGCCCCGCGGAGTTCGTGATGAGGAGATCAGGAGATTGGGAGACTTCGAGATGAGGAGAACATCGCTGGCCTGGCAGGCTCCGCTCGGGACGTAAGCGCCGGCGGCGATTCTTGGGAGCCTTTCCTCATCACCCGATCCCCATCATCTCCCCCCAGTGGGCAAGCACCACGAGGTTCCAGAGCAGCAGGCCGCGGTCCTTGCCGGCCTCGTGCTGGGCCAGCACAGCGCTGATGCCTTCCCGGTGGAAGTACCGGTCCATCCATGAGGCGCCCGCCAAGGTCTCCCTGACGAACCCATTGAGAGGCCCGCGGATCCAGGTATTCCACGGAACGGGGAAGCCGAGCTTCCGTCTGTAAGCGACCTTTCTGGGAACGCCCGCGGCCTCAGCGTAGCGCTTGAGGAGAACCTTGGTGGTCCCTCCGCTCACCTTCAGGCGCTGGGGAAGGCGGAAGCAGTAGCGGACTAGGTCCACGTCCAGGAAGGGCACGCGCAGCTCGATCCCGTGGGCCATGGACATGCGGTCTCCGTGATTGAGGAGGTTGTCGGGGAGCCAGCCCTTGCACAGGGTGGCCAGGATGGCATCCAGGGGTCCTCGGTGGCTGGGCACTTCCGTATAGAAGGCGTCCAGGGTCCGGTCGTAGGGCGGGGGCATGCAGTCCTTGAGGAGGCGGTCCATTTCCTCCTTCGGCAGGGGCATGGTGAGGTCGTAGCGGATCTTGCCCGGGAGCTGTCCCGGCTCCGCCCTGCGCACGTCCTCCCAGTGGGCCAGATAGGCGCGCTTGGGGTCGCGCCGTGCGATGGCCGCCGCCAGCGCCTTTGCGCCGGGCAGATTCCGCAGGGCAACGATGGCGCGAATCTGGCGCAAAACCCGCTCCATGTGATAGCCGCCCAGGACCTCGTCGGCCCCCTGGCCCGTGAGGAGCACCTTCACCCGCTCGGACGCGAGTGCGCAGACGTGGTACAGGGGCAGCACGGCCATGTCGGCCACGGGATCGTCAAGGTGTGACAGGACGGAGCCAAGGCTTTCAGAGAACCGGCCGGGGCTGATGACCACCTCGTGGTGATCCGAGCCCAGCAGGGACGCCACCTGCCGGGCCCAGGGCCGCTCATCGCATTCGGGCTCGCCCTCGAAGGCCACGGTGAACGTGGCCAAGTGCTCCTGGCCGCCGCGGCGGAGGGCGGCGGCCACGGCGGAGGAGTCCAGGCCCCCCGAGAGGAGCACGCCCACGGGGACGTCCGCGATGAGCCGGCGTTTCACGGAGGCCTCGAAGAGGTGGCCGAAGCGGTCTAGCGCGTGCTGGTCCTCCATCTTTTTGGCCCGGTCTCCCACGGGCAGGGTCCAGTACGGGGTTACCGAACTGCCCTCCGGCCCCACCGTCATGAGGTGTCCCGGTGGCAGTTTCTGAACAGCCGTGAGCAGGGTGCGCGGGGCTAGGACGTACCGGCAGGCCACCTGTTCGGCAAGGGCCCTGGGGTTGATCTCCCGGCTCACTTGGGGATGATCCAGCAGGGGCGGGATCTCTGAAGCGAACACGATCCCGCCGTCCACGCGCGCCCAGTAGAGGGGCTTCACGCCCAACCTGTCCCTGGCGAGGGTGAGCCGGCGCTCCCGCCGGTCCCACAGGGCGAAGGCCCACATGCCGTTCAGGCGGCGGAGGGCGCCGGTGCCCCATACCATGAAGGCCCGCAAGAGGACTTCCGTGTCCGACCGGGTCGAGAAGTGTTCTCCGCGCTCCCGCAGATCTTCCCGCACCTGCTGGAAGTTGTATATCTCTCCGTTGTACACGATCTCATAGCGGCCGTCGGGGCTCGCCATGGGCTGGGCAGCGGCATGGCTCAGATCGATGATGGCCAAGCGGCGGTGGCCCAGGGCCACCCCCGGTTCGTGCCAGAGGCCTTCTCCGTCGGGACCCCGGTGCGCGAGGCGGCGCGCCATGCCGCGGACCCGCTCCGGGTCCACGGCGGCATTCCCGCCCCACGACACTTCACCGCAAATACCACACATGCAGGCTCCTCCCCGGGAAGCATTGTAGCGTATTCAGGGGAGAGCGCGGGACCACCACGAACACCCATCTCGCCGCCAGTTGCTGCCTATTGCCTATTGCCCATTGCCTACTGCCTCTTGCCCATTGCCTATCATTTCCACGTGCCTTCAAACCTGCAGACCTTGGCGCCCTTGCTCGTGCACGCAACATGGCGGAGTTCCACGTCTTTGGCGCCGGTGAGCTCGAAGTTGCGCACGGTCCAGCCGGCGATTCGCTCGCAGAACTCGGGTGCGGGCTCGCCGAAATCTCTGAGCTCGATGTTCGCGAACCCGTCGCCGCTCTCTGTTACGACCATCTTCCCTTGGTCGTAATAGTTGGAGAAGATGGCTGAGGCCTTCGAGATGATCCATTGGGTGGAGCCAACTTTGAAGACCAGCTTGTACACGGTGGTGTGAGCATAGTCGGCGGAGGCCCGTCCCATCCTCGTGATGAGGTCGGGCATGACGCCGCCGAACTCGGCTTTGGCGGCCCTCATGAGCGCGAGCAGGAAGGAGACCGGGTACCAGGCGGAGGCCAGGACGACCGACTCCATCCGGGACCGGTCCTCGGGGCTGAGCTGCCCTGAGACTTTAGCCAGCCCCTCTTCCCCGAACTCCTCCTTGATGAAGCGGATGGTAGCGATCACCGCCGTTCCTTTGACCTGAGTCTTCATGGCCGCCTCCTGCGTCCTGGACCGATCCTCTCCCGCCTGGCGGGTGGCTTTCCACCGGTTGCCTGCGCCTGTACTTTAAGCTACCGGTAAAAAAAGCGCGAGGCCCCCGAGGGGCCTCCGACGACCGGAATGCAATTCTACGGAGAGCGGTGGCGCGTCTGCCGCGCTATGGGGATGGTGCGCCTCCGCTCATCTGGTTCCTCTCGACGAAGAACCAATAGCACAGGTGTCCGAGGCCGATGGTCGCCACGAACACGCCCCAGATGGCCGCCTTCAAATCCACCGTGATATAGAGCGCGAGTGCGAGGCCGAGCCCTATGAACAGAAGCCTAATGCCTCGGTAGAGAGAGTTGCGGTAGCAGCCGCCGGATGAGTCTGCCTTGGCCAGATCGGGCAGGGGAAGGCCCTTCTCGATGGCGGCCATCCGCTCCTGGTTTCGCATCACCTGCTTCTTATGGTCGAAATACATGGCCGACACGGCGATGATGATGCCCGTGAGCAGACCGCCTCCGATAGCCAGAATAGGAATGAAGTTTCCGTCCATGGCCAGCCTCCTCTTTCACCCCCTTGGACGGCGGCGGGAGGATTCCGGTTTCAAAGGGGATCGCGTGAAACCGGAGGTACACTGTCTCCGTCCAAGCGTTCGAAGGAGTCGGAGATGGAGGCTCTGCCCGGCGAAAGGGAGCTCATTCGGAAGTTCCAGGCCGGAGACGTCTCCGTCTTCGTGGCGATCATGAACCATTACGAGCCATACATTCTCGGCCTTCTCACCCGCCTCACCGGAGACCGCGCGCGGGCCGAGGACCTCTGCCAGGAGACCTTTCTGAAGGCACTCAAGGGGCTGTCATCCTTCCGCCGGGACAGCTCGCTCAAAACCTGGCTGTTCAGGATAGCCCACAACGCCGCCACGGACCATGCACGCTCCGAGGGGCCCGGGAGCGATTCGATCGAGGAGCGCGAGGAGGGCGGCCTCCAAACCCGCAGCGGCGCTCCGAGTCCTCAGGCCCGCGTGGAGGAGGCACAGATGCAGAGGGCCGTCGAGGAGGCCATGGCTTCTCTGCCCCAATCCCAGCGAGAGGTCCTCCATCTGTTCTACTGGGACGAGTTATCCGTAGGTGATATCGCGGGAGCGCTCCGCATGCCGGAGGGCTCAGTGAAGACCCTCCTTTTCCGGGGCCGGAACAGCCTCAGGGGACGGGTTCTCAACCTCTTACCGGAGGTGGTCTCATGAACTGCAATGACTTCA
This sequence comes from Acidobacteriota bacterium, assembly GCA_037445535.1. Classification (GTDB taxonomy): domain Bacteria; phylum Acidobacteriota; class UBA4820; order UBA4820; family DSQY01; genus JAKAJA01. The sequence continues at coordinate 10,456 of JBBIKI010000035.1, read as the reverse complement.
TCCAAATCCTGGATGCGGGCCTGGACGGCGGCCCGCCCCCGGCCGAGTGGTCAGGCCACGCCGCCACCTGCCCCAGCTGTGCCCTGGCTCTCCGGCTCGAACGCACCCTTCGGAGCGCGCCCCGGTGGGCGGAGAATCCGAGGCTCCCGGCGCGGTCCCGCGCCGCCATCGTCTCGAAGGTGGGAGCCACGCCCATTTTCTGGCGCCACGTGGCGGCCATGGCGGAGGAAGCCGCCGTCTCCGCGCTCGTGGGCGCCACCATAGTCGCGATGGCCGTCTACGCCGGGCCGAGCCTCTGGACCAGCGCCGTGCCAGAGACGGTACGCCTCGCCCTGTCGCCCTACCTCCAGCCCCTGCTCAGGGGAATACTGACCGTGGGAGCCGCCTGCGAACCGCTCCTGCATCAAGGTTGGGGGGTAGCCCTTATTTGCCTGACGGGATTCGTGGTTCTGTTCGCCGCGGCCCTCTCCACCCGCGCGCTCTCACTACGACCGAGCGGGTAGAGGGATAGCGCGAAACGCAGACGCGAGCCGCGCCCTGCTTCGGTGAAGGTGAGAGCCGCCGTTCGCCATCTGCTTTCCTTTCCGCCCTTCCACCCCCTGTGCCACCGGACCCGCCGCCCTAACGTGGTGAACTTGGGGGGTGAAACCGTGAAGAGGCGGGAAAACCACGCCACACACAGGCTCTGGAAGATCGGCCGGGCGGATTGCATGGAGGCGGCCTTGCTCCGCGCCTGCGTCACCGCGCCAGCCGAACACCCCTTGTCCTCTCCGCCTTTCTTGGGCTAGTCTAAAAATTCTGGCGGGAGGAACCCTCCTTGGGCAGGCTGAAGCCGTTCTTGAAAACCCTCTCGTACCTCATGGCGAAGGCCCTATCCTATCCCATCATGCGCCTGTATTTCCGGGCCACCGTCCAGGGGCGAGGCAAGGTACCCCAGACGGGGGGCCTTCTGCTGGCGGCCAACCACTTTTCCTTCGCCGACCCCCTCATCCTTGGGTCCATGCTGCCCCGCCGCCTTTGGTTCGTCATGGCCGAGGATCAATTTGAAAAGCCCTTCTTGAAATCGTTCTCGCGCCTCATGGACGTGATTCCCGTGCAGGCGGGAGCGGCCTTCCGCCTGGGCCCAATCCGCAAGTGCCTGACGGTCCTCAAGACGGGGCGGGTGGTTGCCATTTTCCCGGAGGGGCGCCGGTCTTCCACCGGCACCCTCCTGCCTCCCATGCCCGGCATCGGAGTCCTCGCGTCCAGGGCCAAGGTACCCATCATCCCCGTGGCCATCGTGGGCACTCGCGAGGCCTACCCTCCCGGCGTGCGGTTTCCCAGGCCCGGCAAGGTCACCCTGCTTGTGGGCGAGCCCTTGGCCACGCACCACGGCCTTTCCCCCGAGGCTTTGGCCCAGAGGGCCATGGACGCCATCGCGGCGCTGCTCATCGAACATGGCTACCCCGACTACGTGGGCGCCGAGAAGCTGGATGCGAGAAGCTAGCCATGAACAAGGACATACTCATCACCAAGACACGAAGGACACCAAGAGAAATGAACTCTGTTTATGATCCCTATCCCCCTGTGTGGCTTGGTGCCTTGGTTGCAGCGCATTCTTTCTTGAATGCTTTGGAAGGCTGAGATGAAGAACGCGGCATTGATCATCATCGGATCGGAAATGGTGGACCCCGCCCGGCCCGACGCCAACGGCCCCTACGCCAAGGACCGGCTGGCCTCGCTCGGCATCCCCGTGAGGTACCTTGCCCGCGTGGAAGATCGAGTCGGCTCCATCCGGGAGAGCCTGCGGGCGGCCCTGGCCTGCTGCGACGTGGTCATCACCTCGGGGGGCCTGGGGCCCACGGGCGATGACGTGACGCGTGAGGCGGCGGCCGCCCTGCTCGGCGTGGGCGTCCACGAAGATCCCCAGTGGATGAGCGTCCTAACGGAGCGATTGGCGTCCCGTGGCCGCCTCCTCACCGAACTCGGGCGCCGCCAGGCCCACATGGTGGACGGCGGCGAAGCCCTTCCCAACGGCGCCGGTCTGGCCTGCGGCTGCTGGTTAGCGAGGGAAGACAAGTATCTCGTCCTCCTTCCAGGCGTGCCCCGGGAATTTCAGGATATCCTGGACCTCCAGGTCCTCCCGCGCCTGGCTCCCCTCTTCCCGGACCAGCCCAAGGTCCGCCTTCTCAAGGCCGTGGCGGCTGGCCTGCCGGAGGTGGAGGCGGAGGAAACCTTGCGGCCCTGGTACGGAAGGCCCGGCATCGACGTCTCCATCTTGCCCTCCCTGGGCGTCCTCCGCATCGGTTTCGCCTTCACCAGCCCCCCCGTGAGCGACCTTGAGGGAGCCGAACGCAAGGCCCGCGAGGACCTCGCCACGGGCCTCGGCCGCCACCTCGTGAGCCTCGACGGCGTTTCTCTCGAACAGCGCCTGGGCGAGCGCCTCCTGGAGGAGCGTTGGACCCTAGCCACGGCGGAATCATGCACGGGCGGCCTGCTGGGCCACAAGATCGTCTCCGTGGCGGGAGCGTCGCGCTACTACATGGGCGGCGTGGTGGCCTACGACAACGGCGCCAAGAGCGGCGCCCTGGGAGTCCCCGCCCGGGTTCTTGAAGATCACGGCGCCGTGAGCGAGGAAACCGCGAGGGCCATGGTCCGCGGGGCGCGGGCGCGGTTCAACGCTTCCTGCGCCCTAGCCACCACCGGCGTGGCGGGTCCCTCGGGAGGCACCCCGGAGAAACCCGTGGGGACGGTGTGGATCGCCTGCGGCACCCCGGAGGGCGAGTGGGCCCGCAAGATCTTCTTCCCCCTCGACCGCGCCTCCACCATGGAGTTCAGCGCCAACTCGGCCCTGTTCATGCTGTGGGGCCACCTTCAGAAAGCACGGATTCCATGAAGATTTCGGCCGTGGCCTTCCTCAACTCGGCCCCCCTGTGGTGGGGGCTGAAGGCGGGCCTGCATCCCGAGGGGTGGGAGACGGCTTTCGATTTCCCATCGGCCTGCGCCAGGCGGCTTGCGGCGGGGGAGGCCGACGCGGGCCTCATCCCGTCCATCGAATTCGCCCGGAACCCGGACCTGGTCCTGGCCGCGCCCCTGTGTGTGGCGGCGCGGCGCGAGGTCACCTCGGTCCTCCTCCTGTGCGGGGGCGACCTGAAGGACTTGGATCGAGTCTACTTGGACCCCGCGAGCCGAACGTCCCAGGCGCTCACCAGGGTCCTTCTGGAACGCCGGCTGAAGACCATGCCGCGGTTCGAGGAAAGGGCCCGCTTCCCTGGAGGCTTGGGCCCCCGCGAGGGCGCCCTGGTCATCGGGGATCGCGCCCTCGCCCTCAAGGGTCCCCTGGCCGCGTGCGCCCGCCACGACCTGGCCGCCATGTGGCACGGCGACACGGGCCTTCCTTTCGTTTTCGCCCTGTGGGCGGCCCGAAAGGAGGCTGCGTCGCGGGAGCTATCGGAGGTCCTGAACGCTTCCTACGGCCACGGCCAGGCCCACCTGGGGGACATCGAAGGGGAGTTCTCCCACACGCTCGGCGTCGACGCCCGGCAGATCCATACCTACCTCACTCGCCACCTCCACTTCACCCTGGGCCGGGAAGAGATGGAAGCCCTGGCCCTGTTCTTCCGCCTGGTTCTCAAGGAGGAGTTCCCCCATGACCGGTTCCGCTCGCCCTTCGGGGCGCCGTGACATAGACGCCGCCCTCGGCAAGGCCTTTGCCGGAGAGCGCCTGGCCTTCGAGGAGGGCCTCCTGCTCCTGGAGGATGCCCCCTTCCTGGAGCTGGGCCAGGCGGCCGACGCGGTCCGTGCCCGCAAGCACCCCGGCGGCGAAGCTTCCTACATCGTGGACCGCAACATCAACTACACCAACATCTGCGTAGCTAATTGCACCTTCTGTGCCTTCTACCGGAAACCGGGGAGTCCGGAGGGATACGTCCTGTCTCGTGAAGAACTCCACGACAAGATCCGCGAGACCGTAGAGCTGGGTGGTACGGGCATCCTCCTTCAGGGAGGACACAACCCCGCTTTGCCCTTCGGCTTTTACGAGGACATGCTCCGCGGATTCAAGGAGAGCTTCCCGCAGGTCCACATCCACGCCTTCTCCCCCCCAGAGATCACCTTCTTCTCCAAGCTCTACAAGATGCCCCTGCGAGAGGTCCTGGCGCGGCTCAAAGCCGCTGGCCTGGACAGCATCCCCGGCGGAGGCGCCGAGATCCTCTCCGAGGGGGTGCGCTCGGACATGGCCAGGGGCAAGGCAACGGTACAGGAGTGGCTCGCGGTCATGAGGGCCGCCCACGGCCTGGGGCTGCGGACCACCGCCACGATGATGTTCGGCTCCATCGAGAGCCTCAAGGACATCCTCATCCACCTCGAACACCTGAGGACCTTGCAGGATGAGACGGGAGGCTTCACGGCGTTCATCCCGTGGACCTTCCAGCCCGGCGAGAGCACGCCCCTTCAGGCGGCCACCGCGACCGGCGTGGATTACCTTCGCGTGCTGGCCGTCTCCCGCATGTATCTGGACAACTTCGAGAACGTTCAGGCGAGCTGGGTCACCCAGGGCCTTAAAATGGGGCAAGTGGCCCTCCACTTCGGGGCCAACGACATGGGTTCCATCATGATTGAGGAAAACGTGGTGGCCTCGGCGGGGTGCCGAAACCGTACGAACGAGGCGGAACTCAGGCGCCTCATCACCGACGCGGGCTTCATTCCGAGGAAGCGGAGGACGCTGTACGAGGATGCAAGCCAGGGGTAGGGCAAACCGTGCGCTGGAACACAACTACGGAGGGGAACGCATCCCCTCCGTAGCTGTCAAAAGGCGGTCAAGCCGGTGGAACTAGGACTTTGCGAGGCCTGCCAAGAGACGCGCGAGGCGGGCTTTATAGCGGGAAGCGGTGTTGGCGTGAATGACGCCCTTCTTCTCGGTGCGGTCTATGACGGCGTACACGGCTGAAAGAGCCGCGGTGGCCTCTTCGTGCTTCCTCTCCGCTACCAGGCTCCGGTACTTCTTGATGGCCGTGCGCATCTGGCCCACGGCGAGCCGGTTACGGAGGCGCCGCTTCTCGGCCTGTCTCATTCGCTTCAACGCTGATTCGTGATTCGCCACAACTTCCTCCAGCAAGACAGAAACGGTATCATACCCCGAGCGCGTTCTCGTGTCAAGCGGCGGCCCGGCCAGAAGCCCGGGAGGGCGCGCCGGGTTCGGGGCGGGTCACTCAACCCGGATGTCGCGAAACTCTTTCAAATCACACGCCTTGAGCTCACTCGCGTATTTAAGGTAGAGCTGCCGGTTCGGGGAGGCCTCGGCTCCGCTACCCTCGGCGAGGGTGGCCTTGAGCTTGTCGATCTGCCCCTGGAGCTGGGCCTTGGCCTCCGGGGTCGTGCCGGGCTGATCCATCTGCTGCTGCAAGACCTGGACCGAGCCGTCCACCATTTGCTTTTGGGCCTCGCTGGGCCCCGCCCCGCCTTCGTCCTCAGCCTCTCTCATTTTGGAGGCGATCCAGTGGTACTCCTTGGGGCCCATCTTCTGTTCATCCATGCCTTTTCTCATGGCGCCCACGAAGGCCGCGCTCATGGCGAGGGCCTCCTTCACGTCCTTCCAGTTGCCCTTTTCGTGGTTCTGGTGGGTTTTGATCCAGCCCTCGTAAGGCTCCATGGCCGTCTTGATGCCCGTGGCGACTGCGATGTAGGCCTGCAGGCGGCTCTCCTCCACGTTGCCGTTTTCGGGCGCCGTGAAGGGGTACTGCGTGTCCAGGTTCTGGATGGCCTTCACGTCCGTGGCCATCTGTTTTGCGCCGCCTAAACCCCCGAAAAGACTCAAGATCTTGCCGCCGGAGTAGACACTGGCCACGATCCCGATGATGCAACAGAAGACTAGGACCACCAAGCAACCGATCCCGACTTTGGCCCACGTTTTCATACCGTCCTCCCTGATTTCCCGTCCCTATGCTATCCTGTTTTACCCTCCGGAGCCAAGTGCCCGCGATAGCCGGGGGACCTATATTTCTCTCCCTGGAGGCGCTCATGACCACCGGTGCCAACCTCAGCACTTCTCAGCATCCCCTCGCCGGCCGCATCCGCGATCTGGCGCACAAGAGGAACGCCGTCATCCTGGCCCACAATTATCAGCTCCCTGACGTTCAGGACGTGGCGGACTTCGTGGGCGACTCCTTGGGCCTGAGCCAGGAAGCCGCCCGGTCCAGCGCGGATGTGATCGTCTTCTGCGGCGTACACTTCATGGCCGAGACGGCGAGCATCCTCTGTCCGGATAAGACCGTTCTCATCCCCGACCTGGAGGCCGGCTGCTCTCTTTCGGACACCCTCACCGCCGCGCAGCTCAAGGCCTGGAAGGATCGCTACCCCGAGGCCGCGGTGGTAACCTACGTGAACACCAGCGCCGCCGTGAAGGCCCTGAGCGACTATTGCTGCACGTCCTCCAACGCCGTCAAGGTGGTGCAGTCCATCCCCGAGGACCAGCCCGTCCTCTTCGGGCCCGACATGTTCCTGGGCGCCTTCGTGGCCAGGACCACGGGCCGAAAGAACCTGCACCTCTGGGCAGGGGAATGCCACGTGCACGCCGCCGTCCGGCCCGAGGACGTGGAGCGGGCGCGCGAGGCCCACCCCGGCGCCGACTTTCTCATCCATCCCGAATGCGGGTGCGTGACCTCCTGCATGGTCTATTTAAAGGACAAGGACCTGAAGCAGGAGAACGCCTACATCACCTCCACCGAGGGCATGGTGCGCCACGTCACGGCCTCGCCCAAACGGGAGTTCGTGGTGGCCACCGAAACGGGCATCCTGCACAGGATGAAGAACGTGGCCCCTGACAAGGCCTTTTTCCCCGTGAGCGGCGCCATGGAATGCAAGTACATGAAGATGATCACCATGGAGAAGCTCGCGAGAGCCCTCGACCATGGCGTCTACGAGGTGAAAGTCCCCAAGGACATCGCGGAGCGGGCGCGCCTGCCCATCGAGCGCATGGTGGCGATCACTTAGGACCTGCTCATGGCAACGGGACAGGGAAAGATGGGAGCGGCGAGCAGCGACCAGAGTCAATGCCCTCCGCCGGGGCGTGTTCCCTCATCCCCCCATCCCCTCGTCACCCCCCAACCGTGGCACAATGATCACGTTGTTCCCTGGAGGGAGGTGAGCATGGTGACGCAGGCCCCCGATGCCACGGCGTGTTCGGACCCGGCCACGGGTGAAATCTTCGGGCATTCGCCCGTCAACACCGTCGAGGATCTGCGGGCCTCCATAGCACGGGCCCGGAGCGCGCAGGCCTCCTGGGGGGCCCTGGCCCCGCGAGAGAGGGCGCGGCGGATCCTGCCCCTCCGGGACTATCTCGTGGCCCACGCGGACGAACTGGCACTGGTCATCTCCCGGGACAACGGCAAGACGCGCCTGGATGCCCTGGCCACCGAAATCCTTCCCGCCGCCATCTCTGTCACCTACTACGCCCGCATGGCCCCACGGTTCCTCGCGCCGCACAGGCTCGGCTCCGCCACCCTGGCCCTTGCCAACAAGCGCTCCACACTGGCCCGCCTGCCCTGGGGCGTGGTGGGGATCATTTCGCCGTGGAACTACCCCTTCGGCATCCCCTTCCACGAGGTTGTCATGGCCCTGCTGGCGGGCAACGCGGTGATTCTTAAAGCGGCCTCTGAGACCCAAATGGTGGGACGGGCCCTCGCGGACGTCATGGGGGCCGCACGCCTTCCCGAGGGCCTCTTCGCCTTCATCAACATGCCTGGCCGGGTGGCGGGCGGCGCGTTCCTCGACGCGGGGGTGGACAAACTGTTCTTCACCGGGAGCGTCCCCGTAGGCAAGACGCTCATGGCCAAGGCCGCCGAAACCCTGACGCCCCTCTCCCTGGAACTGGGCGGCAACGACCCGATGCTTGTCTGCGCGGACGCGGACGTGGAGCGCGCCGCCTCGGGAGCACTCTGGGCGGGCATGCAGAACGCCGGCCAGTCCTGCGGCGGGGTGGAGCGCATCTACGTCCACGAGGCGGCCTATGAGCCCTTCCTTGCCGCCCTCAAGACACGGGTGGAGAGACTGCGTGTCGGGCCGGGCAGTTCCTTCAGCTCAGACATGGGGGCCATGACCACCGCTCGCCAGATGGAGACCGTGAAGAGGCACGTGGAGGACGCCCTTGCCAAGGGGGCCACCCTCTACGCCCAATCCCAGGCGCCCCTGGGCGGGAAGGGATTCTTCCTCCCGGCCATGGTGCTCACAGGCGTCACCCACGACATGGTGACCATGAAAGAGGAGACCTTTGGGCCCGTGGTGGGCGTCATGAAGGTCCACGACATGGAGGAGGCCGTGGCTCTGGCCAACGATTCCAACCTCGGCCTCACCGCCTCCGTCTGGAGCCGGGACAGGCGCAAGGCCGCCGCGCTGGCCCGCCGCCTCCAGGCCGGAGCCGTCACCATCAACGACCATCTCATGAGCCACGGCCTACCCGAAACGCCGTGGGGCGGCTTCAAGCAGTCCAGCCTAGGACGAACGCACGGGCAAGTGGGCTTCGACGAGATGACCCAGACCCAGGTCCTGGTGGACGACCTCCTCTCGTTCACGCCCCGCGAGCTGTGGTGGTATCCCCAATCGGAGGCCGTCTATGAGGGTCTCAAGGGGCTCATGCTGGGCCTGTACGCTGCATCCGTGGGCAAGCGGCTGGGAGGCTGGCTCAAATCCATCAAGGTGCTGCCCAGGGTGTTCAAGGCGCACGATTAGCAGGACGAGACGGGCGGCATCCTGCAAGGCGTGAACCCCCACCATCTTCTGGCCGGCCTCGTCCCAGAGGCGGAACCGGAGGGATGGCAGGCTCCTCCATGTGGTGCATTCCGATGCTGCCGCTGAACCACTGGAGAACCTTGAGCAGCTTTGAGAACGAGCTGCCCTGCAAGGCGGCCTGCGGCGGATACCCAACCTCATGGCGCGCCCAGTAATGCTACTCGAACTGGTGCTGCGCGTAGAACTGCCAAATCCCAGCCGCGCCGCTGCCACCGGCGTTCAGGGAATGGCCGGCGTCCATTCCGAACTGAGCATGGCGAACACCACGTCGTCGGCCCACTCGCCTTTGAACCACAGGCTCTGGCGGAAATGGGCCTCGCGCCGCATCCCCAGGCGAGCGAGCAGCGACATGGACGCGGCGTTGCGGGGATCCACCGAGGCGAACACCCGATGGGTCCCCACGGCCCCAAACAGGTGCCCGAGCAGCGCGGCGAGGGCTTCCGAGGCGATCCCCTGGCGCTGGTGGTCCGGCGCCACCGTCACACCCACTTCCGCCTGCCGTGAATCCCCCGAATGAAAGCGGACGCCCGCGTCGCCTACGAGCAGGCCCGATGCCTTGAGGCGTATGCCGAACTGGTGCCAGGAGGACGAATCCGGCGGGCCGCCGAGAATGAACCGCCGGGCATCGTCCTCCGAGTGTGGCTCGAAGAACTGGTAGCGGCTCACGCCCGGGTCCGAGCGGTACTCCCATAGCCGCGAGACATCCTCTACACCCAGCGGCGTCAAAACCAGGCGGCGGGTGGCGATCGAAACGTCCTTCACGCGGGATCCTCCTTCAACCTAACGCGCATGCAGTGAGGAACGCCGAGCGAGGCGATCCCCTTTAAGCGGGCCGCGCGAGTTGCAGTATGATAGCAAAGATAATTTTGTGGGGCAGCGGGACCGCAGGTGCAGCCGCCCCGATGGGGCGAGGCCGCCATGAAGGCATGGTCCGTGTACATGGTCAGGACCCGCCTGGGCACGCTGTACGCTGGCTCCACGACGGACGTGGCGCGCCGGTTCGCGGAACACGGCCAGGGCGGAAGCCGGAGTTCCAAATACCTGAGATCGAAGGGGCCGCTATGTCTGGCCTACGAGGTAGAGATCGGCGGCGCCGCACTGGCCTTGAAAGCCGAACACCGCATCAAGAGGCTCACGAAGCCTAAGAAGGAAGCGATCATCGCCGCGGGGCTCACCGCCACAGAGCTTCTGGCCTTCCTGGGATTGACTGCGCCTGGAGACACGGCGCCCGCAGCCCGTTAGCTTGATCGCTGCGGCAGCGCGGGACCGTGGCTGGCGGCGAAGACTCAGAGCGCGCCTTTCAGCACATGGCCCATCGGCCTCCGCAGGAAGCTGCCCCCCCTGCGGGCGGTCTTCACCGGTCCTTTAGCGCGGGGCGCCGAACTCGTACTGAAAGACCTCCGCCGCCGTCACCCCGAAGATGAGGGCGATGCGAAAGGCCAGGAGCAGGGATGGCGCGTACTGCATGGCCTGCAGAGTGATGATGGTCTGCCGGTCACGCCCGCCTGCTCGGCCACATCCTGCTGGACCATCTGGCCGCCGGGCTCCACGGACGCTCCCCCGCGCTTCTCATCCCCCCCCAAAAAGCAAGAGCGCCGGGCTGGCCCGGCGCTAGGCGGAGTCCTTCGAAGAAGTCCTTTTGGCGGAGAGGGGGGGATTCGAACCCCCGGTCCAGGTTTAAGCCCGGACAACT
>JBBIKI010000034.1:0-27795 GCA_037445535.1 Acidobacteriota bacterium | reverse complement strand
CGTCTCGCGTCTCGCGTCTAGCGTCTCGCGTCTCGCGTCTCGCGTCTCGCGTCTCCCCCCTTACTCTCCGCTCTCTCGAACAAACGGAGTCTCGAAGGCGCGCGGCTGAAGAACCTCGATGAAGCGCCCAGAGCGATTCGTCCTTCGGCATCGCATGAACAGGCTCACGGCGAACGAAGGGAGGCACCGCGCGAGGGGCTTGGCGAAGGTGGCGGGGAGCGGATAAAAGTTGGACCCGCCCCACTCCTCCACCTCGAAGAAGCCTCCCTCCCGAAGGAAAGCGGAGAGCCCGTCCCGCGTAAAGCCCCGCACGTGAGGTCCCAGTACGTCGATGGGCGACGGCTGCATGCCGAGCATGAGCATGACGCGGCTGTGCAGCGACGCCAGGTTGGGCACGCCCAGCAGCAACGCTCCGCCTGGTTTGAGGACGCGGCCCACCTCCGAGACGATCCAGTAAATCTCTTTCGTGTGCTCCAGGATCTGATTGGCGATCACCAAATCCATGGCGCCGTCCTCGTAGGGCAGCGCCTCCCGTTCGATGTTCACGGAGGACACGGCCACGCCTCGTTCCCGGGCCGCCTGCACGTTGGGTTCGCAGGTGTCCACTCCGAAGAGGTGGAGGGTTCTAGGGGCAAGGGCCGCGCGCACGTTCGCAAGATCCGCCCCGCTACCCAGCCCCACGTCCAGGACGCTCAGCGGCCCCCCGGGAAGGGACGAGGCGTGCCGGCACGCCATGGCGGCGATGATCTCACGGCCGTAGTTGAGTTCTTCGGTCCCCGTTTTCAGCTTGGCAAGGGCGGCCCGCATGGGGATATGGTAGCAGAAAGGGAGGATGAATTCGGAGTCCGGAATTCGGAAAGCGGAATTGAGAGAACCCGGGGAGGCGGGTCACGGAGGTCCGTTACTTACCGCTCACCGCTCCTGGCCCCCTCGCCCACGCCATGATCCTCCGGGCGGCGGCCTTGCCGACCGCCTTCTCGAGTTGCTCTTCGCCGGCGGCTTTCACGGCATCGGTCGTAAGAAATGCCCGGAGCAGTTTTCGCGCCGTCACGGGACCCACGCCGGGTACCTGGAGGAGCGGGGAGGCCGTGCGCGCCTTGGCCCGCCGTCTGCGGTGGCGGGTGATGGCGAAGCGGTGCGCCTCGTCGCGGATTTCTTGGAGGAGGTGGAGCGCCGGCGATTCCTTGGGCAGGACGACGGGCGAGACATCGTGGGGTTTGAAGAGCCACTCCTCCCGCTTGGCTATGCCCGCCACGGGCGGCGGATCGGGCAGGAGCTGAGCGAGGACTCGGTGGGCCGAGTTCACTTGGCCTGGACCCCCGTCGATGAGGATCAAGCCGGGGAGTTGTCCCTCCTCCTCCAGGACGCGGATGTATCGCCTTCCCACGGCCTCGGCCATGGAAGCGAAGTCATCCACGCCCGCCACGGTCTTCACGTTGAAGGTCCTGTACTGTGCCTTCTGCATGCGCCCGTCTTCCCAGACCACGCAGGAGGCCACGGTGGCCTCGCCGGCGCTGTGGGAGATGTCGAAGCACTCGATCCGGGCGGGAGAGGCGGGCAGCCCCAGGGCAGCGGCGAGGGGCTTGAGCACCACGGCGGGGTCCACGCGCGATTCAAACTCCAGGCGAGCGTTCTCCATGAGGGTCGTCACGAGGGCCGCCTTTTCGCCTCGCAGCGGGTGAGTCACCGCCACCTTGCGTCCCTTCCGCTCCGAGAGGAACCGCTCCAGGAGGGGCATGTCCTCAAACTCCAGAGAGACGGCCACGCCGTCGGGAACCACGGGGGCGTTCCCGTAGAGGCGCATGAGAGCCGAGGCCATGAGGTCCTCCGTGCCCAGCTCCACTTCACTGAAGCGCCAGCGGCGCCGGTCAACCACCTTACCGTCCACCACCACGAAGCCGTGCAAGACGTAAGATTCTCCCGCCCCGTAGAGGGCGAAGAAATCCCAGTGCCCCTCGCCGGGCCTGGCCACCGCCTGCCTGCCGCCGAGGAACTCGGCCGCCGTCACCAAATCCCTGTAGTGGGCCGCGAGCTCGTACTCCTTCTTGCCGGCCGCAGCCGTCATCCGGCGCCGCAGCTCTTCGCGCAGTTCCGCCGTCCTCCCTTCGAGGAAGAGGCGCGCCTCCTCCACGACTTTGCGGTAGTCCTCCGGCCTCACCCTGCCCTTCATGCACGGCGCGTAGCACTGCCCCATCTCGTAGTAGAGGCAGGGACGGGGACGGGACCCGTCCAGCGGATCCTTGCACGTGACCACTCTAAAATGCTCCTGGAGGATGCGGAGGTTTTTCTTTGCCTGCCATCCGGGCACGAAGGGACCGAAGTAAAGAGCACCGTCTTTTTCGGGCTTGCGCGTGAAGACCGCCTTCGGGTACGTGTCCTTCACGGTGAGCTTGAGGTAGGGATAGGTCTTGTCGTCCTTGAGAAGGGTGTTGAAGTGAGGCTTGAACTGCTTGATGAGGTTGTTCTCAAGGAGGAACGCTTCCCACTCTGTGCCCGTGACGATGAACTCAAGCTCCTCGGCTTGGCGGCGCAGGCGCTGGATTTTCAGGGGGGCGCGGTCTTGAAAATAGTGGGCGACCCTCGCCCGCAGATCCTTCGCCTTGCCCACGTAAAGAGGACGCTTCTTGCCGTCGCGGAAGATGTAGCACCCCGGCCTGCGCGGCGCATGGTCCGGTACGCGGTCCAGCATGAAGTCTCCTCATCACCGGGCGCGTCTTGCGCGCCAGCCCATTACGGTATCACGGGGCGGGGCACGTGGGGATGATGGGCGGACGCGATGAAGAGAGGAGGTGATGCCGGGATGAGGTGATGAGGAAAGGGCTGCACCTGAAAAAATTTGGAGAGGGGTTTGACCCCCTCTCCATCACAAGCTGAGGACCCTTGTAAGGGCCCCAAGAGAAGTTACTTCGCCGCGGGCTTCTTGGCGGCCGGCTTTTTCGCGGCCGGCTTCTTAGCCACGGCCTTCTTGGCCGCAGGCTTCTTGGCGGCAGCTTTTGCCGTCTTCTTGGGGGCGGCCTTCTTGGGGGCAGCCTTCTTCGCCGCAACCTTCTTGGGGGCAGCCTTCTTCGCCGCCGGTTTCTTGGCCGCCGGTTTCTTCGGGGTCTCTGCCATTACATCCTCCTTTGAGCACCTGCCACTACAACACCTAGACCCGACATCCCATGATGCTCAAGCCATGGTGTTGCACATAATATAGAGGCAAAGTTATCAAGAGTCAAGCGGTAGTGCACAGCAGTTGCCGTGCACTACAAATTGTACTGCCAACAACTTACCGCCCCAACCGGACCACTTCCATGGAACCCAGTTCCCATGAGGGTTTCAACCGGATCTTGGGAAACGTGAAACGAACCGCGAACTTGATTCTAAGGGTGGCGCACGAGCGCTCGAGGCACAGGCGTGCGGCGTGGAGGTGATCGATGTTCCGGACGGGCAGCCTTCCACGAACCACGTTCGGAGGGAAGTGATCCGGTGGTCAGCGCGATTCCTTCCGCTCGCCCAGACGGCTCTCGGTTCCCCTCGCAATGCGCGCCATATTGCTGGAATGCTTGAGAACGATGAGGGCTGCCAAGCCCGCGCTCGCGGCGAGCGACACGGGGTGAGCCTTCATCCAAGAGCCGCCGCGCGTGAGCCAAAGGGCGGGCGGCAGGGCTAGGGCGGCGAGGACCGATCCCAGAGAAACCATGCGCGTGCCGAGCACCGAGACCAAGAAGACGGGGGCCGCTACGGCCACGGCCAGCGGCTGCGTGGCAAGATACATCCCCGCACAGGTCCCCACGCCCTTGCCTCCGCGGAAGCGCGCGAAGACGGGGTAGACGTGGCCCATCACCGCGCACGCTCCGCAGAGAGCCGCCGCGTCCGCCGCGTCGAGGGGCAGGCGCGGGGCGGGCACCATGAGGGGAAGGCAAGCCGCGAGGGCGCCCTTGCCCACGTCCACGATGACGACGATGAGGGCCGCCTTCCATCCCACCACGCGCAGCACGTTGGTCCCTCCCGCGTTGCCGCTCCCGTGCTCCCGGATGTCGATGCCCTTGAACCTGCGGGCCACGAGCAGGCTCGTCGGGCAGGATCCCATGAGGTAGGAGACCAGCAGGAGGGCGATCAGAATGAGCATGGGGGCAAGGGGTGGCGCTTCGGGCATCGCGCCTCGCGTTTCGCGTTTCGCATCTTAGTCCAGCCCCAGAACCGCGATGCCCGCTGCGCCGGGCCCGCCGTGGGCCGCGAGAACCGCCGAGACTTCCACCACGGGCACGTCCTTCAGTCCCGCCAGCCGCTCAACCCGCTCCTTGTAATACGCGGCCACGTCCGGCGCGGAGACGTGAGCGACGGCCACGAGGAAGCGTTTGTACTTGGACCACTCCCTCCGGGCCATGTCCGCCACCTTGGCCTGCACGCCGCGCGATCCGAAGGCCACTCCTCCCCGCACCACCTTGCCTTCGTGATCGAAGGTGATGACGGGTTTGAGATTGAGGAGCCGGGCCACGAGGCTCGTCGTGAGGCTGACGCGCCCGCCGCGCCGCGCGAACTCCAGGTTGCGCAGGGAAACGAAGAAGGTGAGCTGCCTCTTGAGTTCCTCGAGGCGCGCGGCGATGCGCTCGGGCGGCACCCCCGCCAGTGCCATCTCCCGCGCCTGGCCCACCAGCAGGCCCATGGCCGCGGACAGTTCGCAGCTGTCCACCACGTGCACCACCGCGCCCTTGAATTGGCTCGCGGCGGTTCGCGCCGCATTGACGGTTCCGCTCAGTCCTCCGGCAAGGGTTACCACCACGATGTCCTTCCCGGAGGAGGATGCCTTCTCGAAGGCGCTCAGGTAATCGCCCACGGAGGGCTGGCTCGTCTTGGGATGATGGGGCGAAAGGCGGCACTGCCGGATGAACCCGTCGGGGGTCAGCTCGGCTTTATCGAGAAACGTCTCGTCGCCGAAGATGACCTTGAGGGGCACGACCTCGATGCGGCTCTCGGCCAGAAACTCCTGCGGCAGATCGCAGGAGGAGTCCACGACGATGGCCGCCGTGGCCCGGTCCTTCATGGCCTCGTCGTGCTGCATCTGCATGTCCTGCCGCTTCTGCTTGAGGATGGGCCCGAACCGGCGCATGGCCGCGAAGGCATCCTCCGGGTGGTCCGTGTGCAGGTGGACCTTGAGCAGACGGTCGCCGTGAACGATAACGAGGGAATCACCCAAGGGCCCAAGCGCGTCCTCCACTGCCTCTCGCGGAACACCCGCCGCTTCCACGATGCATTCGGTGCAGTACCGGAGGGTGATCTCTTGCGGAGCGTGAGCGAACACGAAATGATCTATATCGGAAGGGCTCTCGGGAAAATCCAAGCTCCTCACGTTTCCCGTCTCCACGTATTCGGTGATCCCTTCCAGGAGGTGAATGAACCCCTGGGCGCCCGCGTCCACCACGCCGTGCTCCTTGAGGACGGCCAACTGGTCCGGCGTGCGGGCGAGGGACGCGCGGGCCTCCGTGAGGCCCTCCTTGAGGAGGATCACGAAATCATCCGATACGTCTTGGCGGGCTACGATGACATCGCACCAGTCTTTAATCACCGTGAGGATAGTCCCTTCCCGTGGCTGGGAAAGGGCTTCGTAGGCGGCCTTCTTACCACGCTGGGCCGCGGAGGCGAAGTCTCGCGTGGTGATGCGAAGCTTGCCGCGCAAGCCTTCGGCCAGCCCCTGGAAGAACTGGGCGAGGATGGCCCCCGAGTTGCCCTGGGAACCCATGATGGCCTGTTCAGCCAGCCCCCGGCTCGCCAGATCGATGCTCCGTCCCCTGGAGTGGCGCAAGCCTTCGGCGGCGGAGGCCATGGTGAGGGACATGTTGGTGCCCGTGTCCGCGTCGGGAACGGGGTACACGTTGATCCGGTTGAGGTGCTCGCGCTTGGTGTGGAGCCAGTCGATGCCCGCGAGCACCGCCCGGCGAAACCGGCGGCCGTCAAGATAACGAATCTTCACCATGCGTCTGGCTCCCCTCGGCACCCCAACCCCGCCGCCCTCACGGCGGACGGAACTCTCCCCCTAGTTAAGTATAATACAGGATGAAACACACCGGCACCCTTGCCAGTACGGATGCTTTCCCGTATCCTGCCTCTTCGCATGTCCTTGGGAGAAGGGGGCCTCATGAGTACGAACGGGCAAGAAAACGACCGCAAAGGCTTGTTGCCGGAGAACGCCTACACCGAGCTGAAACCTGGTGAAGTGTACACGCCCATCATCTCCGCCGAGACGGGTGCCCCCGAGGTGACCCGGCGGTCCGTCACCTTCGGGCTGCTCATGATCATCATCTTCTCCGCGGCGGCGTCCTACATCGCCCTCAAGCTAGGACAAGGGATCGAGACGGCCATCCCCATCAGCATCCTGGCCGTGGGGTTCTCGGCCCTCGCGCGCCGCAAGAGCCTCCTCATCGAAAACGTGAACATCCTCGCCATCGGGGCCACCTCGGGCATCGTGGTGGGCGGCTCCGTCTTCGTCATGCCCGCCATCTTCATGCTGGGCCTTGACAAGGGGAGCACCCCCCTCCAAACCTTCCTTCAGATCTTCCTGGTGCCGTTCTTGGGCGCCGTCCTGGGCGTCCTCTTCCTCATCCCCTTCCGGCGCTACTTCACCATCGAGATGCACGGCAAACTCCCCTTCCCCGAAGGGACCGCGACGACGGAGATCCTCGTGGCGGGCGAGAAGGGGGGGAGCCAGGCCAAGGTGCTCGTGTACGCGCTGGGCATCGGCATCGTCCTCGACTACCTGGCGCTTTCGCTCAAAACCTGGAGCGACACCTTCACCACCGCCCTGGTCTTCAAAGATTTCACGGCCAAGGTGAAGGGCGTCTTCGCCATGAACACTTCGGCCGCCGTCCTCGGGCTCGGGGTCATCATCGGCGTGAAGTACGCCTCCATTATCATGGCCGGTTCCATGCTCTCCTATTTCGTCTTCATCCCGCTCTTCGCCTACGTGGCTCCTCTCACCTACGGGGCCCACACCTTCCGCGAGATATTCTTCGGCTTCGCGGGTGACGGCGGGACCACCATCGCGGGCGTCAGAAACATCGGCATCGGAGGCATCTTCGCCGCGGGCGTCATCTCCATCCTGAAGATGTCCCCCGTGATCAAGCAGGCCCTCCAGCAAGTCCTGGCGCAGCTTTTTAAAAAGCACGAAGGCACGGCCAAAACCTCCCGCCTGGATCTGGACATCAAAATGACCACCGTTTTCGGCATGGCGGCGGCCCTCGCCGTGGCCATCCTCGTCTACTTCTGGGCCGTGGTCGTAGCGGGCCAGCCCAACGCGTTCTTCCTGGCCTTCCTCTCCCTCGTCCTCACGTTTCTCATCGTGTTCCTCTTCTCGGCCGTCTCCGCCTGGGCCGTAGCCATGATTTCCGTGACTCCGATTTCGGGCATGACCCTCACGACCTTGATCATCGCCGCCGTGACCCTGGCGGCTCTGGGGCTCAAGGGGCCTCCGGGCATGCTGGCCATCCTCCTCATCGGAGGCGTGGTCTGCACGGCGCTGTCCATGTCCGGCTCGCTCGTCACGCAGTTCAAGATCGGCCACTGGCTGGGCTCCACTCCCAAGGCCGTCCAATGGAGCAACATCCTGGGCTCGGCTCTAGCGAGCCTCACGGTGACGGGCGTCATCATGCTCTTCGCCAAGGTGTACGGCTATGGTACGCCCACGGCCGAACACCTGAACCCTCTCCCGGCCCCCCAGGCGGGCGCCATGGCCGCCGTGGCCAACGCCTTCATGGGCGGCCAGGACGTGCCCTGGATTCTCTACGGCCTGGGGGCCGTCGTGGCCGTCGTCGTTTCCATGCTGGGCATCTCCGCCCTCGCCTTTGCCTTGGGCATGTACCTTCCCATCGAATTGAACAGCCCCATCCTTCTCGGCGCCGTGGTGGGCTGGCTCGTGCAGAAGGCGAGCGCCAGCGAGAAGCTCGCCAAAGCGCGGGGGGACAAAGCCATCCTCATCGCCTCGGGCTTTATCGCGGGCGGTGCCCTCGCGGGGGTTTTCGACGGCATCACCAAGATGCTCCTGTCGGAAGTCTTCCACATGGACGCCGACAAATTCGGCATGGGCGAATGGTTCCCCAGCGTCTTCACGCCGGGCGTTCAGAACTGGCTGGGCCTTGTAGTGTTCATGGGCCTCGCCACGTTCCTATACTGGGACGCCCGGAAAGCCAAGATCGAGGAGTGAACCGCGGCATCCCATGGGCGGCGCGGAAGCGCTCCTGAGTAAGAAAGCGCGGGGGGGAGACCCCTCGCGCTTTCTCGTTGCAATCGAACCCTGCGGATCAGTTCGCCTTGGCCCTGGGAAGAGAGAAGCTGAAGGTGCAGCCGGGGGCGGGGGTGTTGTTTTCGGCCCACACGTCGCCGCCGTGGTCCGTCACAATCCGGTCCACGACAGCCAGGCCCAAGCCGGTCCCTTCCTGGCGGTTTGACACGAACGGCTGGAAGAGAGACGGAAGGATCGTGTCGGCGATACCAGGACCCTCGTCTCTCACGTGGGCCACGATGCTGTCTCCCGACACGATGAAGGAGACGCTGACGGGACGATCCTTCGGCCCGTAGGCAAGCGCATTTTCGAGAATGTTGACGAAGACCTCCACGATGCGGTTGCCCTCCACGTGAACCAAGAGTGGTTCCTCCGAGGGAAGGATCACCACCCGCCGCCTGAGCTCAGGCTCGTCCTCTGAAAGCACGTCCACGGCCTCGCGCGCCAGCCCGTCCAGCTCTCGCACTTCGCGCAGGTCCGGGTCGTTACTTCGGCCCAAATCCAGCATGTCCCGGATGAGGTTGGCGAGCCGCCGCGTCTGGTCTTGCACCACCCGCATATAGGGTTCCACCTCCACCTGCCCGGAGAGCTTCTTCTCCATGGCCTGGAGCGTGGCACCGATCGCGTGGAGCGGATTACGAACTTCGTGGGCGAGGCCCGTGGACAGGTGCCCCATCATTTCGAGCTTGCGGTAGCGGGCGAGCCGGTTCTCCATCTCCAGCCGGCCGCTTATGTCATGAAGCAGCCCCAGGACCATTACCACTTTTCCGCCTTTGAGGATGGGCCGCTCGTACGCCTCGAGCATGATGCGGCGGCCGTCCTTGTGGCGAATTTCGTACCGATAGGGGGGAGGGGTGTACCCTTCGTTCAGGACACGCCATGTAGTGGCGAGAGCCTCCGGGTTGATGGGGTTGTCGGTGGTGATGGTTTCATGGAGCCCCTTGAGGTAGCCGGTGGTGTACCCCGTGATGGCTTCCGCGTTGGGAGACATATAGGTGTAGCTGCCGTCGGGGTTCTGAACGTAGAACATGGTCCCTGGCACGTGCTCCACAAGGAAACGGAACCGCTCCTCGCTCTCTTTCAGGGCCGACTCCATCTTGATCCTGTCCGTCACGTCATGGGCCAAGCCCTGGAGGCCCACCACGGCGCCGTCCTTGAACACCGGCCGCTCGTAGATCTCCAGCGTGGCAAGGCGGCCGTCCTTGCGCCGGATTTCCCAAAGGTATGGCGGCGGTTGCACTCCCTCGTCCAGGAGCTTGCGGGTCAATTCCATGGCGACCTTATTGATAGGGCTGTCCGTCACGATGGGCTGGTGCTCGCCCCGCATATACTCCACCGAGTATCCGGTGATGGCTTCGTAATTCTCCGGAGAGATGTAGATGTACTTGAGGTCCCGGTCCAGGATGTAATGGAAGAAGTCGTGGGTCCCTTCCACGAGGAGGCGCATGCGCTCCTCGCTTTGCTGGAGGATCTTATCCGCCTCGCGCCGCTGGATCGCCCCGCCCACGCCAGCGGCGAAGGCGCCCAGAATGGACTCCTCGCTCCGGGTCCATTCCCTGTCTCTATGGCAGTCCGTGAATCCCACGAACCCCCAGATCCGTCCTCCCGCCATCACGGGAATGAGGAGGAGCGAACGCGCCCCGGTGGCGCCGAAGAGGGGGCGGAGCTCTTCCGGAAGATCCTTGGCCATCTGGCGCACGCAGGCACCCTTTTCGAGAACGGGAGTCCAAAGCCTGCCAAGCGGGTTATCCACGGGCACGTTCACATCGGTAGCGGGATTGGGTTTGGCGGCCATGGAGGATGACAGCCACTCGTACTTCCGGCTGACCACGCGCTCGCCGGTCTCGGGGTGCCCGTGAATCTGGTAGACGTAAACTCGGTCCGCGCCAGAGGCATGACCGATGGTCGCCAGGGCCGCCGCCATGGCGCTGGATAAGTCGGGGTTGGAAAGAAGCTCCTGAAAGGCTCCGGCGGCGCTTTCCAACAGGGCGTCGCGTCTCCGTAATTCCTCCTCGGAGCGCTTCCGTTCCGTGATGTCGCGGGCGATCCCGCAGATCCCGAAGATGGTTCCGTCCGGGTTGCGCATGGGCACTTTGACGGTGTGGAAGGCGTGGCGCTCTCCGCGGATCGCCTTGACCACCTCCTCGCCCACCGTCTCGCCCGCCAGGACCGCCCGGTCAGACAGGGTGCTCAGTGCCGCGCCTTCCGCATCGAACAGGTCGGCGTCCCGCCGCCCCTCAATGTCTTTGGCGGAGGATTCGAAAAGCCTGCACATGGCCGAGTTGGCCTGAATATATCGCCCCTCCAGGTCCTTGATGAAGATCACGTCGTGGGCGCTCTCGATGATGGAGCGCAGCCGCACCTCCGACTGCTGAAGGGCCCGCTGAGAGTCAATCCGCTCGGTGACATCGGCCACCGCCACGAGGGCCGCGGGATGGCCCTCATACTCCGTGAGAGCTCCGAGTGCTTCGATCCAGCGGGGCGTGCCATCGCTCCGCGTGATCTGGTACTGCCTTCGGGAGTGCACCGAGTTTTCCATCACACGAGCCAGGTGCCCGATGACGCTCGGCTGATCCTCCGGTTGGAAGTGCTTCAGAAAGTTGATCTGGACTAGGTCCGTCGTTCCTTCGTACCCGAACATCTGGAGGATGGCGGGGTTGGCGGCCAGGATGCGGGGGCTGGCTAAATCAACCACCACGATGCCTTCCATGACGTTGTCGAAGATGGTTCTGAACTTCTGCTCGCTCGCCTTCAGGGCTGCCTCGGCACGCTTCCTACCGCTCACGTCCCGGGCCGAGCAGATGATCACCCTCCCCATGTTGAGAAGGGTGAAGGAGGCCTCCAGTTGAAAGAGCCCTCCGTTTTTGAGCAGGCCCCGCAGCTCGCCGGACCAATAGCCGAGCCGCTTGAGCTGTGGCAGAATCGTGAGATCCAGCTTGGCCAAATCTTCGGGCGGATAAAGCTCCCGCCAATTTTTGCCCGCCAATTCCACGGGAGCGTCGTAGCCGTGGAGGTGGGCGAACGCGGGGTTGATGAACAGGCAGGCACCCTCGGGGGCCAGGAGGGCCAGGCCGTCAATGCTCGAGTCCATCGCCTTGTAGAGGGTGGTCAGCTCGTCCTCGGCACTCTTGCGATCGGTGATGTCCACCCGGCTGAGGACGGCACCCGAGGGCTTGCCAGAAACGATCAGAGGCGTAGCTGTGAGGTGATACCAGCGCGCTCGAACCGGGTTTGGAACGGGGTATTCCATGGAGAATTCCCGGCGCCGCCCTTCGATGACCGCGCGGACACCCTCCAATTCCCTTGCTCCATACGGGTTCCCCGCCTGCCGAAGGTTTTCCAGCGCCGAGAGGTAATTGGCACCCGCCTCGAAGCCGATGCTGGAGCCGCTGGTACCGGCCTCAAGGTCCCAAGAGCTGTTGACCACGCGAATGACGCCGCGCCCGTCTAGCAGGCAGATCTGGGTGGGCTGGGAGTCCAGGGTGGCCCGCGTCATGGCTAGGGCTTGTTCTCGATCTGTGACATCGCGCACGAGGCCCCTAAACCCCGTGGGCTGGCCCTCATCACTGGTGAGGAGAGTGGCGGAGGCTTCAAGATAGCGAAGCCGTCCTCCGGGAACGACCACCGGACAGGTCACGGACTGAACCCCGCTGCCCGTCAGGAGAACACGATCGAAGGCCTGCCGGACGGACGCGCTCTCGCCGGGAGAAAGAAAGTTCATAGCCTCCTGGCCCATGAGCGCGGACGGTGATTGCTGCAACGTGGCCGCCAGGACCTCGCTCACGAAGGTGAACCGCCCCTTGAGGTCCGTCTCGAAATAGCCTTCACCCAGGGCGCCGAGGGCCGCGTCCATGTCCCGTTGTGGTCCTGGGTCCGGCCGCTCCCGCCCTGCCGGGGACGTATCCCCGCCGCGGCCTCGTCCACCCGCTTCGGTCCCGGAACCGCGCGTCCTTTTAGTGTTGCTGGCCAAGGGTGCTTGCTCCTTTCGCGGGGGGGGGCCGCGGCCGAAACTCGGTTCTTGCTTACGGCGCCAGCCCGCTCCGATCACGGTATCTATGTCAGCATACCACGACCCCGGGTGGGTGTTTAGGCAAAAAAAGACGGCCGGGCCATAGCCCGGCCTGTCGCTCCCCCTCCAGGCCTCCACGGGCCTGCTTGAAACCGATGAAACTCGAGCCGCCCCTGCCTGGGGCGCGGTGCTCCTCTTTAGGCCCCCGTTTTCATGGCCTTGACGGCCTGGGTGAAAAGAGGCACCACCTCAAAGAGATCACCCACGATGCCGTAAGTAGCCACCTTAAAGATGGGGGCTTCCGGATCCTTGTTGATGGCCACGATCACCTTGGAACTGGACATGCCCGCCAAGTGCTGTATGGCGCCGCTGATACCACAGGCGATATAGAGGCCGGGGCTGACCACCTTGCCCGTCTGCCCCACCTGGTGGCTGTGGGAGATCCAGCCCGCATCCACGGCGGCGCGGGAAGCGCCTACGGCACCGCCCATTTCACGGGCCAGCTCCTCCAGGATCTTATAGTTTTCCGGACCCTTCATGCCGCGGCCGCCGGAAACGATGACGTTGGCCTCCGCCACGTCCAGGAGTTCACCCTGGGCGGTGATGATCTTCTCTACCACGGCCTTGATGTCACCGGGCACCACGCCGTGGTCCAGGCTCACCGCTTCGCCGGCCTTGGGGCTGTCCTTCACGGGAAAGACGTTGGGGCGCAGGGTGAGGCCGAAGGGCTTCCCGGTCTGCGGGGCCAGGGTAGCGAAGGCCTTTCCCGCGTAGATGGGGCGACGGAAAAGAATTCCCCCCTCCGTGACGATGCTCGTCACGTCAGACAGAAGCCCGATTCCCAGGCGTGCCGTCACTTTGGGAGCAAGATCCTTGCCCATGGCGGTGGCCGAGAATAGGAGCGCCTCGGCGCCGAATACCTGGGCGGCTTTGCCCACGGCCAGACCGTAAGCGTCGTTGCTGTACTGGGCGAAGAGGGCATCGTCGCCCACGAATACCTTCTCCGCGCCAGCCTTGCCCAGTGCCTCGGCGAGGCCCGCCACGCCCTGGCCCAGAACCACCGCGGCGGCCGACCCTCCCGTGGCATCGGCCAAATCCCGCCCCACGGACATAGCTTCGAGGGAGGCCTTCTTCAGTTTGCCGTCGCGCTGCTCGGCGAATACGAGAACGTTCATGGAATTCTCCCTTGGCTGGTCATCTTCAAAAAGCTGCGAGCGGGGACCAGGAAGCGGGTAAAAGAAAGACCTGTTTGGGGACCCATCTCCTCACTCCTCACTCCTCACTCCTCACTCCGCACTTAATCCCTATATCGCCTTGGCCTCGTCATGGAGGAGCTTCACGAGTTCCTTAACCTGGTCCGGAATCTCACCGCTGAGGATCTTGCCCGCGGGGCGCGGAGGCGGAAGTTCCATCTTTTTGAGTTGGAAAGAGGGAGCCAGGGCGGCCGGATCGAGACCCAGGTCCGCCGCCTTCCATGTGGCGATCTCCTTCTTCTTGGCGGCCATGATGCCTTTGAGGGAAGGATAGCGGGGCTCGTTGAGGCCCTTCTGGCAGGAGATGACACACGGGAGGGAGGCTTTGACCATTTCCGTGCCACCCTCGACTTCCCTCTTGAGCATGAGCGAAGTGCCCTCCAGGTCCATTCCCGTTACCACAGTCACGACCGGAATGCCCATAAGCTGGCCCAGAAGGCTGCCCACTTGCTGGTTGTCGCCTCCCACGCCGTGCTTGCCGGAGAGGATGAGATCGCAGGGGAGCTTGGCGGCGGCCGCCGCAAGGATGCGGGCCGTGGACCATGGGTCGGCGTCTTCGAAGGCGGGATCACTGCAGAGGACGGCCTTATCGGCGCCCATGGCCAGGGCCTGCCGCAAGCTCTTCGTGGCGTCATCGCCGCCCACCGTAATCACGGTCACCTCGCCACCAAGCTTTTCCTTCAGCTGAAGGCCCTGCTCTACGGCGTACTCGTCGTAAGGGTTCACGACCCAGTTGGCCTCCCCCAGATCGAGGTGGAGGCCGTCTGCGGCGACCTTGACCCTCGTTTCCGTGTCGGGAACATGTTTGACACAGACCAATACGTTCATGCGCGCCTCCTCTGAGAAGCCCATTCTAACCGAGAGGCGCGCCAGAGCGCAAGTGACCATTCACTTCCTCTGGGAGGGAGGGCAGTGGGCAGTAGGCAGTAGGCAGTAGGCAATAGGCGGTGGGCGGAATGCAAATGAACTAAGGACGCTTGTAGTTCGCGTGTGGCGAGAGTTTGTTACTTATTACTTTTTAATTTTTACTTTTTGCTATTCACTTCATACCTGCCCCGTTTACTCCTCGTACCGCGCGAGAGCGACGCAGGCATTCGTACCCCCGAAACCGAAGGAATTGGAGAGGGCCACTCGGATGGGAAGGGGCCTGGCGTGGTTGGGCACGTAGTCCAGGTCGCACTCGGGGTCGGCCACGTCCAGATTGATAGTGGGCGGAGCCACCTGGTCCCGGATGGCCAGGATCGTGAGGACCGCTTCCAGGCCGCCGGCGGCGCCAAGGAGGTGGCCGCTCATGCTCTTGGTGGACGAGACGCACACCCTGCGGGCATGCTCGCCGAAGACCCGTTTCACGGCGATGGTCTCCACCTTGTCGCCCACCGACGTGGAGGTACCGTGGGCGTTGATGTACTGGATGTCAGAGGGCTGCATCCCCGCGTCCCTGATGGCATTGGCCATGACCCGCGCGGGACCGTCACCATCTTCGGACGGAGCGCTGATGTGGTAGGCGTCGCCGCTCACGCCGTAGCCCACCAGTTCGGCCAGGATGTGGGCCCCCCTGGCCTTGGCGCATTCCAGTTCCTCCAGCACTAGAACGCCGCCCCCCTCGCCCATGACGAATCCGTCGCGGCCCGCGTCGTAAGGCCGCGAAGCCTTTTCCGGTTCGTCGTTGCGCGTAGAGAGCGCCCGCATGGCCGCGAATCCGCCCACGGCAAGGGGGCTCACGGCCGCTTCCGCGCCGCCGCAAATCATGCCGTCCGCATCACCCCGCTGGATGTACCTCATGGATTCGCCGATGGCGTGCGACGCCGTGGAGCAGGCCGTTACGGTGGCGATGTTGGGGCCCTTGGCTCCGTATCGGATGGAGATCTGCCCGCTGGCCATGTTGATGATCATGCCTGGGATGAAGAAGGGACTGATGCGTCCCGGGCCCCTTTCCAGGAGGATCTTATGCTGCTCCTCCAAGGTGGAGAGGCCACCGATGCCGCTGCCCACGGCCACGCCTACCCGTTCTGCGTTGCCGGGGGTCACGGCCAGCCCGCTCATCTGCATGGCCTCCTGTGCGGCGGCGCAGGCGAACTGGATGAAGCGGTCCATCTTCTTGACGTCCTTCTTGTCCATGTAGGCAAGGGGATCGAATCCCCTCACTTCCCCGGCGATGCGCGCGGGGAAGGCGGCGGCGTCAAAAAGAGTGATGGGCCCGATGCCGCTCTCTCCCTTGAGTACGCGCTGCCACGACCCTTCGGCCGTGAGCGCGAGGGGGGAGACCAGCCCCAGGCCGGTAACGACGACTCGGCGTTTCAAAGGGGGCTCCGGCCTACTTGTTGTCCACGTGGGCCTTGATGTAGTCGATGGCCGCCTGGACCGTCTGAATCTTCTCGGCCTCGTCGTCAGAGATCTCGATGCCGAACTCCTCCTCCAGGGCCATGATGAGTTCCACCGTATCCAGAGAATCCGCGCCCAGATCGTTGATGAAAGAAGCCTCGGGCTTCACTTGGGCCTCGTCCACGCTGAGCTGGTCCGCGATGATACTCTTAACTTTCTCTTCGATATTCATTCCGAACATCCTCCTCAGGAACGCGACGAAGGGCGAATTCTACCCGATTTTGCCCGGAAACGCAAGAGCCCTATCTACTTAGGAGGGAAGCAGGGAGCCGGGGGCGGGGAGCGGAGGGCGGCCGGGCCGAGCCTTTCGCCGGTACGCCCCACGTTCTTCCGCCTGCCGATTTGGTCTATCATATTGACGGGAGGCTAGCCCATGGGCCAGCGCATCGCGGTGGTGGAGGACGAGCGGGACATTCTAGAGACCCTGTGCCTGTCCCTGGAGCGGGAGGGCTACGAGCCGGCGGGGTTTGAAGACGGAGCGGCGGCCCTCTTGGCCTTCCGGGACCGGGTTCCCGATCTCGTGATCCTGGATTGGATGCTCCCGGGCATGTCGGGGTTGGACCTGTGCCGGATCTTGAGGGGCGACCAGCGCTTCTCCAGGACCGCGATCCTCATGCTCACGGCCCGTGGCACGGAGATGGACGCCGTGGCCGGCCTAAACGCGGGTGCCGACGATTACGTGGTGAAGCCCTTTAGAACGAGGGAGTTGATGGCCCGCGTGAAGGCCCTCCTGCGCCGCTCTACCCAGGCAGGCGACCAGCAGAGCCTCAAGCGGTTGGGCAACTTATGGCTGGACACGGCCACCTACCGGGCCGGTACAGGGGACATGGTGTTCGACCTCACCCCCACGGAGTTCCGTCTGCTGGAACTCCTGATCCGCCATCCCGGCCGCGTCTACACCCGGGGGCAGATCCTCACGGGCCTGTGGCCCGACGACCGCGCCGTGGAAGACCGCGCCGTGGATGTCCACATCGCCCGCCTGCGTGAGAAGATGGGCCGAGACGACCAGTGGGTCGAAACCGTGCGAGGCGTAGGCTACCGGATGAAGTCCGAATGACGTTCCCGGCGCCTCCCCTCCGGCATGCCCCTGTTCACCTCGTCCTTCCCCGGGACGATTCTTCTCCATGAGCCTGTTCCCCAAGTTCGCCCTCCTCTCCGCCGCCACCGCCCTGCTCTTTTGGTGGGGAGGCGGCTTGGACGGAGCTGGCGCATGGGCGATACGCTGCCTGATCGTGGTGGCGTCGGCCCTCCTCGCCGCACAAGGGTGTCTCAGCCCCTGGCGTGACATGGAGCGGGCCGTCCGGCGAGTTCTGGGCGGGGATTTCACGGCGCGCATGGACGACGTTTCAGGAGGATACCTCGCGGGCCCCGCCCGCGCTTTCAATGACATGGCCGAACACCTGTCGATCTCCCAAAACCTTAGCCGCGAACGAGAGGAGCGAGTCAATGCGGTCCTCGCCGCCTCCGACCGCGCGATCCTCCTTATCGGCCGGGACGGGGCCGTGTCCCTCTCCAGCCCCGTTACCTCCCTGCTTTTCCCCAGGTTCCGTCCCGAAGCCGGCGTGGCCAGCCTCGCCCTCCCGGGGCTGGCCCCCTTTATGGAAGAGGTGCTCTCGGACAGCGTATCGAGGACCCGAATGCTTGAAGAGGGGGAGCGCGGCATGGGGAGGGTCTTCACGGCTCGCGCCACCCCCGTGGCGGAGGGAGGCCTGGTGCTCTACCTGAGCGAGATCACGGAGGAGCACAAGCTAGAGCGGGTCAAGGCCGACCTGGTGGCCAACGTCTCCCACGAGCTGCGCACCCCGCTCACCGCCATGCTCGGCCTGGCCGAAACCCTCAACGGCCCGGCTCTGCCCCCCGAGAGGCGGGCCCATTTCCAGGAGCGGCTGGAGTTCCAGATCCACCGCATGCAGGCCCTGGTGGACGACCTCCTCTCCCTCTCGCGCCTAGAATCCGGCCAGGCCTCTGTCCGCACCGAGAAAGTGATGCTGGCGGGGCTATTCGCGGATCTCATCAAAGAGCTCCAAACCCTGGCGGTGGAGGCATCCGTCACCGTGGAGCCTGACTGCTCCGAGGAGCTGGTCCTCACGACGGACCGCCTGCTCTTGGAGATGGCCCTGCGCAACCTGGCCGAGAACGGCATCCGGTACAACAAACCCGGCGGCCGGGTCGTCCTCCGGGCGCGTGAAGAAAGCGGAACCCTGGTGATCCAAGTGCGGGACACGGGCGAAGGCATTCCGGGCACCCACTTGCCCCGCATCTTCGAGCGCTTCTACCGCGTGGACCCGCACCGCTCCCGGGAAAAGGGGGGCACGGGGCTGGGGCTGGCCATCGCCAAGCACGCCGTTAACAACATCGGAGGAAGCCTTTCGGTGGAAAGCACCGTGGGGGTCGGCAGCGTTTTCACGGTGAGGGTGCGTTCGGGAAGGGGCGAGCCGGCGACCGGGGGACCAGGAGGCGCGAAGGCCACGTGAGCGTTTTGCCGAAGGGTTTCTGGGGCGAACACGGGGCTTGGGCCATGGTCCTCACCAGCCTGGGCGCGGGGCTGGCCGTTGTGTGGCCCGGCGCACTCGCCCCATGGCTTCTCCTGCCCTGTGTCGTGCTCTTGACGGGAGCCAAGGGCATGGCCCAGCGGGCCCGTAGAACTGGCTCCGGGTATGGCCCGCTGGCCTTCCTGGCCCTGGCAGGCGGTAGTTGCGCGCTCCCCGCGGTTCTGGCCTCACCCATCCCGTTCGTCATCGCCGCCCTTCTGGTGGCTCCGTTCGCGTGGCTCTACGTCCTTCACGCGGCTTCGCCCGCGTGGACCCGCTCCCTGCTCGTGGAGGTTCTTGGGGCCCTATACGCGGCTCTCGGCGGCCCTCTGGCCCTGGCGGCGGGCCGCCCCGGAGCCTATCTCGATGCGGCGTGCCTCTGGGGCGCCCTCGCGGTCCTCTTTCTGCCCGGCGTTCTGAGAGCCAGGATGCGCAAAGACGCCTCCGCCGCCCTGAGATGGGCCACCGCAGTGTCAGCGCTCCTGGGGGCGGCTGTGTGGGGCGGCCTTCCCCTCTCACGCCTCGTAGCACCTTGGGGCTTCCTCGGCGCAGTGGTCTTTCTGGGCGACCTGTGGGCCGCCTGGGTCCTGCCCGAGTGGAGGGTGCGCACCATGGGCATCGTCTTTACCCTGCGCTACGCCGCCGCCGCGCTGATCCTGGCGCTGGCCTGGCGGCCGGTTGGATAAAGAGTGAGGAGTGAAAAGCAAAAGGTAAAAAGTAAAGGGACCGGCGAACAGCGTGGTGCAGAAGAGTCCCCTAGCTACCCGATCACCTGATCACCCAGGCCACCTAGTCACCTCTCACCTATCCCCTGCCAGATGCTGTCTGGCACGCATCCCAACCAAGAAAGGAGGCCCCTAGTGGACCAGCCTCGAACCAACCCCGCAGAGACCACCGGCCAGCCCTCGTGTATGTTCTGCTCCAGCACGGAGTACCAAATTCCCCTCATCCTGTTACGCCACGAAGGCGGCCAGGCCTTCGTCTGTCCCCGGTGTCTCCCGCGCCTGGTCCATCCGGACCGCCGGTGAGCACCCCGGGCGGCGGACCGCGGGCCCCTTCCCCTGACCCCCTTCCCCGGATTAGAATGCCTGTAGGAGGTCCACATGAGTCCGCAGATGCTCAGTCTCCTTCGGGAGGCCAAGGTGATTGCCGTGGTGGGCATCTCCAACAGGCCCGAACGGCCCAGCCACGACGTGGCGGCGTACCTTCAGGCCCAGGGGTACACCATCGTGCCCGTGAATCCCGCCCTCACCAGCGTGCTGGGAGAACCCTGCTACCCCAGCCTCTCGGCCTACGGCAAGGCCGTAGATATCGTGGATATCTTCCGTGCGCCTGATGCGGTGCCTCCCATCGTGGAAGAGGCCATCGCCACGGGCGCCAAGGCCATCTGGATGCAGGAAGGGGTCAGCCACCCCGAGGCCGCGGCCCGCGCCGAGGCCGCGGGCCTCTTCGTGGTTGAAGATCTGTGTATCAAAAAGGTTGTGATGACCTATGGAGGGAAGCCATGAAGCGCCTGGCCGCCATCGCCCTCTGCATGCTCCTTACGGGTGCCTTCGCGTCCTTCGCCGCCGCGGGGCCTCACACCATCCAAGCGAAGGGCGCCCACGGGTGGATCAAGTTCTGGGCCAGCGGAAGCGGGAGCGTCCGCGTCTCGGGCAAGGGATCTCTCACGGTCCAGAACGTCTCCAACCTGCAGGTCAAGATGGACGGCACATGGGGCGAAATGCAGAAGCACCCCGACGGTGCCACCTACACCCATTTTGAAGGATCCATGGAGTGCATCGGCATCGGGGCTCACATCGAGATCCGCGGCTGGAATCTGGAACTCTCCGCGAAGGGCAGCGGCAAGGCGCGATTCCAAGGCGAAGGCACGGTTCAGGTGGACGACGGCCCCCAACAGGCGTGGCCCAACGGCATGACCCACCAGGGATGGCTGAAAGTACATTTCGGGGATTCATGAGATGACCACCGACAACCGGCCCGTGATGGGCGAGCTGCTTCTCAGGGAGGGTATCCTCACGGAGACCCAGCTCACGCGGGCCCTGACCGAACAAAAACGCGCTGGGGGGAGGCTGGGATACCACCTCATCCGCCTCGGCTACGTGAACGTGCAGCGCCTGAGCCAGTTCATGCGCGATTCCATGGGGCTCATCCCCTATGATTTGCCCCAGTGGATCAAGGACCCGTCGGTGATCGACTTGATCCCGGGAAACCTGGCCCAGTTTTACCAAGTCATTCCCGTGGAGAAAGACGGCCCCATGCTCACGGTGGCCATCGCGGACCTGGACAATCCCTCCATTATCCCCGCCCTCGAAGAGCTCACGGGCCTCACCATCGATCCCGTCGTGTGTCCGAGGGAGACGGTCATCCGGGCCCTGGAGCAGTTCTATGGCGTGGCCAAGGACCCGGGGGTCGTAAGAAACCTGGCGGGCGACCACCTCTTCGTCCTCGCTCTGCACGGCAAGCGAATCCGGCCCATCCATTGGTCGGCCCTCAAGCCCGACTCCTCCGCCGCCGAGTGGCTCCGGACGGTCCTGGCTGAGGCCATCCGTACGGGCTCGCGCACCATCTACGTGAAACCCGACGAGCAGGCCCTGCGCATCGCCTTCAAAGGGGCCGATAACATCGAAGACCGGTTCGCGCTGGCCCCCCAGAAGCGGCAGGAGATGGACGCCCTCCTCATCGAGCTGGCGCGGCTCCGGGATCACCGCGCGAACCCGAGGCAGGAAGGGCGAGTGCGCCTCCAGGTGGAAGCGCGTTTCCTCACGCTGCACGTGAAGCAAATGTCCACCCTTCAGGGCAACCGGTACACCTTGACCCTCTATGACGAGAAGGTGCTGGCCCGAGACTGGCAGCGCCTCATGTCCCAGCTTGCCCCGGCGGAGCGGGAGGGGATCCAGGACTGCCTGGCGGGCGGCAACGGCCTTATCCTCCTTACGGGAGCTCCTGGCGCCGGCATCAGCGAGGTGTACTACACCCTCCTGGGCCGTCTGGCGAGGGCCTTTAAGCCCACCGTGGCCCTGGAGGAATACTCCCTCCTGGCCGTGGAAGGGTCGGCCCAGATGGAGGTGTCCCGAGAGCGGGAGGCTACGTGGCCCGAGCTCATCACCATGGCACTCAAGCAGGAACCGGCGCTCTTCGCCCTTTTCCCTATCAAGGAACGGCGGTCCATGGAGCTGGCGCTCCTGGCGGCCTCGCACACCCGCGTGCTGGGCGTTCTCCACCAGCCCGATGCCGCTTCGGCCCTCCGCTGGCTCCTGCGCAACCAGTTCCGGTCGCCCTTGCGGGCGGGCGTTCTCAGGGGCATCCTCACGGTGGCCTCCGTGGCACAGGTATGCCCCCACTGCAAACTC
Organism: Acidobacteriota bacterium; assembly: GCA_037445535.1. Classification (GTDB taxonomy): domain Bacteria; phylum Acidobacteriota; class UBA4820; order UBA4820; family DSQY01; genus JAKAJA01. The sequence goes on along the minus strand of JBBIKI010000034.1, from coordinate 6,010 downwards.
CCCATCGAAGTAGCTGGCAGGGACGGCCTCCCCCTGGCCCTGTTCACCCGGCAGGGCTGCGAGCATTGCCTCCGCTGGGAATCGTTGCCCACGACGGAGGTCTTGGAATGGCTGCCCATGACGGAAACGGCGCGGGGCCTCCTCGCCGACGAGCCCAGACCCGAGGATCTGCGCCGTGTCATCGTGGAAGCTGGCGGCGTGCCCCTGAACCAGCGCCTGCTCGTCCTGGCTCAGGAGGGGCTCCTGGACGCCCAGGATGCGCGGGAATATCTCGTCTGACCCTCATTTCGCGATGAGTGCATCACAAGCAATGGACGCTTCGATTGGGGCTGGCCACCGCTTGACAAGATCGAAACAGGCTACTATGATTTGCACAAATCAGGAGGAAGTCTTATGACGAAGACCGAGTTGATTCGGAGTCTGTCTGAGGTTACAGGCTTGTCCCAGAAAGATGTTCGCGCCGTGCTGGAGGCCCTCACCGATTCTAGACCCGGCAAGGGGCTGATCACCACGACCCTCAAGCAGGGTGAGAAGGTGACGATATCGGGGTTTGGCACGTTCTTCACCCGTGAGCGCAATTCGCGAGCGGCACGCAACCCCAAGACGGGGGGCAAGGTGAAGGTGCCCAAACGGCGATATCCGGCCTTTAAACCGGCCAAGACGTTCAAAGAAGCCATCAAGAAATAGAATTTCCCTCTCTACTCCCCCCCCAGGGGAGCGGGGCCGCCCGGCCCCGCTCCCCACTCTGCTCTTGACGCGATTCACCCCACCACGCTGAGGGTCCCCTTTGCGTTGGGGCATTTCACTCTGCTATACTCAGGGCCCGAGGAGATTCCCGTGGCCCCCTTAGAAACCACCCTGACCCGAGAGACTCGCAGCACGCTGGAGTTCAAGAAAAACCGCGACCACAACCGCGGGCTGGCTCGCCAGGTCCAAGAGCTGGCGGCGGTCCTCCGGACTGGCGGCGGACCCCAAGCCATCGAAAAGCAGCACGAGAAAGGCCGCCTCACGGCCAGGGAGCGGATCCAAGCGGTTCTAGATCCGGGCACGCCCTTTCACGAGCTAGGTCTCTTCGCCGCCTACGGCATGTACGAGGAGTGGGGCGGTGCCCCCTCGGCGGGCGTCGTTTCTGGCATTGGGACGCTCTGCGGCCGGGACTTCATGGTCATCGCCAACGACGCCACGGTGAAGGCGGGCGCCTTCTTCCCCATGACCGCGAAGAAGGTCATCCGGTCCCAGACCATCGCCCTGGAGAACCGGATCCCCGTCCTGTACCTCGTGGACTCGGCGGGCATCTTTCTTCCCCTGCAGGATGAGGTGTTCCCGGACCAGGACGACTTCGGGCGCGTCTTCTACCTGAACGCCCGCATATCCGCCCTGGGCATACCCCAGATCGCCGCCATCATGGGCTCCTGCGTGGCGGGCGGAGCGTACCTCCCGGTCATGTGCGACACCCTCCTCATGACCGACGGCTCGGGGTTGTACCTGGCGGGGCCGGCGCTGGTGAAGGCCGCCATAGGGCAGTCCATCTCCTCGGAGGACCTGGGAGGGGCGGCGGTGCACTCTTCCATCTCGGGCACCGTGGACTTCCACGAGAAAGACGACGCGGCGTGCATCGCCCGCATCCGCGAGGTGGTCTCCCGCATGGGCGCGCCCGGCCGGGCTCCCTTCTCCCGCATCGCGCCGTCGGAGCCCCTCTGGGACGCCCAAGACCTTTACGGCATCATGCCCGCCAACCCCCTGGGCCAGTACGACGTCCGGGAGGTCATCGCCCGGCTCGTGGACGGGAGCGACTTCACCGAGTTCCGCCCCGAGTTCGGCCGGACCCTGGTGTGCGGGTACGCCCGCGTGGGCGGCTGGGCCGTGGGGATCGTGGCGAACCAGAAGGTCCACCTGCGCGAGAAGGGCAAGCCCACGGAAATCGGCGGTGTCATTTACGTGGAGAGCGCCAACAAGGCGGCGCGCTTCATCCTGGACTGCCATCAGCAGCGGATTCCCCTCCTGTTCATGCACGACGTGAACGGCTTCATGGTGGGACGGGACTCGGAGTACGCAGGCATCATCCGGGCCGGCGCCAAGATGGTGAACGCCGTCTCCAACGTGGGGGTGCCCAAGATCTCCCTCATCATGGGCGGCTCCTTCGGCGCCGGCCACTACGCCATGTGCGGCAAGGCTTACGCCCCCCGCTTCCTCTTCGCCTGGCCCTCGGCCAGGTATTCGGTCATGGGGGGCGACCAAGCCGCTAACACGCTCCTGGACATTCGCTTGGCCCAGCTCAAGAAGAGCGGCAAATCCCTCACCGCGGAAGAAAAGACGGCCGCCCTGGACGAGATCAAGAAGCGGTATTCCGACGCCACCGATCCCAAGTATGGGGCCGCCCGCCTCTGGATCGACGCCATCATCACCCCCGAGGAAACCCGCGGGTATCTCATCCGGGCCCTCGACGCGGCGGGCCACAACCCCGAGGTTCCGGACCTGGGTGTTGGGGTTTTTCAGACATGACGTGGGACAGGGGACAGGGAAGAAGGGATCGCCACCAGGGCACCAAGAAGGGAATGAGGAGAACCGCAGTGGCTATTCACCTGGCTTTTCGTCTTCACGTTGCACGCTTCACGCCCCACGTTTCACTTAGCCGGCTAGCAAGGAAAAACCCATGACCGCTCCCGTCCTGCTCGAAGAAATAAGGGATGCCACGGCCGTTCTCACCCTGAACCGTCCCGAGGCGCGCAACGCTCTGAGCCGCGATCTCGTGGCGGCCCTCTCCCATGCCCTGGCCCGCCTGAGCGCCGATCCGTCGGTGCGGTCGGTGGTCCTCACGGGTTCGGGAGTGGCCTTTTGCGGCGGCGCCGATCTGAGAACCCTGAGAGATTTCGAGGCGGCCTCCGCCGCCGGTTTCGTGCAAGAGGCGAACGGGTTCAAGGACCTCTTCCACCTTCTGGGCACCTTCCCCAAACCCGTCATCGGCGCCGTCAACGGCCCCGCCCTGGCGGGGGGATGCGGCCTTGCGTCCCTGTGCGACGTGGTCCTGGCCTGCCCCGAGGCCACCTTCGGCTATCCCGAAGTGAAGATCGGCTTCGTGGCAGCCATGGTCCTGGTCTTCCTGGCCCGGCAGACCGGCGAGCGCAGGGCGAAGGAACTCCTCCTCACGGGACGCCTTCTCGGCGCCGAGGAGGCCGTAGCCCTGGGCTTGGCCACGCGCATCGTCTCCCGCGAGGGGCTCCTGGACATGGCTCTCGGCACGGCCCGCGGGCTTCACCGGGGAGCCCCCTCCTCCCTGGCCTTCACCAAAGAGCTCCTGTGGCGCACCGCGGGGCTCTCCCTCGATTCGGCCCTCGGCATGGCGGCATCCGTGAACGCCTTCAGCCGGACGGGCCCCGACGTGCGCGAGGGCGTGTCGGCTTTTCTTGACAAGCGGAAACCCTCCTGGACTGGTGAGCCGTGAGGACCCCCCGCATCACGGCCCAGCGCCAGTCCTTCCTCCGCTGGCTTGAGGCCGAAGAGGAGGGATGGCTCGCGGCCTGGGTGGACACCATTCTCAAGACCGTCACCGGGTATCACGGCATGCCGCCGGAAGAGGTCATGGACCCGGTCTCCCGCCACGCCAGAGCCCTCAAGGAAGTGTGGGCATCGGGGAACCAGAACCTCCTCTACGAGTTTTACCGGGACCTGGCCCACCAGCGCGTCTCCGAACACGTGCGCCTGGCGGACGTGGCCAAGGCCGTGGCCCTGGGCGAGCGGATCCTCGTGGACCGGCTGGCGGAGACCAAGCTCGAGGGCAAGGCCTCCTTCCGTGACATCATCAAGACGACGTTCCGAGAAGGCACCTACCTCCTCCTGGACTCTTACCAGCGGGCCAGCGAGGAGATGGCCGCCGCCGCCCGGGAGAAAATCGCCGCCACCGAGGCGGGGGCCGCCCGCACCAAAGAGGAGTGGCAGCTCCTGGACCAGATCCTCTCCGCCATGGACGTGGGCATCGTCCTCGTGGACAAGAACCTCCGGGTCACGTGGATGAACCGGGATATCCCCCGCGACATTCTTGTGGTAGACCCGCGCAAGGCCCTCGGACGCCCCTGCCGCGAGGTCATGCGCGGGGAGGCGCTGGACTGCGACGCGTGCTCCGCCCAGAGCACCGCCGGCAAGGGCACCACCATGCGGGTCATCAAGAAGGTGGGTGACGCGCGCAACGTGAAGGACTACCTGAAGATCATCCGCCTCGTGTCGGGCCGGGGCCTGAACGGCCCCCACCTCATGGAAATCTACCTGGACATCACGGCCCAGCAGGAGGCCCAACGCGCCCTGGCCCGAACCCAAGAGCTCGTGCGCAACATCCTTAACTCCTCCGTAGCCGGCATCGTGTCTACGGACATGCACGGGAGGATCACCCTCTTCAACCGCGCCGCCGAGCGCATCTTCGGCTACGGCGAGAAGGAGATGCTGGGCAAGGCGGTACACAACTATTACGAGGGCGGCGCTTCCGAAGCCGCTCGCGTCATGACCCAGCTCCTTGCGGACCAAGTCATCACGGACCACCGCACCGCGTTCCGGGCCAAGTCGGGAGAGTTCGTTCCCCTCCGAGTGACCGCCTCTCTGATTTTGGACGAAAACCGCAACCTTCAGGGCACCATGGCCTTCTTCCAGGATTTGAGGGTGGAGGAAGCCCTCAAGCAGGAGGTGGCCAGCCGGAACCAGTACCTCCTCTCCATCCTTCAGGCGTCCATGGACGGCCTTGTCACCCTGGACCCTGACGGGCGGGTCGCCTCGTGGAACCGCGGCGCCAGCGCCATCTTCGGCCTGGAGGCCGGGCAGGTTCTCGGCCGGTCCATGGACGAGTTTCTTCCCCCCAGCCTCATCCGGGAGATGCCCTCCTCCGCCGCCGCTCAGGGCGGCACGCGGCAGTACGAGGCGAGCCTGGACCGGGGCCACAAGGGCCGCCTGGACCTTCTCGTGACGCGCACCGAGCTCTCAGGGCACGATACCTCCCAAGGGTCCTCCCTGGTCCTTAAAGATGTCACCGAGCTCAAGCGCCTTGAACAGGACCTGGCCCAATCGGAGAACCTCGCCGAACTGGGCCGGCTGGCCGCCAGCGTCGCTCACGAGATCAAGAATCCCATCGCGGGGTTGCGCGGGGCCATGGAGATGATGTCAGGGGTCCACCAGCCCGGCGATCCCCGCTTCACGGTGTTTCAGGAAGCGCTCGCCCAAATGCGGCGCCTCGACAGCCTCGTGAAGGACCTCCTTGCCTTCGCCCGGCCCGTGGCGGTGCGCCGGGAGCCTGTCCCCTTGGGCCTCGTGGTGGAAGCGTCCATGCCCTTCGTGTCGCCCGTAGCCGGCGAGGCGGGCGTGCGGGTCGAGACGGATGCCGTGGACCAGGAGGGGCTGCCCATGATCTGCGGCGACGCGCAGCAGCTCCAGCAAGTCGTCGTCAACCTCCTCATCAACGCCGTCCAGGCCACCCCCCAGGGCGGCATGGTCCGCCTCAGCGCCCGCGCCACCAACGGGGACCTGGCCCTGGCCGTCTCCGACACGGGATGCGGGATCAAGCCCGAGGTCATGGCGAGCATCTTCAAGCCCTTCTTTACCACCAAGCACATCGGAACCGGGTTGGGCCTCTCCATCGTCCAGCGCATCGTGAACGCCCACGGCGGGCGCATCGAGATCGCGACGAAGGCCGGCAAGGGGTCCACCTTCACGGTGCATCTGCCCATTGCGGCTCGGAGCACATGATGGCCCAGGAAAAGATCCTCCTCGTGGAAGACGAAAAGCTCATCCGCTGGTCCCTCGCCAACCGGCTCTCCAAGGAAGGCTACGTGGTGGTCGAGGTGGACCGAGGAAGCGAAGTGTTGAAGGTGCTCGAAGAGCAGGAGATCGACCTCATGCTCCTGGACTACCGCCTTCCCGACACGGACGGCATCCAGGTCCTCAAGAACGTGGGCCCTAGGTTCCGCGACCTTCCCGTCATCATGATGACGGCCTACTCCACCGTGGAGAGCGCCATCGAGGCCATGAAGCT
>JBBIKI010000033.1:0-28312 GCA_037445535.1 Acidobacteriota bacterium | reverse complement strand
CGAAGCCCTCCACGTGCTCCGCCTCCTTGGAGAGGAACGACATGGGGATGAAGAGCGGGAAATAGGCGTTTACGTGGCCCGTCTGCTTGAACATGCCGTCCAGCGCCTTCTGCATGTTCTCCCACAGGGCGTAACCATTGGGCCGGATCACCATGCAGCCCTTCACGGGCGAGTAATCGGCCATCTCGGCGCGCAGGACGACGTCCTGGTACCACTGGCTGTAGTCTTGGCTCCTGGTGGTGATGGCTTTCTCGTCGCGTTCCTTGGCCATGGATCGGTCCTCCCGAGGGGCGGTCTTCGCCGAAAGGTTTATTTTACAGCATCTTGCGCGATATGGCCAGAGGCGGGTGGCGGGCGGGAGGCGGGAACTTGCAGAAGGCGCCATGGTAGACTTTCCCCTTCATTGTGGGGAGGATTCCGATGAGACTTGCCGTTCTGTGCCTGATCCTGGCCGCCGCAGCTCCCGTCTTCGCCGCGGGGGGCTCGGCCTTCGACCCCGTCCCCGGGGAGCAGAAGACCCAGTACCGGTTCGACCTGAAGAAGATGTACGCCAGCGAGGCCGCCTGGAAGGCCGACATGGACAAGGTCAACACCCTGGCGGGGCAACTCGAGTCGTACAAGGGGACGCTCCTGTCCTCCCCCGCCAGGCTCCTGGCCGCCTTGAACCTTCAAAGCGAAGCCAACGACGTCCTGGTGAAGCTCTTCGCGTACGGGGAATTCAGGCAGGCCACGAACACCGATGACCGAAGCGCCTTCGACGCTTACGAGCGGCTGAAGGCCGGCTACGACGCCCGCACGAGCTTCTTCGACGGCGAGCTCAAAGGCCTCTCGGCGGACAAGCTCGACGCCTTCCTCAAGGCCGAGCCCAAGCTCACCCCCTACCGCTATCTCCTGGAGGACGTGGTGCGGATGGGGCCGCACACGCTGGCGGAGGACCAGGAAAGCCTCCTGGCCAAGCTCGGCCCTGACCTCACATCCTGGCAGCCGGCGCTCTTCCAGAAGGTTTTCGACCGGACGCCCTTTCCCAAGGTGGAGGCGGGAGGCGCGTCCTTCGACGCCTACCGGGATTTTGACGCCCTCATGCAGAACCCAGACCGCACCGTGCGCGAGCGGGCCTTCAAGGGGACCTATGCCACCTTCGAGTCCATCTCGGACCTGCTGGGCTTCGCCCTCGCCCACGAGATGCAGACCTACAACCAGGAGGCGAACCTGCGGGGCTTTGACACGTACTTCAACGAGCAGCTCTTCCGCCGCTACCTCACGAGGCCGCAGGTGGACAACCTCTTCGGCCAGATCGAGATGCGCCAGCCCATCTACGGCGCCTACGAAACCTGGCGCATGAAGCAGGTGGAGAAGGACTACGGCATCGCGAAGGCGCAGGTCTGGGACATGGACCTGCCCCTGAAGGGCGCCGAGCCCTCGCGCTACACGGCCAAGGAGGGGACGGCCCTCGTCCTGGACAGCCTTTCGGTCCTGGGCCCCGAGTACAGCCGCGAGCTGAGCCTCCTGCTCGATCCCTCCAACGGGCGCACGGACATCGTGGGAGGGCCCAAGCGGGGCCAGGGGGCCTTCACCGAGGGCTACTTCGGCTACTTCATGGACAACTACCAGGGCCTGCTGGACAACGTGGCCACCATGGCCCACGAGTCGGGCCACGCCATCCACTACCGGCTCGTGGCCAACCACCGGGGATCCCTCCTGATGGCCGAGGGGCCCTCCTACATGACTGAATCCTTCGCCATGTTCAACGAATGGCTCCTTCGGGACCACCTCTTCAAAACCGAGAAGGACCCGGCCAAACTCAAGGCTTACAAGACGGCGGCCCTGAACGACATGATGAGCCTGTGGGAGATCGCGCGGCGCGCCAAGTTCGAGATGGTGGCCTACGACCGGGTGGCCAAGGGCGAGATCACCGGCGCCAAGGGTTTCGACCAGGCCTGCGAGGACACGGGCCGCCTCTACGATCCCTTCTTCGCCACCACGCCCGAGCTGAAGGTCCACTGGATCCGCAAGCACCACTACTGGACCGTGCCCACCTACTACGTGAACTACGTCCTGGCGCAGGTGCTGGCCCTCACCTACTACCAGCACTACCTGGAAGACCCCAAGGGCTTCTCCGCCAAGTACGTGGCCATGGTCTCCAACGGCTTCGACCGCCCCGCCGCCAGCCTGCTCAATGACTTTCTCGGCATCAGCCTGAACGACCCCAACCTGCTCGAAGGGGTCTTCAAAATGATCGACGGAGAGTTCAAGGATGTGGCCGGCCGTTAGGAGAGAAAATACAAGTTCATCACGGGGGCATGGAGGACACGGAGGAAGATGAAGAAAGGGCTGGCGTTCTGCCTTTTCTTAAAAGTCTTCTAAAAGATTCATTTCCTTCTCTTCTCCGTGATCTCCGTGTCTCCGTGGTGAAAATCCCTATTTTTTCTTTTTGATTTCACTGCGCGATCTCCGTGGTGAGATGCCCGTTCGGCCTCATGACGGGCTCGGCGGCGCCTTGTCTCCCTCGCCGAAGTCCACGTCGTCGGACAGCTCGTTGACGTCGCGCGGGCCTTCGCCGGGGAAGTGATCGGCGAGCTGGCGCCCCGCTTCGGAGATGCCGTGGACGAGGCCGCCCGTGAAGTCGCCTTTCTTAAAGCGGTCAGACATGGCCGCCGCCACCGAATCCCAAAATTCCTGTCCCACTCGGGCGTGAATCTCTTCGTCCCCCAGCACCACGAAGGCACGCCGGGAGGGGACCACGAAGATGAGGACGCCGTTTCGGTGAGCCGTGCGGTCCATGCCCAGCCGGACGAAGGCTTTCTCCGCCGTGCGCCTCACGTTGCCCCAGAAGAAGGTGGAGACGGACACGCGGATCTCGCCCGTGGTGCGGCTCTCGGCGTCCTCGATGGCCCGCTTCACGACCGCCGCGTCAACCAGCTTTCTCAGCTTCGCTCGGTGCATCCCGTCACCATCCTTGAAAGAGAAAACCACTCACCACGGAGACACGGAGGACACGGAGAAAGGCATCTACAGGAAAGGCCAGACGTTGGAGAATAGGTCCGTTGCACAAGTCGCGTCATCGTGGGCTTCATGTTCTGACAAGAAAGGATCCTCCTCCTTTCCTCCGTGCTCTCCGTGCCTCCGTGGTGAATCCTTCTTCACCACGATCCGGTGGCGCCTCCGCCCCCGGAGCTTCCGCCGCCTCCCGAAAAGCCGCCGCCTCCCGAAAACCCCCCGCCGCCCCGTCCTCCCGAGAGGACGCTGAAGAGGAGATAAATCGCCAGGCCCGGGTGGGTGATGAGGAGGACCAGGAAGGCGAGGCCCAGGATGGCCAGGAGGATCATCTGAGGGATGCTGAGGGGCCTTGCTTGGTGTTGCATCGCGGCGGCGGCCGGTGCCGCCGCTTTTTCGGAGACCGCGCCGGGCTGGATGGCGCTCATGAGGGCGTCTACGCCCGCGGAGACGGCGCCATCCCGGTCCCCCGCCTGGATGCGCGGGACGATGACGTCGCGGATGATGCGGGAGGCAATCACGTCCGGAACCTTGTCCTCCAGCCCGTACCCAACTTCAATGCGGACCTTCTGGTCCTTGGCGAAAAGGAAGAGGATCAGCCCGTTGTCCAGGCCCTTCCGGCCCACCTTCCACTTGGCGAAGGCGTTGACGGTCCACTCCTCCGCGGGTGTGTCACCCGTGGTGGTGCCGATCCAAACCAAGACCTGATTGCCCGTGGACCGCTCGAAGGCCTCCAGCCGCTGGTCCACCGAAGCCAGAGCCTGCGGCGCCATGAAGCCGGCGGTGTCCGTGGCCCAGCGCGTTGGGGCGGGAGGAATGGGCACCTCCGCCGCGGCCATGGAAACCGCGGCCAGCAAGGTGATGAAGACGAGAAGCAGGATCAAGAGGCGTTTCATGGCCACCGCCGGGGGAACAGGGGGCAGGCAGCCGGGAGCGGAGGGTGAATCCTCCTGCGCTCCCCGCTTCCTGCTTCCCAATTCCTCTTTAGAACTGCACCTTCGGCGCGGTCTCGGCACCGGGCTGGGACTTGAAGTAGGGTTTCTCGTTGAACCGGCCGCCGAAGAAGCCCGCCACGAGGTTCGTGGGGAAGCTCAGACGCTTGGTGTTGAAGGCCTGGGCCGCTTCGTTGAAGCGCATGCGCTCCACGGCGATGCGGTTCTCGGTGCCTTCGAGCTGGGCCTGGAGGTCGCGGAAGTTCTGCGTGGCCTTCAGGTCGGGATACCGCTCCACCACCACCATGAGCCGGGAGAGGGCCGAGGAGAGGCCGTCCTGGGCCTGCTGAAACTTGGCGAAGGCCGCCGGATCGTTGGCGATGCCCGCGGCGTTGATCTGCCCGACCTTCGCTCGGGCTTCGGCCACCTGCGTGAAGGTGTCCTTCTCGAAGGCAGCGGCGCCCTTCACGGTCTGGACCAGGTTTGGCACCAGGTCCGCCCGCCGCTGGTAGACGTTCTCCACCTGGCCCCATTGGGCCTGAACCTTCTGGTCGAGGGAAACGAGGGAGTTGTAGGTGCCCGCCACGAAGACTCCGCCGATAAGACAGGCGACGACCAGCACCGCGAGAATACCCAATGCGATCCATTTGCCCATGATCATGCTCCTATTGGGTGCGGCCCCCGCTGGCTACACATCATCACGCTGGGAGCCGGTTCCACGGTAAGTATAGTACAGGAGGGGGACAGGGGGATAGGAATCGGTGAGCGGTGAGCAGAGCACCTCCACGCGAATGCTTTATTTCTCGCATTTCACTTTTTACTTTTAACTTTTTACTTTTCACTCTCATCACTGCCCGCCGCCCGCCGCGCCGCGTTGACCAATGCGTGGGCGAGGCGGATGGGCCGGGGGATGCGGTATCGCGGCGCACACCTCAAGACGAGCTCCAGGGCTGAGGCCAGATCGCAGCGGTGGCCAGGGGACACGAAGACGGGAGCCGCGCCCGCCCGGGTCCGCAGAACCGCGCCGAGGGTTTCTCCCTCTACCATCAAAGGGGACCAGGCGCCGCGGGCCGGACCGGGTTCGTGGAAGGTTCCGCACAGCCGGCTCTTGGCGCAGCCCACCGTGGGGATGCCCAGCACGACCCCCAGGTGCGCCGCCGAACCGAAGCGGCGCGGGTGCGCCGTCCCGTGCGCGTCCACGAGAGTCACCTCAGGTGCCGTCCGCAGCAGCCCGTAAGCCCCCGTGAGGACCGGAACCTCCCGAAACCCAAGGAGGCCGGGCAGGTAAGGAAAGTCCACCTCCATCCGGACTACGGCACGGTCCACGACGGCGAAACCGTCCTGCGCGTCGCACACTACCAAGCCACCCCAAAAGGTGCTCCCGAACCGGTTGAAGGAGCAGTCGGCCCCCGCCACCAAGCGCGGGTTCTCTGGGAGCAGTTCCAGGCGGAGCAACGCGCGAAGGCGCTCCTGCTCCTCAAGGGCCTGGCTGTACTTGGGGTTGCCGTACTCCGGCCGCTTCATGGCACCTCCACCTTGAAACGGAACACCTTGGGCTGCATCTAAGTTTATACAATGAAGGAGGTGCCTATGGTTTGCAACATTCATCCAGTGGAGCGTGCCGTAAGGGGGGTCGTCGGGCTGGGGCTCCTGGCCATCGTCTTCGTGGGGCCCAAGACGCTCTGGGGCCTCGTCGGCATCGTCCCGCTCGCCACCGCGCTCATCGGCTGGTGTCCGCCCTACCAGTGGCTCGGCATTAACACCAACGGAACAGCCCTGGACAAGAAGTAAGCCCACCGCGGCGTCCCCATTGGGTTGGCCTCCCAAGCCGAATGCCGCGATGGGCACGGGACCTGCTGGTAGAAGCGGCGCCTCGCCGCGACTAGGGATGAAGAGACACGGCGGCCAGGTGCGGCGAGAAACGTCCATCGCGCCGGGGGGCGGCGCTCCTACGGCAGGGACCCATCGCGGAACCCGGGCCCAATTCCTTGTTTTTCAAGGGATGAGGGACTATGCTTTCTTCGGGAGGTACCCTCACCGTGCAAGTGACGCCCAATGATCTGACCCCGCGTATAGCCCTGTTCATCGACTTTGACAACGGCCAGCTCGATATCACACGTGTTCTGAACGCCTTGCGGGAGAGGGGCATCATCATCTTGAAGAAGGCTTACGGTGACTGGGCCAAGTTCGCCCAGTTCCGAAAGGTCCTCGCCGAGCACGGCGTGGATCTCGTGGAGCGGCCCACGATCCACGCCGGGGGAGACAAGAACGGCGCGGACATCCAGCTCGCCGTGGACGCCCTCGAAGCGTGCCTCATCAACCGCCACATCGACGTGTTCGCCGTGGTCTCCGGCGACAGCGACTTCCTGCCCCTCATCTCGCGCCTCCAGGCCTACAACAAAAAAGTCGTCATCGTGGGGATGCGCAAGACCACGTCCTCCGTCGTCATGGCCAACTGCAACGAGTACCTCGCCTACGAAAACCTGGGGCAAGTCGTGCCGGGCCACGAGGCCACGGGCGAAGGCAAGGTGGAGGAGCTGGACCCGAAGGACATTCAGACGGCCTTTGCCCTCCTGGGCCGGGCCATTACCCTTCTGGAGGACGAGGACCGGAGCGTGGACAGCTCCACCCTCAAGCAGAAGATGCTCCAGCTCAGCCCCACGTTTGACGAGAAGACGTTCGGATTCGCCCAGTTCAAGGCCTTCCTCGCGGAGGCGCAGAAAAACAAGATCATCCACATCGGCAAGAAGGTGGACGGGACGTATCCCATCAGCCTGGGCCGGGCAGGCCGCCTCATGGAAGACGAGGAAGAGGCCGAAGCGGCTGTCGCCGCGGCGGCGGAGCACGTGGAGATCAAGAAGCCCAAGAAGCGCCGGCGGCGGTAGGCTTTCCGCCGGCACCATCACGTTGAATGCGAGCCCCCGGCGCCGAAGCGGGGGTTTTTGCTTTCTGAATTCCGAATTCCGCTTTTCAACTTTACACCTTTACCTCGCCCCGGCTTCGTTGACGGTCCCAAAGGTGTACCCCTTTTGCCTCAGGCCCTCAATGAGGCCGGGAAGGATCCGGTCGGCTTCCATGCCCGACTCCCGCTCCGACCCCAGGTGCATCAGCACGATGCCGCCGTCCAGCCCGTGAGGATCGGCCTTATCCCGCCCGAGGAGCCCCTGGAGGATTTGCGCCGGGGTTTTGAAGAGGGGATCGGACGGGGAGGCCACCCAGTCCAGGGTATCCATGTGGGGCGTCCAGTAGACGTGGCGGTACCCCGCGGCCTTGGCCCAGCCTAGGATCTGGCCGTTGAACTCCCCGAAGGGAGCCCGCCAGTAGGGGGACATGCTGCGCCCCGTGATGATCTTGAAGAGGTCCGCCGCACGCTGGAGCTGGCCCTTGAGGAAGTCCTGCGTGACCCCCGCGAGGGTGTTCTGCCGGGCATTGAAGGAATACGTCGTGAGGTGCGGGTGGCTGAAGGTGTGGTTGCCCACCACGTGGCCCTCCTCCGCTATGCGGCGCGTCAGCTCGGGGTAGCGCTGCATGTATTCGCCCGTGAGAAAAATCGTGGCGTGTACGTTTTCCTTCTTGAGGATGTCCAGGATCTGGGCCGTCACGTTGGCCGTGGACCCTCCGTCGAAGGTGAGGAAAACTTCGCGGCGGTCCGCGGGACCCCGGATGAGATTGGCCAGGTCCGCGGCGGGCGCGGCGGCTGTTTCCACCGGAAGGGGGAGCATTTTCGCGGGCAAGGCCTGTAACTCCACGAGGAGGGCGGGCGAGTAGGAGGAATTGCCCCGGTTGTCGAAATAGCGGGCCTGGATGAGGTTCCGGCTTCCAGTCAGAGGCACGGCGTCGAACCTCCAAACCCCTCCCCGGCACATCTGGACGTCCACCTTCTCACCATTCACATAGAGCCCCACCATAGCCTCGGCGGGGGCCTTGCCCGACACGGAGACACGGTTGCTCCTAAGGACCGCCCCCTGTGAAGGAGTCTCGATGAAGCACGTCCCCGGCGCATCCCAGTTGAGCTTTTCGTAATCCAGCCCCTTCTCCCGGGGCTTTTTGAAGGTGGCCGCCGCCTGCTCGGGCACCGCGATGAAGAGATCCGCGTGGGCCGCAAGCCAGATGGCGGCAGCGCCCAGAACGAGGAGGGCGGAAAACAGAGCAACCCTGAACCAAATGCCCGCCAGCGCCGTCCGGTTCCACGCCTGGAGCTTGCGCCAGCGCCCCCGCCGGCGCTCCGCCGCGGCGCAGTGCTCGGAGCAGAATATGTGGCCTTCGATCCTTTGCTGGCACTGAGGACAGATGGGCTTCTTGCAGTGGTAGCACTTCCGGCGGCCCGGCTCGGTTGGATGCCTAAAACAGCGAGGGGTCTCATCAGCCGCACGCGCCATGAATAGAAGGTACCGCACATGCCTACCCCATGGGGAGGGGAGCAGGCGGAAAGACAGGAGGCGAGAGCGATAGGAGGATAGGAGGTTAGGAGGTTAGGACGTTAAGAAAGCCCGCGGCGACGCTGCCCGGCCTTCCTTCTGCTCACCGCTCCCTGTCCCCTGTCCCCTGTCCCCTCCTTTCCCCCTGCGCTATACTCACCGGAGGAGGCGGCACGTGGAGCTTCGGAAGGTCATTCTCCGATATCTCGATGGGCGCACCGTGCCCGCCTTCGCCCCCATCTTCGACGCCGGAAGTGATCCCATCTCCGTGGCGGACCTCGAAGGCCTGCCGATCCGGGTGCCCCTGGGGACGTTGAAGGCCGTCTTCTATGTGCGTACCTTCTCCGGCAACCCCGACTACGACCCCATCAAAGACCCCGCCGACCTGCCGCGCCCTCCGAACGGCCACGTGCTCGTTCTGGACTTCAAGGACGGGGAACGCATTTATGGGGATGTGCCGGAGGCCAATGTGGATGCGGCCAGGGGCTTCTTCGTCACGGTCCTCGACCCGGAGGATAACAACCTGCTCCTTTACGTGAATCCCGGCTCCCTTTCCGCCCCGCCCTCCCGCTCACAGCTCCCCGGTCCCGGTCCGGGCTCTCCCGAAGCGCTCTTCGGGGGTTAGCTCCCCGCGGCTACACGATGCGGCGATACGCGGCCAGGCGGCTCCTCCTGTTCATTCCAACCATGCTGGGCCTGCTCACCGTCGTCTTCTTCCTGGGGCGGGCCCTGCCCGGCGATCCCGCCGAGCTCATGCTGGGAGACAACGCGGCCCCTGAGGCCCGGGCCGCGCTGCGCCGGGAGCTTCGGCTGGACGAGCCCCTGGGAAGCCAGTATCTAGGGTTCCTCCACGACCTGCTGCGGGGCCACCTGGGAACGTCCATGAGGACGCGCAGGCCCGTGGCCGAGGAGCTGGCCCGCGCCTTTCCCATGACCGCGGAACTGGGCGGAGCGGCTCTCCTTCTGGCCTGCGCCGCCGCCTTCCCCCTGGGCCTCCTCTCGGCGCGCCGACCGGGGAGCGCGCCGGACCGCCTCGTGGGGACCTTCACGACGGTGGGCCTCTCGCTCCCCTCGTTCTTCATCGGTCCCCTCCTTCTGCTCGCCTTCGCCGTCCTGTGGCCGGTCCTGCCCGTGTCGGGCTCGGACGAGCCGGGCAGCCTCATCCTCCCCGCCGTCACCCTGGCCCTTCCCCTGGCGGCCGTCCTCACCCGTGTCATCCGAGCTTCCTTGGTCCAGGAGAGCGGACGGGACTACCTACAATGCGCGCGCATGAAGGGCCTGAGCGAGGGCCGGGTCTACCGGGTCCACGCCCTGCGCAACGCCCTCCTCCCGCCCATTACGGTGCTGGGGCTCCAGGCCGGTGCCGTGCTCACGGGAGCCATCCTCGCCGAACGCATCTTCCGCTGGCCGGGCATGGGAAGCCTCGTGATCACCGCCATCAAAAGCCGCGATTATCCCGTGGTGCAAGGAGCCGTCATCGTGTTCGCCCTGGCGGCGCTCCTGTCTAGCCTTGCGGCGGATCTGGTTTACGCGTGGGCCGACCCCCGGGTGCGCTATGAATGAGACCCGCCGTAAAGGCCTGGCCCTCGGTTTTATCGCTCTCTGGGCCGCGGCGGCCCTCCTGGCGCCCCTCCTCGCCCCCTATCCTTACGCCGCCACTGATCTTTCCAGCCGGCTCCAGGGGCCTTCGGCCCGGCACCTTCTCGGAACCGATGACCTGGGGAGAGACGTTCTCTCGCGCGCCCTCGTGGGGGGACGGGTGTCCCTGGCCGTGACGGGCCTGAGCCTGGCCCTCGCCTTGGTCCTGGGCACCCTCCTCGGGCTTCTGTCCGGTTATGTGGGCGGAATCCTGGATATGGCCGCGAGCCGTCTGGTGGACGTGCTCTTGGCCTTGCCGGGACTCCTCGTCGCCATCGCCCTCGTGGCGTACGTGGGGAGGGGGTTTGCGCCGCTGGTTTTGGCCCTCTCGTGCACCGCCTGGGTTGGGTACGCCCGCATGGCGCGCTCGCTCGCCCTCAGCCTGCGGGAGCGCGATTTCGTCCTGGCGAGCCGCGCCGCTGGAGCGGGTCCGGTGCATATCCTCATCCGGCACTTGCTGCCGCAAGCGGCCCCCGTCCTCGCCGTCCAGGCGGCGGCGGGGGGAGCCGGCGTGCTCCTGTCGGAGGCGGGGCTGTCCTTCTTGGGCCTGGGGGTCCAACCACCCCATCCCTCGTGGGGAGAGATGCTCGCCTCGGGATGTGACGTCCTCCTGGAGGCCCCCCACCTGGCTCTCATTCCGGGCCTTTTGATTTTCGGAGCCGTCTGGGCCTTAAATGTACTTGGCGAGTCCATTCCCCAAGACCTCGCTCCCGAGAGGAGTTCCCGTGTGGTGGCTCTATAGAATCCTGTCCGTGCTCCTCTCGCCCCTGTGGCTGCTGGCCCTCGCCCTGAAGCAGGGGGGCGGGCGCCGCCTGAAGGAGCGCCTGGGATGGGCGCCGGAACGGACCGACAGTCCTATTTGGATCCAGGCCGTGTCCGTGGGAGAGGTGCGCATCGCCCTCCGCCTCGCCGCCAGGCTCCGGGAACTGGGGCTTCCCGTGGCGCTCACGTCCACCACCGCCACGGGGCTGGCCTTGGCCGAGCGTGAGGGTTCAGCCGGCCTAACCCCCACGGCGTTTCCCCTGGATCTGCCCACGTGCGTCCGGCGGGCTTTCTCCGCATGGAATCCCGCGGCCCTCGTGCTCGTGGAGACGGAGATCTGGCCCGCCCTGTTTCGAGAGGCCCGGTCCCGAGGGGTGCCCGTTTTCATCGTGAACGGGCGCTTGTCGGAACGCGCCTTCACTCGCACAGTGAAGTTCAGGCCGCTCTACGGCCGGGCGCTCAAGGACGCATACGTTGCGGCCCAGAGCGAGGAGCACGCGGCGCGATTCAAGATCCTCGGCGCCTACCCGGGACGCGTTCAGGTGCTGGGCAACCTCAAGTACGATCTCTCGCCTCCTCCGCGCTTCGAGGAGGCCCGGGAACTTCTTCGCGCCCTCCTCCCTCAGAGCCCCATGTGGGTCGCGGGTTCCGTGCGGGAGGGGGAGGAGGATCTGGTCCTCCAGGCCCTCTCCGCCGTCCGAAGCACCATCCCCGAGGCTTGTCTTATCCTGGCGCCCCGGCATCCTGATCGCGCCGCCCTGTGCATGGAGCAGGCTAGGGCACGCGGGCTTTCCGCCGCCCTGCGATCGAGTTCCCCATTGGGCGGATGGGACGTGCTCGTGCTGGATACGGTGGGTGAGCTCTGGTCCGCCTACGACTTGGGCGAAGCGGCCTTCGTGGGGGGCAGCCTGGTGCCTCTCGGGGGGCAGAACGTGCTGGAGCCCGCCTTTCTCTCCAAGCCCGTCTTGTACGGCCCCCACACCGAAAACTTCAAGGAGGAGACGGAGCGGCTCTCCGCTTCTGGAGGCGGCTTTCGCGTGGAGACCCCAGCCGAGTTGGGGTGGCGCGTTGCCGCCTTCCTGTCGGACCCCGACTTGGCTCGGGGCTGCGGCCAGCGGGCCCGCCTCGCGGCCGAGCACCACCGCGGCGCCTTGGAGCGCGTCAGCCGATGGCTGGCGGACATCCTTCCGGCCCCTTAACGCTCATGCCATTCAGGGTTCAGGAACAGGGGTACCAGCACCGGCCACGATCAGTGTCGAACCATCCCATTTTGCAAGGCAACCCAGCGGCAAGGTGCGCTTGCCTTTCAGGTGACCCACGGGAATGCCCGTCAAGAGAGGCTTGTGGGGGCCGAGGAGTTGCCGGGCCCGATGGGCCGCCTGCCACGGCGATTCCCCCTCGCCCATGCCGGTGAACCCGCCCAGGAGCAGGCCCGCGGCACGGCCGAACCACCCCGCCTGGTGGAGATGCGTCATCATCCTGTCGATCCGGTAGAGGGGCTCGCCCACGTCCTCCAAGAAGAGCCAGCGGCCCGAAACGCCGGGTTCCCAAGGCGTGCCCACGGAGACGGATAGAAGGGTCAGACAGCCGCCCGCCACGGGAAAGGGCCCTGCGGGCTCCGGATTGCCTTCGGCGGGAATCCGCACGTCTCGCCTTTCCAGAGCCGCCCATAGGGACTCCATATGGCACACCCCTTCGCGGGCGAGCTCTTGGACCGACGGCGCGTAGAGGCGCCGGACTCCAGAAACGTCCTGGGCCCAGGCGAAGAGTGCGGTGGCGTCGGAGAATCCCGCGAGGGTTTTGGGATGGCGGACGAGACCTTCGCGGGAGAGGCCAGGAAGGAGGCGCGTGGTGCCATAGCCGCCGCGCGCGAACCACACCACGTCCACGCCCGGGTCATCGAGGGCTGCCTGCAGGTCCTTCAGGCGGTCCTCATCGGCCCCGGCGAGATAACCGAGGCGCTCTCCGATGCGGGGCGAGACCCGGACGGTGAAACTTCGCCGTCTGAGGATCTCCACGCCTCGCTCCAGATCGTCCACGGCCACGGGCCCCGCCGGGGCGACAACGCGGATGATCTTAGGAGCCACGTACGCGGGAGAATCGCTCATGGGTTGAGGATAGCACAGGGAGGTATGGAACCAGCGATTCAGCAAGGGATCGGATTGAGCCTGGTCAAGAAGGGCGAGGGGGGAGAGCATCGCGGCATCTCCGCATGGGCTCGCTCTCGCCCTCTCGCCTTGATCTTCTTGGAGGGGACCTGTAAGCCGGATTCTGTCCCCCGTCGCCGGGGTGGCAGCCATTCCTCTGGGACCGCCGTCACCGGCGGCCTCAAGCGGCCTACCCGGAGGCCTGGGCCGGGCCAGCCCTGGCGCGCCTCCCTATTTGGCCTTGCTCCGCAAGGGGTTTTCCGTGCCTTCCCCGTTACCGGAGAAGCGGTGGGCTCTTACCCCGCCTTTTCACCCTTACCGGCCGCGCCCGAAGGCGAGGCAGGCGGTACCTTTTCTGTGGCACTCTCCGTCGGATCGCTCCGCCCTGCCGTTAGCAGGCTTGCCGCCCTAAGGAGTCCGGACTTTCCTCGGCAGGTCACCCCGCCGCGGCTGCCCGGTCCCCTCCGCCGCCAACATAGACCACCGGGCCGCCGAAGTCCACCCCGGAGGTTGACGAATTAGGGCGGACTTTCTCGGCCGGTCTTCCGCCATGGGCTCCAAGACGGGAGTCCCTTGAGGGAGACCCGTCCCCTTGGGTCCGATATGGGCGAGATAGAGACCGCGCCGCTGCCCCGGCCCCGAGATCTCCTCGGAGAGCAAGACCTCCATGCGGCGAGGCGGGAGAACCCGAAGGCCATCCTTGTCCGTCAGCACGTCCAGCTCAGTGGCTGGGACCGGGCCTTCCAAGGGAGGCAGGGTCCGCCCGAAGTAGAGGCCCGCCAGCCCCACGTAGCTCTCGTTTGGAGTGAACAGCCGGGGAACCGATTTCCTGGCGGTCTCCATGGCCCTGGCTTCTTCGAAGAATGCCCGAAAGCTCTTCTGCCGTTCCATGGCAGGAAAACACAGCACCACGAGAGCCATAAATCCGGCGGCCGCTTCGCCCCAGAAGAGGAAGGGAAGGCGCTCCAACCGGGCCTGCCTGGTCCACCTGAGGGAGAACCATCCGGCACCCAAGGCGCCCGCCCACACGAGGCCCATGAGGGCCCAGGTCCCCGCCGGCAGATTCCTCCACTCACGAGCGCCTTGCAGGTAGATCCCCGCCGCGGGAACGGCCAGCAGGAAGATCCCCAGCACCGCCGCTTGCGTTGCCATCAACGCGCGTTCCCAGCGCCGCAAGGGCCGTGTACCCAGGTTCACCAAACGCCAAGCCACGATCAGCGCCAGGGAGGGGAAGAGGGGCGCCAGATACATGGACCGTTTGCTATGCGCCAAGCTGAGCAGGACGAATCCGGCGAGAAAGCTCCACGCGAGGAAGCGGACGCCCGCGGGCAAGCCTTCATCGT
Source organism: Acidobacteriota bacterium (assembly GCA_037445535.1). Classification (GTDB taxonomy): domain Bacteria; phylum Acidobacteriota; class UBA4820; order UBA4820; family DSQY01; genus JAKAJA01. The sequence goes on along the minus strand of JBBIKI010000033.1, from coordinate 14,078 downwards.
CGCCGTCCTCTTTTCGCTGGCGAAGGAGTGGCCCCACCGTTCCCGCAAGGGCCGGTACGAGGGCCAGCAGAAGCGACGGGGTCCACGGAAGAAAATCTCCGAGAAGACCTCCTAGGTAATCGTAGATAGGAGCGGCATGGGTGCCAAGGGTATCATGGGCGGGCACCATGGAGGGGAAGGCGAAGGCCCGCCCGAGCGTGTTCACGAGGAGCGATTCCCGAAGGAAGGGCCAACCGCCTTCGGCCCAGAGGGCCAACCACCACGGGATCACCATGCAAACCAAGACGGCCATTCCCGCCATGTGCCGCCTCGGCGAAAGCATGTCCTTCCTTCCCTCCGCGAGGGCAAAGGCTGCGAGTCCAGTTCCCAAAAGGACGGGTCCGACGGGCCCCTTGGCCAGGTAAGCCAGACCAGCGAAGGCCCAAGTGGCGGTCACGGCCCATGAAGACGAGTGCTTCCAGGCAAAGGTGGCGGCCGCCAGGCCCGCCGTCACGAAGAGAACCAGGCTGGCATCCACGAGGGTGTAGTGGGCAAGGTAAAAGGGGAGGTACAGCACGGGAAAGAGCAGGGCGGCGAAGAACCCTTCCCGGCGCCCCAGAAGCATCCGGCCCAGGGCGTAAATCGCCACCGCCGTGAGAAGCCCCGCCAGGGCGGAAGGCAGGCGGGCGGCGAAGGGCGTCTCCCCCAAAAGGCGGAAGGAGGTAGCCACGAGATCATAGTGCAACGGAGGCTTTTCCAAGAAGGGCCGCCCGTTCAGCCGCGGGATGAGCCAGTCCCCTGAGGCCGCCATCTCCCGGCTCACTTCGGCCACGAAGGGCTCGTCACAGAGCCAATAAGAGCGGCCCGCCTGGCCCGCGAAAAAGAGGGGCCCCGCGAGCGCCGCCAGGAGCGCCAGGTGCCACCACGTCCTTTGCCCCGGGACTATCTTGCGCTCTTCAGCCACCCGATTCATTCTCCTTGGCCCTAAGGATAGTAAGGATGTTCCAGCAGAGTGCTTAAGCACACATGATGCCAAGCTTATTCCTATGGAGGAGGACTTCTTGCTGGAAGTCTGCCCTCTAGGTTTCGGGCATTTTGGCCTCGGGGTGGCGCTCCATGAGGCGGTAGAAGGTGCTTCGCGGCAAACCGCTGGAGCGGGCCGCCTCCGAGGCATTTCCCCCCGCCCTGTCGAGCACCGAGCGCAAGTAGTCCGCCCTGAACCGCTCCAAGGCATGCTTGTAGGATAGGAGCCCCATCTCTCCCGGGGGCTCATGGAGCGTTGGTTTCCCGAGGCCCAGCAGGCGCCGGGCGTCCTCTTCTTGGATGAGGCTTTCCGTGGCGCTGGCCGACAGGTGATTCACGGCGCTCTGGAGCTGGCGCACGTTCCCGGGCCACGAAAACTCCCTCAGTGCTCTCATGGCGCCCGGAGAGAAGCCAGCGGCGGTTCCAGGCTTCTTGAAGGCTTTGGCCAAAAAGCTGGACGCTAGCAAGGCGATGTCCGATGAGCGTTCGCGGAGAGGGGGGAGCCTCAGCTCAAAGGTGGTGAGGCGGTAAAAGAGGTCCTCCCGGAAAGTCTTCTCCCCGATCTTGGCTCGAAGGTCCTGGTGGGTCGCCGCGATGAGGCGCACGGCCACGGGGCGCTCACGGTCGTCTCCAAGGCGGCGCACTACCCCGAACTGGATAGCCCGCAATACTTTGGCCTGCATGGCCAGGTCCATGTCACCGATCTCATCCAGGAGGAGAGTCCCACCCTCGGCCTGCTCGAAGACTCCCGCGTGATCCCGGTCCGCCCCCGTGAACGCTCCGCGGCGGTGGCCGAAAAGCTCGCTTTCGGCCGTGCCCGCCGGGATGCCGGCACAATTCACTGCCACGAACGGCCCCCCTCCGCAGGCGCTGTTGAGGTGAATCCAGCGGGCGAAGACCTCCTTGCCGACGCCCGTCTCTCCCAGCAGGAGAATAGGATAGGGAGAGGGTGCCGCCGCCGCCGCGAGGGCCATAGAATCTTTCAGGGCCAAGCTGTTCCCCAGAATTTCTCCGGGATCAATCTGGCGCCGGAACGCCTGGGAGAGGTTTTCCTGGTGGCGGGTATCCTCTTCCACTCGCGCGGCCAAGGCCCGCCGCCCCCACACGGAGCCCAGGAGAAGAGTGGCCCACACGGGCCAAGAGGCGAGTTCGCGCATGGCCGGAATAAGCTCCGGCGAAGGACGCCCCCAATCCATGTAAAGGACCGCTATCACATCTTTGCCCGCGAGCAGCGGGTAGATCAGGATCTGGGCACCCGTGAGCCCCTTCAGGCTTCGGCCGGGTTTGGCCAGTTCCACGGGGGATAGGAGGGGGCTCCTCTGCCTGAGGGCTTCGCGGAGGGTGCTGTGGCTTAGGATCGTAGCCCCCGCTCCCTCGGATGAGGCTTCGTATTTGCAGACCGCGTCATCGTCGGCCGCCTGCCGTGTTCCGGCACCAGCAACCACGGAGAAGAAGAATACGCCTTCTGCGCCGAAGTCCCGCCTGAGCGAAAGGGCCAGGCGGTGATCCAGGTCTTCGGCGGCGGGGTCTTCGGCCACCAACGCTTCGATCATTTCGGCGACAGCCCTGCGTTTCCCAGAATTGGGACAACCTGACTGTTCCGAAAATGGGACCGCGGCCAGGGCCAGGCTGTCCTCCGGGGGAGGCGAATCTTCCGCAGCGGGTTCGAGCCTGAGGATGACGTCACCCAGCTTGATCTCATCTCCCGGCTCCAGGAGGAATTCCTCTCCCTTCACCCCTTTAAGACTTAAACCGTTTCGGCTCTTGAGGTCCCGAATCCTCCACCCCTCGGGCGTAAGAAAGAGCCGCGCGTGGTGCCCGGAAACGGTGGGGGAATTTAATACGATGTCGTTCCCGGCAACGCGGCCCAGGAACCACAGATCCTTGCTGAGAAGGTGCGAGACCTTCTCTTTGCCCAGAACTACCAGCTTCATACCTGGCCGATGGGCCATGCGTACCTCTCCCGTGGAGTATGCCATAAACCAGGTTCGGCCACGCCTCGGACGAGGCGCAGGGCACTGGCACGGAACGTGCTTTGAACCTCCCGAAAGGCGCTTGGACGGGGCACCCTCTAGAAATAACGCTTTGTGTTGACACGAAAGGAGAGAACCACAATGAACGCTTCTCGATCACGCGCGAACCAGGCTCGATCGCCCCACGCAGCACTGCTCCTCCGTTTGGCCCTCGCGGGAGGGCTCGTCCTCGCCTCGGCTATGGCGGTGATGGCGAGCGACCCGGCCTCAGGGTGCCTCCAGGGCACAGCCAACCCCGAGCAGGGAGGCACCGTCACCATGAGCCCCTCTACTCCTTGCCCCCCCGCCGGGTCTACCGTGACCTTCACGGCCGTGCCCGCCACGGGAGGCACCTTTGCCTTCTGGTCCGAGGGCGCCTCGGGAACCGCCAATCCGGTGACGGTCACCGTGCCGGCCACCGCGTCGGTTCAGGAAGTGCAGGCCAACTTCACGGGATTCGGCGACAACTTTGATGACGTGGCTCAGTTGGATGGCCCCCAGGACGGCACCGACGTGGCAGGTACGGTTGAATTCCTGGTGAAAGCCACGTCGCCGGGCAGCGTGACTTCCGCCAACTTCTACCTGGACGGCCACCTGAGCAAGACCGCCACGGCCGCCCCCTTCAGCTACGCCGTCAACGCGGACCTGCTGGCCCCCGGGCTGCACCGGCTGGATGTCCTGGCCCAAGACTACGCTGGGCGCCCCGTGGCCCAGTCCCGCGAATTCGTGGCGCTGGCGGCTCCAACCATCACCAAGGTCAAACTGCACCACGCGGGTGGGTGGGTGCTTAAGGTCTTCGGCACCGGATTTGCCTCCACCTCTAAGATTTCCGTGGGCACGGCCTCTCTTGCCGCGGCCTACAAGGCTAAAAAGGGTGTCCTCGTTTACAAGGACGGAAAGAGCCTCCGCGGGCTCTTTCCCAAGGGTACGGCCATGTGCGTCAAGGTCGTAAACGCCGACGGCCAGACCTCCGCCTGTTTCATGTATACCCGCCACTGAGATAGTGCCGGAAGGCCGTCAAGGCGCGGTCCGAACCTTGCGCCAGCAGCCCAACTTGGGGGGGTGGAGCCAAAGCTCCTCCCCCCTTCTTTGTGCTCAAACCACTTCCAAAGGAGGCGCTTGCGATGGGAAGCCGTGACTCGGAGAGGCTCGCGGAACTGGTTAGTCTGGCATGCGGAACCATCGACCCAGAGACGCTCGCGAGCTTCTTGTGCACCCCCGAACCTTACCTTGAGGGCCATTGCCCGCTGGACGTGATTCGCTGGCACGACGAAGGGGCCTTCTGCCGCGTGAAAGCCCGCCTCCGAATCCTCTGCCAACCCGCGAACCAGTCCGTCCTCCCTGGTTAATTTGCCGCGGCGCGGTCTTGGCTGTCCCTGGAGCCAGGGCATGCCCGCCCCCCGGCCATCCCTGGGAGCGCACACGCCGCGCAGGCGCGAGAAAAGACGGCCACCGGTGACTCCTGGCGACGTCTGCACGTTTCTGATATGGTGAGGGTGCTCTTTGGAGGGCCCTCATGAAACGGGCGTGGCTCGGTGTGTTCTTTTGCCTCCTGTTCTCGGCGGTGCGCGCCGATGTGCCGGAGGGACAAATTCTTGCGAATCTCTGGCGCTACTCCTTTACGCCCACTGGGGCGGGGGCGCGCGCCGCGGGCATGGCAGACGCGTTCATCGCCGTCTCGGACGACGGCACCGCCGCCTCATGGAATCCCGCGGGGCTGGCCCAGCTGAGGGCCCCCGAATTTTCCGTGGTCTTCGGGGGCAACCACCGGATCATGTCGCTGAAGGATTTCACCGCCCTGGACGGGTTGAGCCGCTTCTCGTCCTTCCGGGCGGCGGACTCCAACCGCATGCTCGATTTCGCCAGCGCGGCCATCCCCCTCGACCTCTTCTCCAAACCCGTCACCATCCAAGCAAGCTGGCAACGCATGTACGACCTTAACTTTCAGGCCGATCCCTTCATGACCGAATGGGTAAGAAAACCGGGGGCGGCGGGCCAGACCTTCCTCCTCCATCAAGGAACCGACCTGGCCGGTGACATCCGCCTCTATTCGCTCAGCGGAGCCGTTCAACTCACCCAGCGTATGGCCCTGGGCGCCAGCTTCAATATCTGGAAGGGCGACTGGTCCACGCAGGCCGACATTCAGGGGAATCGCATCGCCGGGGGGCCGCCCTCCTCCAGCTTCCTCTTCTTCAGGCAATCCAACCACATGAGCGGCCGCAACTTCAGCTTGGGCCTCCTTTTCACCTATCCCAAGTTCAACGTGGGCCTCGTCTATCACAGCCCCTTCTTCGCGGACTACCAGATCGCCACGACCACCTTGTCCAACCTGCCGAACCCCTTTCAGGGAGATACGAACCAGCAGACGACGCTGCGGTTTCCCAAACGCCTGGGCCTCGGGTTCGCCTGGCATCCGACGGATACATGGACCGCGGCCCTGGACCTCCAGTACAACCAATGGAAGGACATGACCGTGGCGGCGGTCCCGCCCGACCTTCCCGAGCTCAATTTTCTTGATTTTCAGCCCGCGGGAAGCACCTCCACGCGCAACACGCTCTCCGCCAACGCCGGCGCTGAATACCTTATCGTGAGAGAGCACTCGGTCATCCCCATCCGTTTCGGCGTGGCTTACGAACCCCAAGGCGGCATGGACCCCACCCTTCGCTCCTCCGTGAACTACTGGGTGCTGGCCTGCGGAACGGGATTCAACACCAACGCGTGGAAGCTCGACGTGGCGGTGCAGTACAGGTGGGCGAACTTTCGAACGGGGCAGTTCATGGAACCCGAAGGCATGCTCCGCTATCCCCGTACCCCAGACGCCTTCGGGAGCGCGAGGGCCCAAGAGTGGCGCGTCAACATGTCGCTGATCTACCGGATCTCGCGCTCCGAGGGCCTCTCCAAGATCCTCCACAAAGTGTTCGTGGGAGATTGACCGCCATGGATCCCAGAAAACCGCCAACCGGCTCCCGTGGTCCCGCGGGATCCTTGCCGCGGCCCTTGGGACCGCGCCTTTTCCTTTTCATGCTTTTAGCCGGTCTCTTACCCTTGGCGGTGCCGGCGCAGACCACGTACTGGGAGTTCTTCCAGGCAGGGAAGAAGGCCAACGAGGAGGCCCGCTACCCGGCCGCCGCCGAGGCCCTCCAACAGGCTATCGCCCTCAGGCCAGGGTCCGCCAAACGCGTCCGGCTCTATGGCACCAATTTCGTGGACGGTTATTTTCCCCACACTGAACTGGCCTACGCCTACCTCAAACTTGGACGGACGCGAGACGCCCAGAGGGAGCTTGAGGGCGCCCTGGCCGCCGGGGTGGAACCCCAAGACCGAATCAAGGTCCTCCTCAAGTCCGCCCGGAACGCCGAGGCGGCAGGAGGCGCTCCCCCGGGCGAGGGCTCCTCTCCGGCCGAGAGCCACGAACCCGCGCCATCCACGGCCGCGCCGCCCTCCGGAGAGGGATCAGCCAAAGGACCCTCCGGAGCGCCTCCTGCCTCCGTGGCGTTCTGGTCCGCGCCGGAAGGAGCCTCCGTGAGCCTGGATGGCCGCCCCCTTGGCGCCTCGCCCCTCACCCTCGACCCCGCGGCGGAAGGGCCCCACCGCGTCCGCTTCGAACATCCCGGCTACTCCCCCGCCGAGCGGGCCTTCGTGGTCCATCCCGGAGACAAACTCACCGTCCCCGCTGAACTCCTCCCTTTGAAGGAATCGGCGCCCGCCGCACCAAGCGCTTCCCCCCAGCCTCTCACGGGAGACCTCGCCCTGGAAGTTCGTCCCCCCGGCGCGTCGGTCGTCCTGGACGGGATCTCCAGGGGCACCGCGGGTACGGAGCCCCTGCTCCTTTCGGGCCTCTCTCCCGGCGATCACCGTGTCGAACTCCACCTATCGGGCTACTCGGACAAAACGTTCATCGTGCACGTCCAAGCAGGCGTCCAGGTTCACTTCGAGACGGACCTGAGCCCCGCCCCGGACCGGGCGGGCGCCGTAGGCTCGCCGGGACCGCCGGGACCGCCGGCGAGAGTATCCGCATGGCTGGCGGCCACCTTTGGAGCCGCGGGGCTTTTGGCCGTGCTGGTCGTCCTCCTTCTCCGCCGGTACGGATGGATACCGTGGCTGCCAGCATGGCCGGGCGCCCGGCGTGGTTCCTCCTCCGATCCCTCCCCGGCGGGCCTTGACATCCCATCGGGGAGATTGGGCCCCTATGTCATCGAGCGAAAATTGGGCTCGGGCGGCATGGGCGACGTCTACTTGGCCACGGACGAACGCTCCGGCCGCCAAGTGGCGCTCAAAGTGCCCCAGCCGCGTCTTGTGGACGACGAGGGGTTCGCCAGCCGCTTCATCCGAGAAGGGACTATCGGCCAACAGCTCATCCATGAAGGCATTCTCCGGATCTTCGAGACGGGGCAGACCGAAGGACGGCTCTTCATCGCCATGGAAGTCGCCGAGGGAGAGAGCCTGAAGGCCTTTTTAGCGGGGCTGGAGGCCCCGCTTCCCTCCCAGGAGGCGGTACGCATCGCCCGCGAGGTCGCCATGATCCTGCAATATACCCATGCTCAAGGGATTATTCACCGGGATTTGAAACCGGATAATATCATGATCCTCCGGGGCTCCCGCCATGTGAAAGTGGCCGATTTCGGCGTCGCCAAGCTCTCGGACGCCACCTCCTTCACCGTCACGGGACAGATCTTCGGTACGCCCAACTACCTTCCACCTGAACCTCTGATCGGAGAGCCCTACGGCGCATCGAGCGATCTCTATTCGCTTGGTGTGATCCTCTTCGAGATGCTCACGCTCAAACGCCCCTTCGAAGCGGACACGATCATGGAGACGTTCCGCAAGCACCAACTGACGGACCGCCCTCTCCCCTCGTCCCTCAACCCGGACGTTCCGCGTGCCCTGGACGCGATCGTCCTCAAGCTGCTTCAAATCAAGCCCGGCGATAGGTACACCACAGCCAGCGATCTGGTGGCCGCCCTCGATGCCGCGGTGGCGCAGATACACCCCTTCGACCCCTGCTCCCCTGCGCGGCCCAAGGTTCCAGAGCCCTCGGTTCAAAACGCCTGACCGTACCGCAGCCCCTCCCCGCCCGCCCCCCTAATGCGCCCGCAACTCATTGCCCGCCATGGACTTATACCACCTTGACAGGGGACTAACGGCATGATAGCTTGAATTCCGTTCGGGATCCGCGCCGCGGGGGGATCTCCTAAAGACAGGGACAAGGATGAAGCGAAAGCGTTATCACGTGATGATCATCCGCGAGGACGGCAAGCAGGTGCACAACCGCGTCCTCGAGTGGTTCCAGGTGAGGCGCCATCTGACGTTTCTGGGAAGTGCCGCGGGACTCTTGGTGGCGTGCGGCGTGAGCGCCGTCATGATGGCCGGCTGGACGGGAAGCCTGCTCCACCGAAACCAGCAGTTATCCCAAAAAGACGTCCAGCTCCAGGCCTCCCTGGCCGTCCTCACCAAAACCTTAGACGAAGCCCAGACCCGCCTCAGCAAGAGCCAGGAGCAACTGTCCTCCATCGAGGAGCTTGCCCGCCAGCAGAACCTCGTCCTGCCCAAGACCGCCGGCATGGGCGGCCCTTCACCGCATCCCGTGGCGGCTCCCGCACTCCCCTCGGCCGAGGTGGGAACCCTGGCCTCCGGCATCGCCGATTTCAAGCAGCGGGCCGACCTCATCTACAAAGAGACCCAGGGCGTTGGCAGCGTGCTCAAGCCTCATTTGGACGAGCTCGCCCACACACCCAACCTGTGGCCCGTGAAGGGGTTCATCACCTCCGGTTTCGGGCGGCGGGTGGACCCCATCGAAGAGGGCACTGAGTATCATGAAGGGGTTGACATCGCCGCACCTTACGGCAGCCCCGTGCAGGCGCCCGCCGAAGGGCTCGTGATCTGGTGCGGGTGGAAGCAGGGCTACGGGAACTGCGTGGAGATCAGCCACGGCGGCGGCCTCGTCACCCGGTACGCGCACCTGAGCAAGATTCTGGTCAAACCCGGGATGAACGTGAAGCGGTGGCAGAAGATCGGGTTGGTGGGCACATCCGGCCGCTCCACGGGGCCCCACCTTCACTACGAAGTGCGCCGCAATGACCAGCCCGTCAACCCTCAACGCTACCTGCATTTTTAGCCCCGACGTCCCAGCGGACCCGCCCGGCCCCCGCCTCTGCAGGGGATGAGTGGGGTCGCCTTACGGAGAACGACCTCATGCTCCTAGATAAAACCCTCGCCGCCATTTTCGGCACGAAACACGAACGTGACATCAAGGCCATTCAGCCTTTGGTCTTCGCCGTCAACGAATGGGAGCCCAAACTCGCGGGACTCAGCGACTCGGACCTTCGGGCTAAGACCGCCGAGTTCAAGGAGCGCCTGGCGTCCATGGAGGAGCAGGGCATGGAGCTCCAGGAGGCCCTCACGGAGATTCTGCCCGAGGCCTTCGCCACGGCGCGCGAGGCGGCCAAGCGGACCCTCGGCATGCGCCCCTTCGACGTTCAGGTCATCGGCGGCGTGGTCCTCCACCAGGGCAAGATCGCCGAGATGAAGACGGGGGAGGGCAAAACCCTCGTGGCGGTCCTCCCCGTCTACCTTAACGCTTTGGCGGGCAAGGGCGTCCACGTGGTCACCGTGAACGATTACCTGGCCCGGCGAGACGCCGATTGGATGGGCCAGGTGTACCGTTTTCTCGGCCTTACCGTGGGCTGCATCCAGCAGGAGATGGACAACCCCGAGCGGCAGGTGGCCTACAACGCCGACGTGACGTACGGCCAGAACAACGAGTTCGGCTTCGACTACCTGCGCGACAACATGAAGTACCGCATCGAGGACATGGTCCAGCGGGGCCACCATTTCGCCCTGGTGGACGAGGTGGACTCCATCCTCGTCGACGAGGCCCGAACGCCGCTCATCATCTCGGGCCCCTCGGACGAGCGCACGGACCGCTACTACTCGGCCAACAGCATCATCCCCAGCCTCCAAAAAGAAAAGGACTTCACGGTGGACGAGAAGCAGCGCACGGCCACCTTGACGGAGGAGGGCATCGCGCGGGCCGAGAAGATGCTGGGCGTGGAAAACCTTTACGATCCCGTCAACATGGAAATCCTGCACTGCGTGAACCAGGCCCTCGTGGCCCACAAGCTCTACCACCGAGACGACCAGTACATGATCAAGGACGACGAGGTCTTGATCGTGGACGAGTTCACGGGCCGCGTCATGCCGGGGCGCCGCTGGAGCGACGGCCTGCACCAGGCCATCGAGGCCAAGGAGGGCGTGAAGATCCAGCAGGAAAACCAGACGCTGGCCACCATCACCTTCCAAAACTACTTCCGCCTGTACACCAAACTGGCGGGCATGACGGGTACGGCGGACACGGAGGCGGCGGAGTTCGACAAGATTTACAAGCTGGACGTGGTGGTCATCCCGCCCAACCGGCCGCTGGGCCGCGCGGACTTCGCGGACTCGGTGTACAAGACCGACAAGGAGAAGTTCGAGGCCGCCGCCAACGAGATCGAGGATCTCCACGAGAAGGGACAGCCGGTCCTGGTGGGTACCGTCTCCATCGAAAAGAGCGAGCGCATGAGCGCCCTCCTCAAGCGCCGTGGCGTGCCGCACGTGGTCCTCAACGCCAAGTTCCACGAGAAGGAGGCGGAGATCGTGGCCCAGGCGGGCCGGAAGGGCGCCGTCACCATCGCCACCAACATGGCCGGCCGAGGCACGGACATCCTCCTGGGCGGCAACGCGGAGGGCCAGGCCAAGGCCAGGGCCAACCCAGAGCTCCAACCCGAGGAGTACGCCAAACACCTGGCCCACTTCATGGAAGCCTTCTCCAGAGAGCACGAGGATGTGGTGGGGCTGGGCGGCCTTCACATCCTTGGAACGGAGCGGCACGAGTCCCGGCGCATCGACAACCAACTCCGGGGCCGCGCGGGCCGCCAGGGCGACCCGGGCTCCTCCCGGTTTTATCTCTCCCTCGAAGACGACCTCATGCGCCTCTTCGGCGGCGACCGCCTCAAGGGCATGATGGGCAAGCTGGGGATGGAGGACGGGGAACCCATCGAGCACCCCTGGGTCAGCCGCTCCATCGAGCGCGCCCAGACCTCTGTCGAAGGCAGGAACTTCGAAATCCGCAAACACCTGCTCGAATACGACGATGTGATGAACAAGCAGCGCGAGACGGTCTACGGCCTGCGCCGCCGCATCCTCGCCAAGGAGGGCCTCCGGGAGTACCTCTTCGAGACCGCCGGGTTCATCCTGGACGGCCTCGCGGACCAGTATCTGGGCGGGGAGAACGGCAACGGCGAGTGGGATCTGCCGGGCCTCAAGACCCAGCTAGCCTATAACTTCGGCGTGGATTTAGACCAACTGGGGCTGAAGCTGGACGAGGCTCCCCGCGACGAGATCCGCGAGAAGGCTCTTCAGGCTTGTGCGGCAAAGTACGAAGCGAAGGAGCAGCGGCTCCCGCCCGAGGTCATGCGCGAGTACGAGCGCATGGTCATGCTCCAGGTCATCGACAACCAGTGGAAGGACCACCTCCTCTCCATGGACCACCTGCGCGAGGGCGTGGGCCTCCGCGCTTACAGCCAGAGGGATCCCCTGGTGGAGTACAAGCGCGAGGGCTTCGAGATGTTCGCGGCCATGATGGAGCGCGTGGAAGACGAGATCGTCCGCTACCTGTTCCTCCTCGAGCCGGCCGTGGCCCAGGAGGAAAAGCGGGTTGAGCGCAAGGAGCGGAGCTACTCCTATTCGGCCCCGGAAAAGGAGGAGAAGAAGCCCTCCAAACCGGTGGCCCACTCGGAAAAGATCGGTCGCAACGACCCCTGTCCCTGCGGGTCCGGCAAGAAATACAAGAAGTGTCACGGGGCCAACGCTTGACGGGCGGCCCCCGCCGCTGTTAGGCTCACTCCGTTACGAGGCTTGAAAGGCGCGCCATGGCTAAAAAGCGAACGGCCACTCCTCCCTACGTTCCCCGCAAGGGCCTGCGGGCCGTCCTAGACCACATTCAGGCTCGCAAGACAGGCGACCTGTTGACCCGCGAGGAGTTGCACAAGCGGGGCCTTTCCTCCCATCTCACCTATCCCGCCCTCGCCGCCTTGCGATTCATCGGCGTGTTGGACGAGCAGGACCAGCTCACCGGCACACACCAGGCCTTCAGCCGGGACAATCCCGACGTGAAGGCTCAAGAGGCCCTCGTCCGGAAGGCCTACTCGGACTTCTTCGAGGCCGTTCCTCTCCCCGCGGCCGACCTGGAAGCCCTCAAAACGCGATTCCAGGAGGTCTACGACTTGAGCGACCGGGTTATCAACTCGGCGTTTCCGCTTTTTCAGTACCTCGCTCAGGAGGCCAAGATCGACCTGGTGAAGGGTGGCACTCCATCCCTGCCTGCCGAGGAGCACCGGCACGTGGTGCATCCGGCAGCGCACACCGAGGACTTGGACAACGCGGCCGTGGCCGCCTCCCTGGAAGTGCTCGCCAAGGACGAACCCCTCCGCATCAAGCACACGGGGTACCAGATCGTCATCAACCTTCAGGTTACCAAGTACACCTCCGAGAAGGACCTGATCAAGATGGTGCGCACCGCCAACAGGGCCATCCACCTCATCTGGAAGGCGGGAGACTCTCGATGACTGAGGCACCAGCGCGCTGGGGAGAATGGCTTGCGGGAAAGGCCTTGGGGGCAGCCGTGAAACTCCTCTCGGCCGGCCTTCGTAGGAGTCATCTGACCACCGTGTAAGGAGTATTTCCGGGGAGGGTTCCATGGAAATCAGCGAAAAGACTTGGCTGGAAAAGCTGGCGGACAAAATCCCCGGCCTTTCGGGCTACCAGGCCCGGGAGGGTAGGCGTGACACGGACAAGCGCCTGCGCGAATTCCTCGCCGGGCGTCTGGACCGGGTGAAAGACCGGATCGAAGACGCGAAGCTCGCCCTTACCAACGCGGGGAACCTGCAGGCGCTCAACGACGTGGGCCTCCTCCAGCGCCGCCTTCAGGGCGTCACCGATTCCATCCGGTTCGCCGCCTACGGATACTCGGGCCTTTTCGACCAGATGAAAATCCGCGAGACCGAGCTGGACCAGCTCTACGCCTATGATCTGAAGATGGTGGACGCCGTGGACGCCCTCCAGAAAATCGTCGAGGATCCGGCCCACACGCCCGCGGACGCGCTTGCCGCCGTGAAATCCCTGGATGATCTGGTGGCCCAGCGTAAGCACCTGTGGGACAACCCGCAGGCGTGAGAATCGATGTGAAATGTCGAATGTCGGATGTCGAATGTGAAATGTTAAGGAAGATGACAGGACCTTTGCATTCGCCATTCACCATTCGCCATTCACCATAGGAGTTGACCATGGCCCAGTACCTTGAAGTCATCGAGTGGCTGGACGACACGGGAAGAGAGATGGTCCACCGCTTCGAGATGGGCGGCGAGATCAAAGTGGGCGCCCAGCTCGTCGTGCAGGAGACGCAGTGGGCCGTGTTCTTCAGAGACGGCAAGGCCCTGGACGTTTTCGGGCCGGGACGCCACACCCTCACCACGCTCAACGTTCCCTTGCTGAGCAAGCTCATCAACCTGCCTTTCGGGGGCACGTCCCCCTTCCGGGCGGACGTCTATTACGTCAACCGCAAAGTCTTCACGGACATGAAGTGGGGCACCAAGGAGCCCGTGCTGTTCCGGGACACGGAGTTCCAAATGATCCGCCTGCGGGCCTTCGGCAAATACGCCGTGCGCGTGGCCGACCCGCAGCTCTTCATCGCCACCTACGTGGGGAGCGCGGGAGTTCAAGACAGCGACGGCGTCGAGTCCTACACCAAGGATATGATCGTGGCCCGGCTGAACGACGTGCTGGGCGAAAACATGAAGACCATCCTGGACCTGGCCAAGGTCTACGACGAGCTGAGCGAAGCGCTCAAAGCCCGCGTCCATGATGACTTCAAGAAGTACGGCCTCGAATTGGTGGACTTCCTCATCGGCGCTATCACGCCGCCCGAGGACGTTCAAAAGGTCATCGACGAACGTTCGGGCATGGCGGCGGTAGGCAACATGAACACCTACATGCAGTTCAAGGCCGCCAAGTCCATGGAGGAGGCGG
>JBBIKI010000032.1:0-28964 GCA_037445535.1 Acidobacteriota bacterium | reverse complement strand
CAATCAAGAATCCATTGTTGCACGAATCTCCAGATTTTGCAATGGATTCCAAGGAGGTAATTGCTGGGAAGGCCGTGGGACGGCGATGAGGCGCAAGAAGCGAGACGCTAGCCGCTAAACGCGAGACGGGATGAGGAGATAGCGGGATGGCGACTTGGCGGGAAGAAGAGAGTGCGGGAGGAGGCGGCATGCAAGGGACGAGAGACAGGGGATAGGAATAGCGCCGGTCTCTGTCATGTTACCCAAACGGCGTATTCCGGATTTCGAAATCCATTATAATGCCTACGAACGGAGCCTCGGATGGAACTATTGGATGTGAACCGGAGCATAGTGGTGGCCATCGACTTGCAAGGGAAGCTCATGGACATGGTCGTCCGCCCTCGGCTGGTGCTCGGGGCCACGGTCCGCCTTCTCAAGCTCGCCGGCCTCTTCTCCGTCCCCGTGGTCTTGACGGAGCAGTACCCCAAGGGCATAGGTCCAACCCACCCCGAGGTGCGCGCCGCCTTCGACGCCCTGGCGGCTCCCAGGTTTTTCATGGAAAAGACCGCCTTCGGGTGTTGCGGCGATGCCCAGTTCGAAGCCCTGCTGGGCCGCGCGAGGCCAGGGCTCCCTCCTTCGCGCCGCCAGATCGTGGTGGCGGGCATCGAGGCCCACGTATGTGTCATGCAGACGGTAGTGGAGCTTCTGAGTTCGGGCCACCAAGTTCACGTGTGTTGGGAATGCGTGAGCGGACGGGGCGAGGAATACCGGCGCCACGCTCTGGAGCGCATGGTCCAGGCGGGGGCCGTCCTCACCAACCATGAGTCCGTGGCCTTCGAGTGGGCGAAAAGCAAAGACCATCCCCAGTTCAAGGCCATGTCCGCCCTCTTCAAAGAGGGGCAGTTGACGGCGTGATGCCGTGGACGAGCGAGGCCCCTTCATGAGCGACATCCGCGCGGGCGCCATTTTTCACGACCCGAGGAATCTTCGGTGGCGGTGGGTGCGGATCATCTTCCTGGGGCTGGGGGCCCTCCTTTCCGTGGCCTTCGGCATCGCTACGGCGAGCGTCCTCATCAGCCCCGCCTTGCCTGGGCTCGGCATCAAGTCGCCACGGGTTCTCCCCGGGCCGGGGCACCTGCTTGCTCCTCCCCGCCGTCCATGGGTCATGGACGCTCCCGAACGCGCCTTCCAACGGACTAAAACGCAGCTCGCCGAATCGGCCAAGCGGCATGCCGCCAAAGTGGCCGTCCCCAAGCCCGCGGCGAGGGAGGGGGCACCAGAAATCTCGGGCTTCTACGTGAACTGGGACGACACGAGCTTCACGTCCTTCAAAACCAACCTCGCCTCCCTCGACAAGGTAACCGCCGAATGGCTTCACCTCATGGGGGCCGACGGAACCGTGACGGTGGATGAGGAGCCTAAGGTGGACCGCTTCCTGGCCTACCTCCGTCCCCTGCGCCCTCATATGCCCGTGATGGCCCTCATTAACAATTTTCACGGCGTGGATCAGGGCTGGGACTCAAAAGGTGTGGCGGGGATGCTCAGTGACCCGCAGGCCCGGCAAAAAACCGTCGCGGCCATCGTGGCCTTTCTGCGAGCCAAGGGCCTCCAGGGCGTAAATGTGGACTTCGAGAGCGTTCCGGAAAAGAGCATGGTGGCGCTGGAGGCCTTCATGGCCGAACTCTACGCCGCCTGCCATCCGCTCAAGCTGGAGGTCTGCGAGAGCGTTCCCGCCGATGACGAGGCGTGGCCGTACGCGAGCCTGGCCAAGCACTGCGATTACCTCGTGATCATGGCCTACGACGAGCACTACTCGGACAGCGAGGCGGGGCCCCTGGCTTCTCAGGACTGGTTTGTACGGAACATCACCGCCAGGGCCGCTGAAATCGGCCCTGCCAAAATGGTGGTGGCCCTAGGCAACTACGGCTATGACTGGAAGGACAAAACCAAGGGGGCCAATGAGCTCTCCTTCCAAGAGGCGATCCAGACCGCCGAGGAATCGGAAGGCCAGATCGCGCTGGACCCAAACGCGCTCAACCCGGCCTACGACTACTACGACGACGCGGATGCCCTTCACCACGTGTGGTTCCTCAACGCCGTGACCTCCTTCAACGAGATGAGAGCGGCGGCGTCCCTTCAGCCTCGGGGCTACGCCCTCTGGCGGCTGGGCTCGGAAGATCCTTCCATCTGGTCTGTTTTCGGCAGGCGGAAGGTTCAGGACAAGGCTTCGGCCCTCTCCCTCGGCACCCTCCACTACGGGTACGACCTGGACTACGAAGGGAAGGGCGAGATTCTCAAGGTGGCGGCCACGCCCAAGGACGGGCGGCGGGACCTCACCTATGACGACCAGCGAGGCCTCATCACATCAGAGAAGTTGCTCAGTTTCCCCTCGCCTTACGTCATCGAACGGTGGGGCGGGACCAATCCGAAGAAAATCGCCCTAAGCTTCGACGACGGCCCCGATCCCGAATACACCCCCAAGATCCTGGACATCCTGAAGCGCGAGGGGGTGCCGGGCACGTTTTTTATCGTGGGGGTGAACGCCGAGCGCTACTCGGGCATCCTCCGGCGTACCGTGGCGGAAGGCAACGAGGTGGGCAACCACACCTTCTCCCACCCCAACATCGCCCTCATCTCGGACCGCCAGCTCGCCCTGGAGCTCAACGCCACCCAACGCCTCCTGGAGAGCCGTCTGGGCATTCGCACCGTTCTTTTCAGGCCGCCCTACGCGGAGGACGTGGAGCCCGCAACCCCCGACGAGGTGAAGCCCCTCGTCCTCTCCAGCAGCATGGGCTATTACACCATCGGCATGCTCATCGATCCCAGCGATTGGAGCCAGCCGGGCGTGGACGTGGTAGTGCGGGCGGCGGTAGACGGCGCCGTACGGGGGGAGGGAAACGTCATCCTTCTGCACGACGGCGGGGGCAATCGGGACGAGACCCTCGTGGCTCTGCCCCGGATCATCGAGGCCCTCAAAGCGCGCGGCTTCGCCTTCGTGGGCGTCTCCGACCTCATGGGACTGCCGAGGAACCAGGTCATGCCGCCTGCCCCTGCGGGAGAAAGGGTTTTGACGGGGGCGGACGACCTGGTGTTTCTCATCCTTGGCGGCGGTACCTCGCTCTTCTACGGTCTCTTCCTGGTGGGCATCATTCTGGGGTGCGCGCGGCTCTGCTTCATCGGCCTCCTGGCGGTCGTGCAGCGGTGGATGGATCGCCGGCGCACGTTCCCGGCGGACTTCCACCCGGCGGTCAGCGTCGTGGTCCCGGCGTACAACGAGGAAAAAGTCGTGATCCAGACGATGCGCGCCCTGCTCGCGTCCGACTACGGGGATTTCGAGGTCATCGCCGTGGACGACGGCTCGAAGGACGCCACCTACGCGGAGCTCGTGGAGGCCTTCGGTGCGGACCCCCGGGTGCGCATCTTCACCAAGGCCAACGAAGGGAAGGCCAAGGCGCTCAATTTCGGCATCGCCAGGGCCCAGGGCGAGATCATCGTGGCCCTGGACGCGGACACGGTCTTCGTCCCGCAGACCCTCTCCCGGCTCGTCCGGCGGTTCGCCGATCCGGAAGTGGGCGCCGTGGCGGGCAACGCCAAGGTCGGGAACCGCATCAACCTCCACACCTGCTATCAGGCCCTGGAGTACATCACGAGCCAGAACATGGACCGCCGGGCCATGGACGTCCTCAACTGCATCACCGTGGTTCCCGGTTCCGTCGGTGCGTGGCGCAAATCCCTCATCTTGGAAGCCGGCGGGTTTACGCCCGAGACGCTCGCAGAGGACGCGGACCTTACCCTGTCCATCCTGGAACGGGGCTATAAGGTGGCCTATGAGGACCAGGCCGTGGCGTACACGGAAGCCCCCGACACCGTGCGAGACTTCCTCAAACAGCGCTTCCGCTGGATGTTCGGCACCCTCCAGGCCGCCTGGAAACACCGCCGTGTAGCGTTCCGGCCCAAGCACGGGGCCCTGGGCCTCTTCGCCATCCCCAACGTGTTTATCTTCCAGGTGCTCTTTCCTCTCATTTCACCGGTCCTGGATCTGTTCGTGGTGGCCTCCCTCGTGACGGCTCTCTTCCAGGAGCGCTTCCACCCGTCGAGCGAAGCGGGGCACGGATTCCTGCACGTGCTTTTCTATTACGCCCTCTTCCTCGCCGTGGACGCCGGGGCATCGGTCCTGGCCTTCCTTCTGGAGCGGGACGAGGAATGGAGCCTGCTCCTCTGGCTGCCCCTCCAGCGCTTCATCTACCGCCAGCTCA
This sequence comes from Acidobacteriota bacterium, assembly GCA_037445535.1. Classification (GTDB taxonomy): domain Bacteria; phylum Acidobacteriota; class UBA4820; order UBA4820; family DSQY01; genus JAKAJA01. The sequence continues at coordinate 24,729 of JBBIKI010000032.1, read as the reverse complement.
TGTACTTCGTAGCCATCAAGGCCGTCCTCACGGCCGTGAAAGGGCCCCATGTGGGGTGGGGCAAGCTCGAACGCAAAGCCACCGTTTCGGGATAGGTTCCCTCCATAACCCGCCCGGGACGGCCGTCAGCATCGGCGCTTCCTTTTGACAATGCCGGACAACGAAACGAGGGGGGCTCGCGCCCCCCTCAGGGTTGCAGGGTTCCCGGAAGGTTAGATTACCAGCGGACGATGAGGCCCACGCGGGCGTCCACGGGGTCGATCTTGGGGTCGAAGGCCATATGCGTGTAGGTGGCCTGCAGGTTCAAGCCCACCTTTTGAGTGAAGAAGTGGTTGTAGCCCACGCCGGCCTCGGCGGCCCACTTGGATTCGCTGGGCACCCGGACGGCGGTGAGGCCGTCAACGAAGAATGTTTTTGAACTGCGATCGGCAACGCCCGCTCCGATGAAGCCGTACACCTGGTCATTGGAGGTGGCGTTGTAGACGTAGGTGGGGGCGATCATGAAGGTCCAGATGTTGTCCTTGACGTTCGTGTCCTTGATCTTGCCCTCGAAATATCCGAGGTCGAAGTTGAGTTTGAAGGCGTCCGTGAACTGGTAGCCGATGCTCGTGGCGCCGTTCCATCCGCTGTCCAGCCACTTGCTGCTGTTGTTGTAGCCAGCCTGGAGTTGCCAGGACCATGGCGTGCTGGCGGGGGTCTGGGCCACGGCGGCCACACCACCAGCGAGGACCATGGTCAGGGCCAACATGAGCTTTTTCATCCTATCCTCCTTGCGCGATTCATGATGAGCGGTACGCTTCTGGTCAGGGAACCCAAATCCTCAACCGTCCTGGCTCATGCGACCTTCGTGCCAATCCTTGAGGGGGACAAGCCCGCCCCGCATCCTGAACCGACAACGCACTAGTTTCCAACCGATTGCGCGCTCGGTGGGCCGGGCCACTGCACCGCCGCGCCTCTCCCCCGTAAGCCGGAAGGGCCATTTTGACGCAGGCGGTGCTTGAGGAAAACTGTCAGATTGGCACCGGGGCGGTGCCCTCACCGTAGGGTGAGGGTGAGGGCGGCGTCGGAGGCCGAAGCCCTGAGCAGGGGGCCCGTGCCGAGGCCCTTGGCGCACTCGATGCTCCGGTCCAGCAGGGGGCCCAGGTCGCCGCCGGGATGGAGTGCCACGGCGTCCATGAGGGTCTCGGCCACGGCCGCGGACCCGGCCAAGGGCAACACAAGGTGGGTCGGGGAAGCCCCGCTTCGGTGTAAATCGAGGACAAGCAAGAGGGCTGGATGGCTCCTGGGCGGCATGGGACGAGAAACGCGCTTGGCGAAGAAGGCGACGGGGCCCTGATCCGTCTGCCGGGTGAAGAGCCCTGTCTCCCGCGTGCCCGCTGGGACGTCGCGAAGCATGCGGATGAGGCGGTCGGCGGACATGCGAACGGAGCGGCCCTTGAACTGCCCGATGCCAAGAGTCACACCCGTGGGCTCTCGGCTGAGGGCCCACAGGAACGTCCAAGGTGCCTCGGCGGTGATGTCGCCCCCGGCTTGGTGGACCCGGAGGATGACGGCCTCCTCACCGGGTGAAGCGGGCCGGGCCGGCGGCGCGGCGGCGAGGAGGAGCACGGCCAAAGCCGCGGCGGCCAGGGTGCCGGTTCTCATTGGGCCACCTCGGGACGCACGGCCGAGAGGAGGATCCTCCGGAAGGGATAGAAGACGGGCCCGGCGGGCCATAGGGCGCGGAGCTTCCGCCGCATGGCCTGGAGGAAGAACTCGCGGTAGACGTCATCGAGGCGGTCCAGGTAGGGCACGAGGGTCGTTCCGGAGAGCCACATGGCCAAGGCGTCCGCGTTTTCCATGATGTGAGGGTAGATCTTTTCGAAAATCCGCATGTTGGTAACCCCTTCTTCGTAGAGTATTTCAGCGTAGGAAGCCATGGGGAGGACCGGCGAAATTCGGTTCCAGCCCTCCAGGGCCGTTTTGAAGGGCTCCTCTCCGGCCGTCTCCACGACGGCGCGGTGGGCGGCGTGATGATGGTTGGAGGGAAACTGCAACGCGAGCTGGCCTCCCGGTTTGACGCGGGACAACAGGGCCGGGATCAGGGCCCTGTGATCCTCCACCCAGTGGATCGCGGCGTGGGAAAACACCAAGTCCCACTCTCCATCCAGGCGGCGAAGGTCCCTCCGCTCGAAGCGCAGGCCCGGCCGCTGAAGGGCGGCCGCCTTCTCCAGCATGGGCTCGGAGGTGTCGATGCCCAGGACGTCGCTCCCGGGCAGGTGGTCCGCCAGCCGGAGGGTCAGCTCGCCCGTGCCGCACCCAAGGTCTACGACAGCCAAGCCCGAGCGAACGCGGATCACGGGAAGGAGATCCTCGAAGGGAGCGAAGCGCTCCTTCTGAAAGGCGAGGTAGAGGTCCGGATCCCAGGGCATGGCCTTTCTCCGTGCACCGCGGCGGTGCCAGACCACTCTACCGCCTGCCCGCGGGTCCTGCAATCGACCGCACCGCGAGACCTCCGCCCGTCCATTGAATTGGTCGCCGGGCCGTGGTTAAGTTACACGGCGCGCCGCGCGAGAAGAACCCTCATGCCGCGCTGGGAGCAGGCAAGAAGATTCCATCGTGGAGCTGGAGAGAAGGAGACCCCGTGCCCATCAGCGCTCACTTCTGGACCATCGTGCCTCCCATCCTCCACCGGGTAGCGGGCCCGGCCGCACCTGCATCGGAGCTTTGGCGGACCGTGATAGGGGACCGCGAAGCGGGCCCTGTGCGAATCACGGGCCGCCTTCGCCGGCGCAGCGGAGGGGAGGGAACCCTTGTGGTGGTGGTCCACGGACTGGGTGGCCACGCGGCCAGCGGCTACGCCGTCCGGGCGGCCGTAGCGGCGGAGCGGGCGGGGCTGGACTGCCTGCGTCTGAACCTTCGGGGCGCGGACCGGTCCGGCGAGGATTTCTACCACGCGGGCCTCACGGAAGACCTCGCGGCGGCCCTCGCCATCCCGGAGGTTCGCTCCTACGAGACGATCCTGCTCCTGGGCTATTCCTTGGGCGGCCATTTGGTCTTGCGCTACGCCTCGGGCGAACCCGATGCCCGGGTGCGCGCGGCGGCGGCGGTATGTTCTCCCCTGGAGCTGGACTCCTGCTGCGCCGCCATTGACAGGCCCGCGCTGTGGCTCTACCGGCGCTACCTGCTGGCGGGGCTGAACGATATCTACGGGCGGGTGGCCGCCCGGCGCCCCGTCCCCGTTCCCGTGGACGTGGCCCGCCGCATCCGGACCCTGCGCGCCTGGGACGAAGCCGTGGTAGCGCCGCGGCACGGGTTTTCCAGCGCCCGGGATTACTACGCCAAAGTAAGCGTGGCCCCTCACTTGCGGAATCTCAAAGTTCCGTCACTCCTCGTGGCCTCCACGCGGGACCCCATGGTACCCGTGGAGACCTTGCGGCCGTGGGTTTCTCCCGCGCCTCCCGCCCTCCACGTGCGATGGCTGGAGAGGGGCGGCCACGTGGGCTTTCCCTCCGATCTGGACCTCCAGCAACAAGAAGCCCCGCACGGTCTCGAGCCTCAAGTCCTCCGCTGGCTGCTGAACGCGGCGGGCTGATGCGGCCGGGGCGAGGCGGGGCCAGCGAGAGCCCTCCCGTCAGTCTTCGTTCGCTTCGGTGTCTGGTTGCCGCCCTTGGCCGCCCCGGGCGCGTCCGTCCGCGGCGGGGGGCTTGCCCATGGCCTGGCCGGGGAGGGGAGCCGGGTCCATGATCGCCTTCACGCCGAGCTCGTGGACCAGCCGTCCCCCGTTGTGCGCCGTGTTGGCCAGCACCAGGGACCCTCCGGCGTAGAGCACCAGAAAGCAGCCGTAGAGGGCGAGGGCCAGGGGCCGTTTGAGCTCCCTCTTTAGAAGCGTAGGCCCATAAAAGATGACGGCGAAGATGACCGTGAGGATCGTGAAGATGAGGCGGGTCGTTTCCGCAAGCTTGAGGTGGTGCTGAAGGACGGCGTTGATCTCAGGCGTCCGGTCCGCCAGCTCACCCGCCGCTTCGCCCGAGCTGACGGCCACGAAGGCCGCGATGGTGCCCAGGACCATGAGGAGGAGCGCGGAGGTGAGAAAGACTCTGCCCTTGTCCTTGAATATGGCTCCGAGAACCACGAACAGGGGAGCCACCAGGAGCAGGGCCACCGGGAAGTGGATGATCAGCGGGTGAAGGCCGTCCCAACTGGGGATGGGGGGCAGTTCCATGGCGAGTCCTCATCTGAAGGGCCGGTCCCTTAGGGCCGGACGGGTTCGGGGCTGTGTCCGGCCCGCCGCGCCCCGAGGGGACGCGGCGGGCCCGGGGGTTACTTCACTTCCACGTACTTGTCGATGGAGTTAAAGCACGAAGGGCATTTGTCGAAGGTGATCTTGGGCACCGTGTAGCCGCAGATGGTGCACACCCAGTAGCTCTGGGTCTTGCCCTTCAGGCCGCCGAGTCCCGTGAGCGCCTCGGTGTAGAGCCTGGCGTGCTCGCCCTCTGCCATCTTGGCTTCGTTGAACGACTTGAGGGCGTCCTTGTTTCGCTCGGCCTTGGCGGCGGCGATGAACTCGGGGTACATGGTGTCGCGCTCGTAGGTCTCGCCCTTGATGGCCGCTTCCAGGTTCTCCTTGGTGGATTTCACCTCGGGGACCTTCACGTCCGCCGTGGGCGTGGCGCCCATGGACGTGATCACCGCCGCGTGGTTGGCGGCGTGCACTTCCTCGGCCCGGGCGGCGGCGCGGAAGAGGCTGGCCACGGAACCGTACCCCTCCTGATCGGCCTTCGCGGCGAAGGCAAGGTAACGGGCGTGGGCGTTGCTCTCTCCGTTGAAGCCCGCCTGGAGGTTGTCCAGCGTCTTGCCCGTGGAAGCGGGGGCGGCGGAGAGGGCGAGGGTGGCGAGGGCGGCCACGGCGGCGGCCAGCGTGAGAATCAAGAAGGTTTTCTTCATGGGATCCAGCTCCTTTTTCGTCCTTTCCCGGAGCACCGCGCACCGGGGAGGCTTTCCTACCGCAAGGGGGATGCCAGAAGGGAAATGCGATCTAACCTACTGGAAATACACAAAGTGTGCCATCGAGGCTCGATTACATCGTGGCCTCATGTTCAAAGATTTGAACCAAATTCAGGGAGGCGTTCGAGTATTTGTACGAGAGCCATTCCAACGTTACCGTAGGCCGGGTTACCTATCCCGGCCCGGCGAGGATGTGGTTCCTCGCCTACGATGTCACGGACTTATGATCGCAACTTGGCATCACTCCTCCCCTGGAACGATGCCGTGCTTCTTGATCTTATAGGCCAAGTCGCTTCGGGAAATGCGCATCAGCCGGGCGGCCTCGGCCTGCCGCCCCGAGGCCAGGCGCAGGGCCCTCACGATGAGCCGGCGTTCCAGGTCATCCACCTTGCCCTTCAAGTCCACGGCGGCTGGAAGGGCGCTGGCCCAGGCGCCCAAGGGGTCACCCTCCTTGACCGGAGCGGGTGCGTCAGGGGGCGCAAGGAGGAAGTCCTCCGGGCCGATCGTATCTCCGGAGGCCAAAATGCACGCCCGCTCCACGAGGTTCCGCAACTCGCGAATGTTACCAGGAAAGGCGTAGCCCTTGAGCTTCTCCACGGCCTCCAGGGCGATGGGCCGCGCGGGCACTTTCAGATCCGAGGAGGCGAGGCGGAGGAAGTGGTCCACGAGGGCCGGGATGTCACCGGCGCGCTCCCGCAGCGGGGGGATGGGGATGGGAACCACGGCGAGGCGGTAGTAAAGATCCTCGCGGAAGAGCCCTTCGCTCACTCGCTTCTGGAGGTCGCGGTGGGTGGCCACGAGGATGCGGACATCCACCTTGCGCGCCGAGGTGGAGCCGACCCGGACCACCTCGCCGTCCACGAGCACCCGAAGGAGCTTGGCCTGGAGGGAGAGGGACATCTCCCCCGCCTCGTCCAGAAAGAGGGTGCCCCGGTGGGCCGCTTCGAAGAGCCCCTGGCGGGCCTTTTCGGCGCCCGTGAAGGCCCCCCGCTCGTGTCCGAAGAGTTCGCTCTCCAGAAGGCTCTCGGAGAAAGCCGCGCAGTTGGCCGGCACGAAAGGCCCGCCGGAGCGGATGCTCCGTTCATGAATGGCGCGCGCCACGAGTTCCTTGCCCGTACCCGTCTCACCCGTAATGAGAACGGTGGCCCCCGTGGGAGCGACCCGCGCGATGAGATGGCGCACTTGGTCCAGAGCGCGGCTCGACCCCACCAACTCTCCATAAGCGCCGAGCCTCTGTACCTCTCCCTTCAGCCGCTCGTTCTCGCGAAGAAGCTCGCCGTGGGCGCATGCCCGGCGCACCACGGCCAGCACCGCCTCGGGCTGGAAGGGCTTGGGGATGAAATCGAAGGCCCCCTTGCGCATGGCTTCCACGGCCAGCTCCACGGTGGCGTGGGCCGTGAGGAACACCACCGGGAGGGACGGGTCCGCGTCTCTCGCCGCGGCGAGGAGGGCGAGGCCGTCGCCGTCGGGCATGCGCTGGTCCGTGATGAGCAGGTCGTATGGGTTGGCCGCCAGGAGGGCCTTGGCGGCGGCCACGCCGGGAGCTTCGGCGACGGTGTGGCCGTCCTCCTTGAGGATGGAGGAGAGAATCCGGCGGAGGTTGGCTTCGTCATCCGCGATGAGGAGACGGGCCATGGCCGTCCTCCTTATGAGGTTCGCCGGGCAGGGTGAGGACGAACCGCACCAGGCCGGCGGTGTTGTCTTCCAGAACCAGGCCGCCTCCGTGGGCCAGGGCGATGCTCCGGGCGATGGCCAGGCCGAGCCCCGTGCCCGCCGCCTTGGTCGTGAAGAACGGCTCGAAGATGCGGCTCGCCGCGTCCGGAGGAATGGGCCCTCCCGTGTTCTCCACGGCGACGCGCGCCCCTCCTCCAGGCGCCTGCTCCCCGCGCAGCAGCACCCGCCCGCCCTCTGGCGAGGCGTCCATGGCGTTCACCACGAGATTGAGAAGGGCTTGATGGATCTGGAAGGGATCGGCCCAGGCCATGAGGCCGGAGGGGCACTCCGCCTCCACCTGCAGAGAGGATTCTGCCGCCCTCGCGCTGGCCAACCCAGCCACGTACCCCAGGGCCGTGGACATGGAGGTGGCCTGCAGGGCCGGAGGTTTGGTCCGGGCGTAGGTCAGGAAGTCGGTGGTGAGTTTTTCCAGCCGGCTGGCTTCCTGCACCACGATGCCGAGCATCTCGTCGCGCTGGTCCCCGCTCCCGGCCTTTCGGGCGAGGGTTCCGGAGCTGGCGATCATGGCCACGGGGTTGCGGATCTCGTGGGCGATGGCGCTGGCCAGGCGCCCCACGGCGGCGAGCTTCTCCCCCGCCACGAGGCGGTCCTGGGCCCGCTTCAGCTCGTGGAGGCTCTGCTCCAAGCGAGTCTGGTGCCGCCGGAGCTGGCCCACCAGAAACCAGACGAAGAGGACCACCACAAGGTAGATCATGGCCACGTTAGCCGCCTCGAAATACTCGATGGCCTGGGACGGCGGGTGGTTTTGAAAGTAGAGCCAGACCCGCGCCATGGTGAGGCCGCCCGCCACGGCCACCACGGCCAGAATGCCGGGAAGCGAAAAACGAAAGGCCGCCGTGATGAGGGGAATCACCATGAGGACCACGTAGTGGCTGTCAACCGTGGTGCCCAGGACGGAGATGAGGAAGGCCAGCCCGATGTTGGACCAGACGGAGAGCCGGGAGTAGGCGAAGAGGGCCACGGCGGAAGGCGCCGTCTCGATACCGTGAAGGCCGATCAGCTCCACGGTCTGCACGAGGAAGGTGAGGGCCACGGCGCCGAAGAACCACCGGGAGGGTGAACCAAGGGTGGGCTCGAAGAGAAGGTGGATGGAGAGGGTGCCCGCGAGGACGGCCAGATTAAGCAGGATGAGGACCGACTCCTGCTGGCGGAAGGACTCGAAGTCGGGCGGAGCGATGAACCACTTGGCCAGGGGCGGGGCCATCTCCTTCGCCGCCGCGGATTCCGTCATCGGCACCCCCCTGAGTTCCGAGGCCATTATCCCCCCGATGGCCGTGCAGCCCAAGCGCCCGGGGGACGCCGGAACGGGGCTCGAACCCTGTTGCCCGCGATCGATAGGGTATATGGTAGATTTTAGATCCTTGGCACATGGAGGTAACCCCAGCATGGATAGCCGCGCGCGCAAGAGCTTGGAAATCCCCGTCATTAAACACCGCCTTGACAACGGCCTCACGGTCCTCCTGGTGGAAGACCACCGGTTGCCCCAGGCGGCCGTGAACCTCTGGTACCACGTGGGCAGCAAGGACGAGTCGCCCGGCAAGACGGGCTTCGCCCACCTGTTCGAACACATGATGTTTCAGGGCAGCGAGCACTACGGCGACGATTTTTTCAAACCCCTCGAAGAAGTGGGGGCACGCCTCAACGGCTCCACGGCCGAGGACCGCACGAATTACTGGGAGGTGGTCCCCTCCGCCTACCTCGAACGCGCCCTCTGGCTCGAATCGGACCGTATGGGCTTTCTCCTGCCCGCCATGGACCAGGCCAAACTCGGCAACCAGCGGGACGTGGTGAAGAACGAACGCCGCCAGACGGTGGAGAACGAGCCCTACGGCGTGGCCGAGGAGGCCCTTCTGGGGGCGCTGTATCCTGAGGGCCACCCCTACCACCACTCCATCATCGGCTCCATGGACGATCTGGACGGAGCCACGCTGGAGGACGTGAAGGGCTTTTTCCGGCGCTTCTACACGCCCAACAACGCCTCCCTGTGCATCGCCGGCGACGTGGACCCCCAGGGGGCCCTCGCCCTCGCGGAGAAGTATTTCGGCCCCGTCCCCGCCGGACCTGTGGTGGCGCCCGTCCAGCCCTGGGTCCCCTCCTTGGCCCGCCCCGGCCGCATCGGCGCGGAGGATAACGTGCGCCTGCCGCGGCTCTACCTCCAGTGGCCCACCCCCGTTCAATTCACCCCGGAAGCGGCGGCCCTGGCCGTGCTGGGGTACGTGCTGGCCACGGGGAAAGACTCGCGCCTCGTCCGGCGCCTTCAGGTGGACCATTCGGTGGCCCAGGCCGTGTGGGCTTACAACCAGGCGTGCGAAGTGGCGGGGACCTTTTCGGTCATCGCCACGGCCCAGGCGGGCAGGAGCCTGGACGAAATGGAGCACGCCGTCTGGGAGGAGATCGGCCGCCTCAAGCGCCACGGCGTGGAGGAAGGCGAGGTGCGGGCCGCCGTGGACGCCATCCGCGCCTCCGTCGTGAAGCGCCTCCAATCCCTCGGCGGCTTTGGCGGCGTGAGCGACATGGTGAACAAGTACCAAACCTTCACCGGCGATCCCTCCTATCTCCAGCGGGACCTGGCCCGGTACGAGGACATGGATGCGGATGTGGTCACGCAGGCGGCCCGGACCTGGCTTCACGATGACCGGTACGTGGCCCTCTCGGTGGTGCCCCGCCGGAGCGAGCCCTTCGTGGTGGCGGACAGGACCAAGCTTCCCGGGCCCGGCTCCTTGGGGGCCTTCGGGTTTCCCCGGGTAGAGCGCATGGCTCTGGACAACGGCCTGGCCGTGTGGGTCTGCGCCCAGCCGAACCTGCCCCTGGTCACGGCGGCCCTCTTCGTGCGGGCGGGGTCGTCCCAAGATCCCGAAGCCCTGCCTGGCCTGGCGGACCTGACGGCGGACCTCATGGATGAAGCCGCGGCGGGCATGGGCCCCCTGGAGCTGGCCAAGCGCCAGAAAGATCTCGCCACGCGCCTTTCCATCGGCGTGGACGTGGACTACGCCACCTTGTCCATGACGCTCCTCTCGGAGCACCTGGAGGGAGGGCTCGATCTCCTGGGCGACGTTGCCACTCGGCCCGACTTCCGTTCCGAGGACATGGAGCGCCTTCGCACGGACCACCTGGGCGACCTTCAGCGCCTCATGGACGAGGCCTCGCAACTGGGGGAATGGGAGCTGAAGAAGCGGCTCTTCGGGGAGAATCATCCCTACGGCCACCGAGCCGAGGGAACCCAGGAGAGCCTCTCGGCCGCGGCCCTGGGCGATGCCACATCCTTCTACCAGGCCTTCTACCGGCCCTCCAGATCGGTGCTCGTTCTCGTGGGTGACGTGACGGCGGACCAGGCGCGGCACCTCGCCTCACGGGCCTTCGGCTCCTGGAAGGACGGGGATCTCCCTGTCCCCGCGCCCGAGGCCGCCGGACGGCCCGAGCCTGGGCTCCACGTCGTGAGCAAACCGGGAGCGCCCCAGGCCTTCATCGCCGCCGGGCAGTTGGCCCTCACCCGCGACGATCCGAGGTATCCCGCCTTCATCGTGTTCAACGCCGTTCTCGGCGGCCAGTTCACGAGCCGCATCAACCTGAACCTCCGTGAGGACAAGGGCTACAGCTACGGGGCCCGGTCCTACATGGACCTGAAGCTCGGGCCCATGGCCTGGGTGCTCTCGGCGGCTGTTCAGGCGGACAAGACCTCAGAGTCGCTCATGGAAGCCCGCAAGGAGATCGAGTCCATTCTGGCCGGTCGTCCCGTGACGCCCGAGGAGTTCGAGAAAGCGCGGGACGGGCTGGTCCTGCGCTATCCCCAGAGCTTCGAGACCCAATCCCAGCTCGCTCAAACCTTCGGTTCCCTTTGGGTCCACGGCTTGCCCGCGGACTTCCACGCGGAGGTGGTGGCGTCGCTCAAGGCCCTCACCCTGGAGGATGTCCAGCTCGCGGGAGCGCGGGTCCTCGATCCCGCCGCTTTGGTTTGGGTGGTGGTGGGAGACAAGGCCGGCACGGGGAGCGGCACGCCGGGGGCCAGTTTCGGCGAGCGATCGCCCTAAGCCTTCCCGCGGCCCGCGCCGCCCCGGGGTGGAATGCCGTTCTCATGGTGAAAGGGAGAGGCGGAAGGTTATACTCGCTTCATGATCCGCGCCGATCCGCGGAGAAGGCTCAAACCGGAGTCCAGGGTTCCTTGTAGGAGCGCCATGAACGGCCTGTCCTGCACGATCCTTCGTCTAGTCCTGCCGGCCGCTGCCCTCGCGAGCGCCCTGGCGGCCTTCGGGACGGCGCCTCTCACTCCCGCCGAGCGGAACTACCTCAGGGCCCACGGCCCCATCCGCTACGCTCCCGACCCCGCCTTCCCTCCCCTCGAATTCCTGGACGCCGAAGGACAGGCCCAGGGCATCACCCCGGACCTGCTCGCTCTCATGGCCCGGCACGTGGGCGCCACCCTCACGACGGTACCGTGTCCTTCATGGACGGGAGCCCTCGACGCCGTCCGCCGGGGCGGCGCGGACCTCCTGGGCACCGTGACCCCAACACGCGAGCGCGAGGTCTTTCTCCTCTTTTCAAAGCCCTACATGTCCGTTCCCTATGCCCTCTTCGTTCGTGACGGCGGTCCCCGCATCAAGGACCTGACGGACATGGAGGGCCTCCATCTTGGAGTCGTGGACGGGTACGGTATCTTGTCCTGGCTGGAGACGAAGCATCCCGGTCTCGCGCTCGTCCTCGTTCCCGACGTGGCCACGGGCATGACGCGCCTCGCCTCGGGAAACCTGGACGCCATGCTCGAAACCTTGCCCGTGGGGCTCTACGTGGTCCGGGAGAAGTCCCTGACCAACATCAAAATGCTTCCCGGCACGGTCTACGAGGTTCCCCAGTGCCTCGCCGTGAGCCGTGGCAACGGCCTCCTTCTGTCCATCGTGCAAAAGGGCCTGGACAGCTTGACGGCGAAGGAAAAGGTTGCCGTGTTCGAAAAGTGGACGGGCCACGACTTCTTTCCCGAGCCGTGGTACCGCAGGGGCCCCATCCAGACCACCGCCCTCATCGCCTTTCTGATTCTGGCGGCGCTCGCGGCTTGGGTCATCCTCCTGAAGCGCGCCGTGGCCCGGGGCATGCGCGCCGAACGGCAGGCGGCCCAGGCGCTGCGCGAGAGCGAGGAGCGCTTCGCGGCCTTCATGAGCTACCTCCCGGCCGTGGCCGTCATGCGCGACCCCCAAGGCCGGTACGTGTATATGAACGAGGCGTGGGAGCGGGCCATGGCCCTCCGCCGGGAAGACTTCATGGGCCAGACGCCCTACGACTGCTTTCCGGCGAAGGACGCGAGCAAGCTGCTGGCCGATGACCGGCGGGTTCTCGAAACGGGCGAGGCGGTGTCTGGCGAGATGGAGCTCCACCACGGCGACGGTCCGCGCCGGTGGTTCACTAGCCATTTTCCCATTCGGCACCCCTCGGGCCGCATCGGCCTGGTAGGCATCCTGTACGTGGACATCACGGCACTCAAGGCCAGCGAGGCCGCGCTCAGGGAGAGCGAATTGCGGTTTCGCACCCTGGCCGAGACCACCAGGACGGCCATCTTCATGTATCAGGGCGAGCGGATGATCTACGCGAACCCGGCCACGTCGCACTACACGGGGTACACCGAAGGGGAACTGCTTCGGCTGAACATCTTTGATGACCTGGTGCACCCCGATTACCGGGAAGGGGTCCGGGACTTGGGCCGCCGGCGCCTGGCTGGAGAGAACAACATCCCGGACCGCCACGAGTTCCCCATCGTCCGCAAGGACGGCGCCTTGCGCTGGGTCGAGTACACGGCCTCCGTCGCCGAGCAGGCGGGCACGCCCACGGCTATCGCCTCGGCCTACGACATCACCGGCCGTATGAAGGCGGAAGCCGAGCTCGCGGAGGCGAAAAAGTTCGAAGCCATCGGCATGATCGCCAACGGCGTTGCCCACGAGGTTCGCAATCCCCTCTTCGCCATCCAGACCATCGTCCTGGCCCTCCAGAAGAAGCTCGCCGGCAAGACCGAGTTCGACGAGTACGTCCGCCACGTGGCGGAGCAGACGGGACGCCTCAACGCCCTCATGAGCGATCTCCTCCTCTTGGGCCGCCCCGTGGAGCCCTCCGCCTTTAAGCGGCTCCTCCTCGTGGACGTGCTGGAGGAGAGCCTGAACGCTCTCATGCCCGCCTGGCCCGAGGTGCGCGCCCTGTGCGTCCTGGACCTGCCGAACGCTTCCCTTCGCGTCATGGGGTCCAAGGAGAAGCTCGTCCAGGTGATCGTCAACCTCATCGACAACGCACTCAGCCTGTCGGGCGGCGAGGGGCCCGTCACCGTGAGGCTCCGGCGCGAGGGGAGCCAGGCCCGCCTCGCCATCCAGGACGCGGGGCCCGGCGTTCCCGCCGAGTTCCTGCCCAAACTCTTCACGCCCTTCGCCAGCCAGCGCAAGGGCGGGACCGGATTAGGGCTCGCCATCGCCATGAAGATCGTTCAGGCCCACGGCGGCACCCTCACGGCCGCCAACAACGATCCGGGGCCGGGGGCAACGTTCACCGTGATGCTGCCCGCGGCGGAGTGAAGGCGATGCGCGAGACGCAGGTCGAAGGCTCTCTCCACCCCGTGGCGAGGACGCTCCTGTCCAGTGCGTCCGACATACGTTGCCATTGAGTTCCTTGCCTTCGGGGGCGTAAACTCCTCGTGTCACCCGAAACCACGCCGATTGGGGCGTTCCGTGAGGAGCACGCCTTGGCGAAAGGGGCTTCTGAGACTTTAACCACAGGACCGGCTGGGGAGACGGGCCGCCTTCGCCTCCTCGGAGAGATTCTGGCGCTGGCCGCGATCTACTTCGTCACGGCACGGCTAGGCCTGTTGTTGGCCCATCCAGGCACCAACGCCACGGCGGTCTGGCTCCCCACCGGCATCGCCATGGCCGCCGTGCTGCGCTGGGGCTCGAGAGTCTGGCCGGGCATCTTTCTGGGTTCCCTGGGCGTCAATGCCTGGCTCCTGCTCGGCCTCGGCCTTTCCGCCCAAGCCTCCTTCTGGGTAGCCCTCGCCGCGGCGGCGGGGAACAGCGGAGAGGCCGTACTGGCGGGCTTCCTGGTCGAGCGGTTCACGGGGACCCGGAACCCCTTCGGCCGGTCCAAGGACGTGGTGCAGTTCATCTTTCTTGGCGCGCTGCTGAGCACAGCGCTGAGCGCGCTCGCCGGGGTGTCGTCTCTTTGCGCGGCCAACGGCAGGTGGAATCTCTTCGGCGCCTCCGCGCTGACCTGGTGGCTGGGCGATGCGACGGGCGCCCTGCTGGTGACCCCCCTCGTGATGACCTTCGGCCAGCGGGCGCATGGCGTTGGGGCTTTCCCAAGGCGCTTGGAATTCCTTTTTTTCGCGGCGGTGACTTCGGTGCTCTGGTACGTGAGCTTCTTCAAGGCGCCCTCGCTGGTCGTCGTGTTCATCCCCTGGATCGCCCTGGTGGGGGTGCGTCTCGGGCTCTTCTTCTCCTCGGCAATCGTCTTGCTCCTGGCGGGGTTGGCCACCTGGGGAACCCTCCATGGGGCTGGGCCCTTCGCCGCCAGGACCCTTGAGCAATCGCTGCTCCTTCAACAGGCCTTTATCGGGTCCATCGCCGTCGCCACATTGGTTCTGGGTTCCACGGTATGGGAGATAGGAGACGAGAGGCGGCGCCTTCGCGACGCGTACCGGTTTGAACGCGAAGTCTTTGACCGAAGCTCCCTCGGGATGGCTCTGTGCACGATGGAGGGCCGTATTGTTGAGGCTAACCCAAGCTATGCGGCGCTTGTGGGACGGACCGTCGAGGAAACTCTCTCTCTGAGCTATTGGGACGCCACTCCTAAGGAGTATGTGGAACAGGAAGAGGCTCAGCTCGCCAGCCTTAGCCGGACGGGGCGGTTTGGTCCCTACGAGAAGGAGTACCTTCGCAGGGACGGTACGCGTGTCCCCGTCCGCCTTTCCGGCCTCCTTGTCGAACGCCACGGGACAACCTACATCTGGTCTACCGCGGAAGACATCACCGACCGAAAGCGGGCGGAAGAGGCTCAGCGCGAGAGCGACCGCAAATACCGCGAGCTGGTTGAAAACGCCAACAGCATCATCTTGCGGTGGACGCCCGACGGGCGGATCAACTTCCTGAACGAGTTCGGGCAGCGCTTCTTCGGCTACTCGGAGGAGGAAATACGGGGCCGGCACTTGGTAGGCACGATAGTCCCTCAATCGGAAAGGAGCGGCAGAGAGCTGAAGCCGCTCATGGAGGACATCTCCAGGAACCCCGCCGCCTTCGAGCAGAACATCAACGAGAACGTGCGGCGCAACGGCGAGCGGGTGTGGATCGCCTGGACCAACAGGTCGGTGCTGGACGAGCGGGGAAGGGTCAGGGAGATCCTGAGCATCGGCTCCGACATCACGGCGAGGAGGCGTGACGAGGAGGAACTTGCCAGGTACCGCGAGCACCTCGAGGATCTCGTCAACATGCGGACCGCTGAGCTGGCCGAGGCCAAGGAGCGCGCGGAGTCGGCGGACCGCCTCAAGTCGGCTTTCCTGGCCACCATGTCGCACGAGCTTCGCACGCCGCTGAACTCGATCATCGGGTTTACCGGAATCCTGCTGCAGGGGCTGGGTGGCCCCTTGAACGATGAACAGAGCAAGCAGCTAGGCATGGTGGGCGAGAGTGCCAGCCACCTCCTTAACCTGATCAACGACGTCCTGGACATTTCGAAGATCGAAGCCGGCCAGCTCCAGATCAGGCGCGAACCCTTCGACCTGCGCAAGTCCGTCGAAAAGGCGGCGCGCGCCGCCCTTCCGCTGGCCGAGAAAAAGGGCATCACCATCGCACTTGACATCGCGCCCGGCGTGGGGACCGTCACCAGCGACCAGAGGCGCGTGGAGCAAATTCTGCTCAACCTCTTGAGCAACGCCATCAAATTCACCGATGAGGGCGGGGTTCGCGTGGTATGTTCGGCGCGGGATGGCGAAGTAGCGGTCCAAGTCATCGACACGGGGATTGGCATCAAGGGCGAGGACATGGACCGCCTGTTTAAACCCTTCCGGCAGATCGATTGCGGGATCACCCGAAGGTACGAAGGGACCGGGCTGGGGCTCTCCATCTGCAAGAAGCTGGTGCAGATGTTGGGCGGCGCCATCTGGGTGGAGAGCGAATGGGGCAAAGGCAGTACCTTCCATTTCACTCTTCCTTCCACGGGAGGTGCGGCATGAAGGCGATCATTCTCTATATCGAAGATAATGAGCAGAACCTCTACCTGGTCACGTTCCTGCTGAGCGCGAAGGGATACCATGTGCTCCAGGCCCGCGATGGGACGGAAGGCATTGACATGGCCGCTCGTTACAAACCGGACCTCATCCTCCTGGATATCCAGCTTCCGGGCATGGACGGTTACACCGTCGCGCTGAACCTGAGGACCAACCCGGACATGGCGAAGACGCCCATCGTGGCCGTGACCTCCTATGCCATGGCCGGCGACCGGGAGAAGGCCTTTGAATCTGGATGCACGGGCTACATCGAGAAACCGATCAACCCAGACACGTTTTTGGCGCAGGTTGAGGAACACCTTCAGGGCTGCGCCTCCAACGGAGGTGCGCCATGACGAATGTGCTGATCGTTGATGACCAAGCCCAAAACCTCTATATGCTCCATGTCCTCTTGAAAGGGCACGGGTACGAGGTGGCCTCGGCGCGCAATGGGGCGGAGGCGCTCAAGATGGCCCATGAGAACCCGCCCGACCTGGTTATCACGGACATCCTCATGCCCGTCATGGATGGGTTCGCCCTCTGCCGTCAATGGAGAGCGGAGGAGAGCCTCAAGGATATCCCCTTCATTTTCTACACGGCCACCTACACGGAGCCCAAGGACGAGCAGTTCGCCCTGGGGCTCGGGGCCGACCGTTACATCATCAAGCCGGCGGACCCGCAGGTTCTGGCCCAGGCAGTCAGCGAGGTGCTCGGTGAATACCGAAAGAACAAGCTTGTCCCAGCCGAGCCGGTTCTCGGAGCCGAGATGGAGTTTCTCAGACAGCACAACGAGGCGCTTTTCCATAAGCTGGAACACAAGATGGCCAAGCTGGAGAGGTCCAACCATGAGCTGGAAAGGGAGATCGCCGAACGAAAGCAGGCCGAACTGGCGCTTCGGGAGAGCGAAAGGTTTCTCGATAGCATCGTGGAGAACATCCCCGACATGATCTTCGTGAAGGAGGCCAAGGATCTCCGGTTCGTGCGGGTCAACACGGCGGGAGAGGCGTTGCTCGGATACTCCAGGGAGGAACTTCGTGGATCGAGTGATCACGATCTCTTCCCCGCGGATGAGGCGGACTGCTTCACGCGGAGGGACCGGGAAGTGCTCTCCGAGAAACATCTCGTAGACATCCCCGAAGAGACGATCCAAACCCGGCACCGAGGGAAAAGGGTTCTCCACACCAAGAAAATCCCCATCCTCGGCGAGGAAGGGAGCCCGCGGTATTTGTTGGGGATCTCAGAAGATGTCACCGAACTGCTGCGGATGAGGCAGAACCTCGATCGCGCCCGGAGGTTCGAGACCATCGGCATGGTCACGGCCGGGGTGGCCCACGAGGTGCGCAACCCGCTCAACGCCCTGCAGATCATGGCCGCGGTTCTAGAGAAGAAGCAGGGAGACGATCCCGATGTGCGCCAGTGCGTGGTCCACATCCGTGAGCAGGTGAATCGCCTCTCCCTCCTCATGAACGACCTGCTGGAGCTGGGGCGTCCCGTGGAGCCCGAGGGATTCATCACCAGCAACCTGGCGCTCATCCTCCAGGAGGTGGTGAACCAATTGGCGGCGGTTCACGAAGGCGCCCGCACGCGCATCTTCGTGGAAAGCCCCGAGGAGCCCGCCAATGTTCTCGGTGCCCCGAACCGTCTCATGCAGGTCTTCGCCAACATCCTCCACAACGCCCTGGTGCTGAGCAAAGAAGGCGCTGACGTGAAGGTGGAGGTGGCACGGGGCGATGAGGTGGTGGTGGTTCGAGTTCGCGACCAGGGGCCGGGGATTTCTCCAGACCTTTTCCCCAAGCTGTTCCAGCCCTTCCAATCCAAGCGAAAGGGAGGCACGGGCCTGGGCCTGGCCATCGTCCAGAAGATCGTCGTGGACCACGGCGGTACCGTCGAGGCCGCCAACAACGACCCCGGGCCCGGGGCAACGTTCACCGTGATGCTGCCCGCGGCGGAGTGAGGCAGCCTTGCTGCCGCGCCATGTGCCGCGGAGCCCGCCGCTATTCACCACGGAGGCGCAACATGTCCGTTGGCTTTCAGCCGGACGATCAGGATATAGTCACGTTGAAACTCTATCGCTCCTTGGCCGCGGGCAGGTATCTCTGCGGAGGCACGCATGAAGCTCCTCGCCATCAGCGACGATGCCGATAGTTTGGTTTCCCTAGCGGTCATGCTCCAGACGTACCTTCCTGGTTGCGGGATGGCCACCGCGCTCTCGGGAGAGGAGGGCGTGGAGAAAGCGCGGGCCTTCGATCCGGACACAATCCTCTTGGACATCCAGATGCCCGGCATGGACGGCTTCGAGGTGTGCAGGATTCTCAAGGGCGATCCCGCGACGCGGCACATCCCCGTCATTTTCCTGACCGGCCGGAACACCGATCCCGCCACCCGAATCCGCGGTCTGGAGACGGGCGGCGACGCATTCCTCGCCAAGCCCGTGGAGCCGGGCGAGCTTATGGCCCAGGTCCGGGCCATGGCGCGCATCAAGCAGGCGGAGGATGCCCTGCGCGCTGAGAAGTACGCCCTCGGTCCCCTCGTGGCCGAGCGCACCGCGGCCCTGCGCGAGAGCGAGGAGCACTTCCGCCTCCTCTACCAGAACGCCCCCGTCGGCTACCAGTCCCTCGACATCGAGGGCCGCTTCATCGAGGTGAACGATACGTGGCTGGAAGTGCTGGGGTACACGAGAGAGGAGGTTCTCGGCCGATGGTTCGGCGACTTTCTCGCGCCGGGCACTCAAGGCCATTTTCGTGCGAACTTTCAGAAGTTCAAGGAGGCGGGGGAAATTCTGGGCGTGGAGTTCCAAATGGTGCGCAAAGATGGCTCCCCCATCACGGTAGCCTTCGATGGGAGGATTGCCCACGACAGCCATGGCCGGTTCAGGCAGACCCACTGCGTGCTGACCGACATCACGGAGCGAAGGCGCGCAGAAGAGGCATCGAGATTGAATGACACGCTCCTTCGGATCGCCGGAGAGACGGCCAGACTGGGCGGGTGGAGTGTGGACCTTCCCTCGAACAGGGTCGTGTGGTCCGATGAAGTGGCCGCCATCCACGAAATGCCCTCGGGATACTCGCCGCCGCTGGGTGAGGCCATCGGCTTTTATGCCCCAGAATGGCGGGACAAAATTACAGAGGTGTTCAGGGCCTGTGCTGAGAAGGGCATCCCCTATGACGAAGTCATGCAGATCATTACCTCCGGCGGGAAGCGTGTTTGGGTGCGGGCGATCGGAGAGGCCCTCAGGAATGAACACGGAGACATCGTAAGGGTTCAAGGCGCCTTTCAGGACATTACGGCACACAAGGCCGCTGACGCAGCCCTGCGCCGCAACGAGTGGCTCCTGCGCGAGGCCCAGGAGGTGGGGCGCATGGGGTGCTATATGCTCGACTTCGCCACGGGCTCCTGGGAAAGTTCGGAAAACCTGAACACCATCTTTGGCATTGATGCATCGTATCCAAGAACGGTCCAGGGATGGCTGGATCTGGTGGCTCCCGATCTCAGGGAGGACATGAATGCCTACTTCCAGGATCTGGTGCGAAACCGAAAGCAGTTCAATCGTGATTACCGGATCGTCCGCCCCAAGGACGGACAGGAACGCTGGGTCTCGGGCCTCGGCAAGCTCGAACTGGATGCGGATGGCCGTCCTGTCCGCATGATGGGGACCATCCAAGATATTACCGAGCGAAGAGAGGCGGAGAAGGACCGTGTCCTCCTCTTCACGGCCATAGAGGCCGCTTACGAGTCGGTGATGATCACGGACGTGGAGGGCCGGATCCTCTACGTCAACAGAGGATTCGAACAGACCTCCGGATATTCCCGCGAGGAGGCCCTTGGCCAGAACCCCAGGATCCTCAAGAGCGGCCTGCACGACCGGGCTTTCTACGAGGATTTGTGGGCCACTCTCCTGTCGGGAGAAGTCTGGAGGGGCAAGTTCAAGGACCGTAAGAAGGACGGCTCCCTCAACACGATCGACACGGTCATTTCACCTGTGCGGGATTCGGGCGGCGCCATCTCGGCCTTCGTGGCCGTCCGGAGAGACATCACCCGGGAGCTCGAATGGGAAGAAGAGTCGCGCCAGTCTCGGGACCTCCAGACTATCGGCGTCATCACCAGCGGCGTGGCCCACGAGGTGCGCAACCCCCTCTTCTCCATCCAGACCCTCGTCACGGCCCTCGCCAGGAAGCTCAAGGGCCAGCCCGAGTTCGGCGAGTACGTCCACCACATCACGGACCAGACGAACCGCCTCAACCAGCTCATGAACGACCTCCTCTCCCTGGGCCGTCCCGTAGAGAGGGCGGCCTTTAAACCCCTGCTGCTGCCTGGCGTGCTAGAGGAAAGCCTTCAGGCCTTGGCCGCCGCGTGGCCGGACGCCTTCACGAGGTGCCTCGTGGATGTGCCCGAAGAACCCATGCCCGTCCTGGGAGCCCAGGAGAAGCTCGTGCAGGTGGCCGTGAACCTCCTGCAGAATGCCTTGAGTTTTTCCCCAGACGGTGAGAAGGTCCGGGTGCGGTTGTGGCGGGACCGCGGCGAGATTTGCCTTTCCGTGAGTGACCAAGGCCCAGGCATTCCCGAGGCGCTCCTCCCCAGGCTCTTCATGCCCTTCGCCAGCAAGCGCAAGGAGGGGACGGGCCTTGGGCTGGCCATCGTGCACAAAATCGTTCTCGCCCACGGAGGAACCATCACCGCCGCCAACAACGACCCGGGGCCGGGGGCCACGTTCGTCGTGCGGCTACCTGTTGGCGCATGAAACGATGACGGTTCGATGTCCAACAGAGGACATTCGTCCTTCTAACTCGGGACGCTACAGAGGAGAATTGCTTTGAAGCGGTGGATGCTCTTAAGCGTCTGCTTGGCGGTTCTGGCGTGCGCGCGGCTTTCGGGGCGGGCGCCCGCCTCCTGGCGCGATCCCCTCACGCCCCAGGAGCGGGCCTACATCACGGCCCGCGGTCCCCTCCGTTATGCGCCGGATCCGCAGTTTCCGCCCTTTGAATCGCTGAAGGGCAACAAGGAGGCGGAGGGCATCACGCCGGACGTCCTCGCGCTGATGGCCCGGCGGCTCCACATCCAGTTCACGATCCTCGCATGCTCCGGGTGGTCCGAATGCCTTCAAGCCGTGCATGACGGGCGCGCCGACTTACTGGGAACCATCTCCAAGACGCAGGAACGGGAGTCGTACCTCGCCTTCACCAAGACCTACTTCGACATGCCCTATGTTCTCTTTGCCCGCGCCAATGATCCGGGCTACGGAGACTTCGAGAATCTGGCCGGCAAGCGCATCGGCGTCGTCCGGGACTACCCGGGCCAAGGATGGCTCAGTGAGCACCACCCCGAGGTGATCGCGGTCCCCCAGCTCAATCTCGAAGCGGGCCTGCAAGAGCTGGCCACGGGGAGGCTCGACGCGGTGCTCGATGCTCTGCCCGTGGGCCTTTCGGTCCTGCGGGCCAACGGCATCACCAATGTGAGGGTGGCCTCGCCCGTGCTGTTTCAAGAGCCTCAATACCTCGCGGTGTCCAAGAACAACGAGCTTCTTCTCGGCATCCTCCAGAAGGGATTGGACCAGCTTTCCCACCGGGAGCTGGGCGAACTGTTCACGCGCTGGACCGGCCTCGACCTGACGAAAACCCTTTGGCGCATGGGCACGGAGGTGAAGGCCGCCCTCGCCGGCCTCCTGTTCCTGGCCCTGGTATCCGCGGCTTGGATCCTCCTCTTGAGGCGGACGGTGGTCCGCAAGACTCTCGAATTGCGGCAGAAGGAAGAACGCCTGCGCCTCCTTCTGGAGCGGAACCTTGCGGGAATCTACTGGACGACCGCCGAGGGCCGTTTTCTCGAATGCAACGAGGCTTTCGCCAGGCTCCTGGGGTATCCCTCCCGGGAGTCGCTCATGGGGGTGAATGCCGCCGACATCTACCATGACCCTCTGGAGCGGCAAGCCGCCGTACAGAGGACTCTCAAAGAGAAGCGGCCCACGGGAGAGACGCTCCACTTGAAGCGCAGGGACGGAAAGGACCTCTGGGTCCTGGCCAACGAGACCCTCATCGAGGCGCCGGGCCAGGAGCCCGTCATGGAGGGGGTCGTGGTGGACGTGACCGCGCTTAAGGAGGCCGAGAGACAGATTCAGGAAGCGCACCGTTTCGCGCAGGCTGCGCTAGACAGCCTTCCCGCCAACATCGCCGTCCTTGACGAGCGGGGCATCATCCTGGCCGTGAACGAAAGCTGGCGGCGCTTCGGGAGAGAGAATCCTCCCGTGGCCGCGGCCGCCACGGAAGAAGGCGCAGACTACCTGGCCGTGTGCGACCGTGCCGCCGAGGTTGGCGAGTCCGTGGCGGCGGCCTGCGCAGGGGCCATCCGAAAGGTCCTCGCAGGCGAACAGGACTCCTTCGTCGCCGAATATCCGTGCCACTCCGCCACCAAGCAGCGGTGGTTCATGGCGAGAGTCGTGCGCCTGCGTGGCGTGGAAGCGGTGCAGTGCATGGCGCTCCACGTGGACATCACCGAGCGCAAGCAGGCCGAGGAGAGGCTTCGTCAAGCCGAGCTGGAACGAGAGAAGGCCAAGGGCAACGAACTCTTGGCGCAACTCGTTCAGGGCCTGGCGCACGAGATTCGCAACCCGCTCTTCGCCATCAACCTCAACGCCACCGCACTCGCGAAACAGGCCTCGGCGGTTCCGGAGGTGGCCCAGTACACGGCCTTCGTCAAGGAGCACGTGGGCCGCCTGGACTCCCTCATGCGCGACCTTCTAGCGCTGGGGCGCCAGCCCGCGGCCAGCGAGACGGTTGAGTGCCGGATAGACGACGTGGTTCAGGCCGCGATCCTCGACGTGCAGGGACAAGTTCCCGAAGTTTCCGCGCGGATCCTCGTGGAAGCGCGCGAAGGTACCTTCAGCGTTCAAGCCGTTCCCGGCCGCCTCCGGCTCGTCATGGTTCACCTGATCCAGAACGCCCTGCAGAATGCTCCGCCGGGTGGCAAAGCTCGAATCAGCGTGACGCGATCAGGAAGCCAGGGCGAAGTGAAGGTCTCGGACGAGGGGCCGGGTCTGCCCGAGAAGATTCGCGAACGGCTCTTCGAGCCTTTCGTCACCACCCACACGGGGCGCCGCGGCCTCGGTCTGGCCCTCGCCAAGCATTACATCGAGACCATGGGCGGGACCATCGAAGCCGCCAACAACGACCCCGGGCCGGGGGCGTGCTTCATGGTGAAGCTGCCGTTGGCGAAGTGAGTGCGAGACGCGTGACGCGAAAGACAATTCACCACCAAGACACGAACCACACCAAGAAAAGAGGGGAGGCTTATGCTCCGGAGTGCTCCGGAGTGCGGCAGCCTTGCTGCCGCGGCCTCTTCCATGAGAGCCGACATCCATTCACCACGGAAGCGCAAAGGATACGGAGGAAAGACGAGAGGAGGGGATGAGGATGCGGACGGCCTTCAAAGCCGATGTCCGACCTCCTCTGTGACCTCCGCGGTGAATAAGAAGAATTGGAACCCCTGCGCGCGGCTTACAAGGCGGCGATCTCGGAAGCGGTGGACAAGACCTTCACGTGAGGGTAGGCCCCCACGGATTCCTGGGTGCCATAGCCGTAAGCGGCGTAGGCAAACGGGGCGTTGGCGGCTTGGGCCAGATGGGCATCCATCTCGGTGTCGCCCACGTAGAGGATCCCGGAGGGGGGTGCCTCCAGCCTCCGGCACAGTTCGAGAAGCATGGCGGGGTCGGGTTTGGCGGGGAAACCTTCCTCGGAGCCGAGAACCTGAGTGAAGACGTCATCCCATCCGAAATCATGCACGATCTTGCGGGCGAACTGCCACTTCTTCATGGTGCACAGGGCGAGGGGAGCACGGCGGGCCAGGGCCCTCAGGGCTTCACCGGCGCCCGGATAGGGACGGGTGCCATCCAGGTAGTGGTCCTTGTAGAACTCGCGGAAGAGGCGGGCGCCTTCCACGGCCCTCGCCCGGTCTCCGTTCAGGAAGCCGGCGAAGGCGTCCTCCAGGCGCATGCCGATGACGGCCCGAAGCTCCGCCTCGGGAGGCTTGGCCACGCGCAGGCCTTCGAAGGCGCTGGCGAAGGCCGCCTGGATGTCGGGCTCGCTGTCGATGAGGGTGCCGTCCAGGTCGAAGATGAATGCGCGCATGGGGGTCCCTCTGAGGGTCGTGACTAAGGGACTGGGAGACTGGGTGACTGGGATAACGCGCAACCGCGCAAACACCATCGAGAGATCGTGTCTCTCCTAGTCCCCTAGTTACCTAGTCCCCAAGTTACGGTATTCATTCGAGCTCGAACTTCTTGAGCCTGTATCGCAAGGTGTCCCTCGTGAGGCCTAGGAGGCGGGCGGCGCGGGTCTGGTTGCCGCCGGTGCGCCTGAGGGCCTGTTCCAGCAGGCTCTTCTCCACGTCCTCCAGGACGATGCCCCCGGGGGGAAGGTTGAAGGTTTGTTCGGCGGGGCGGCTCGGCTCCTGGCCCAGGATCTCGCGGGGCAGGTCGGGTACGTCGATGATCTCCTTGTTCTCCAGGATCATGACGCGCTCCACCAGGTTCTTCAGCTCCCGCACGTTGCCCGGCCAGGGGTATTCCAGCAGGGCCTGCATGGCGGCGTGGCTTACGCCCCTCGTGTTCTTTTTGAACTCACGGTTGAAGTGGTCGATGAAGTATTTCACCAGGAGGGGAATGTCCTCGGGCCGCTCGCGCAGGGGCGGAAGGAAGATGGGGATGACCTTGAGGCGGTAGTAGAGGTCCTTGCGGAACCTCCCCTCGGCCACGGCCTGTTCGAGGTTCACGTTGGTGGCGGCCACGATGCGCACCTCCACCT
>JBBIKI010000031.1:0-29126 GCA_037445535.1 Acidobacteriota bacterium | reverse complement strand
GTGACGAGCCGGGGGAACGAGCGCCGGGAGGTGTTTCGGGACGACGAGGACCGGCGGATATTCCTCTCCACGCTGGGCCGAACGGTGGCCCGCTGGCGCTGGGTCGTCCACGCCTATTGCCTGATGGGCAACCATTACCACCTCCTCATCGAGACGCCCGAGCCGAACCTGTCGCGCGGCATGCGGCAGCTGGGCGGCGAGTACACGCAGGCCTTCAACCGCCGCCACTCGCGGGCGGGGCACCTCTTCCAAGGCCGCTTCAAGGCGCTTCTGGTGGAGAAGGAGAGCCACCTGCTGGAGCTGTGCCGGTATGTGGTCTTGAACCCGGTGCGGGCGCGGGGGATGCGGGTTCCGTCACCGGAGAAGTGGCCGTGGAGCAGCTACCGGGCGACGGCGGGGCAGGAGGGCGCTCCGCCGTTTCTTGACACTTCGTGGGTGCTGGCGCGGTTCGGCGGAAGGGCGCCTGCCGCGCACAAGGCCTACCGAAGCTTCGTGGCCGGCGGCGCGGGCAGAGGCAAGTCGGAGCGGCCGCAGAGCAAGAAGGGCCTGTGGATCGGGTCGGAGGCTTTCGGGGCTGTGCTGGCGCCGTGGATCGAAGGCAAGGAAACGGGACGGGAGTACCGGATGCAGGAGCGGCTCTCGCTGCGCCCGGCGCTCAAATCCTTCTTCCCCGCCAAGACACTGCGGGACAGGGACGCTCGGGACGAGGCGATCTGCCGCGCCTACCGGGAAGGCCGGTACAGCCAGCGCGAGATCGGCGACCAACTGGGGCTGCATTACGCCACCATCAGCGTCATCGTCCGGCGGCGAGAGAAGGCAACGCATGTCGCATGCTGAAAGTATAGATGTGACCCCATTGGCCCTCACCATTGGCCCTCAGGGCAAGGCGCGCGGCCGCGAGGCCAGCTCCCGGATGAGATCGAGCCCGCCCTCCCAGCCTCCCGAAAGGCCAACGACCATCACGTCGGCTCCCGCAGACAGCTCGCTCAGAACCCCGGCACCACTGGGGGCCGCGCTGCACACCGCGAGCCCCTCGTCTTCCAGCAGCATCTCAAGGCTCTTCCTCAAAGCGGAGTGCTCCGCGACCAGGAAGACGCGGACCGGTTTTGCCGTCGGCGGATCCATCAAGGCGATTCTCCCCCCATGGGGACACGGTAAGCCCCTCGGGGGCCGCCGTCTGTAGAGGAATTTGCCCACACGGGAAGGATGCCACGGCGAGCACCGCTACGCGCCAAGGCCGCCCGAAAAAAGGCTCCCCGCCGAGGCGGGGAGCCGGTGGCGCGAAGATTGAAGCCGAAGGGGCCTACATGCTCTTGAGCATGGTGTCGACTTCGTCGCAGGTCTTCTTGACGCCGACCACCGACTTGGCGAGCGCATCCTTCTCTTCGCTGGTGAGGTCGAGTTCGATGATCTTCTCGACGCCGTTCTTGCCGACGATGGCAGGCACGCCCACGAACAGCCCCTTGACGCCGTACTCGCCCTCGAGTTTGGCGCAGACGGGCAGGATCTTGCGCTTGTCGAAGATCACCGCCTCGGCCATCTCGAGCGCCGACCAAGCCGGTGACACGAAAGCCGAGCCGAAGCCGAGCAGGCCGACTACCTCGCCGCCCGCCTTGCGAGTGCGCGCCTCGATCTTCGCCAGGGTGTCGGCGTCGAGGAACTTGGTGACCGGGATGCCGGCGATCTGGCAGGAGCTGCGCACCGGCACCATGTCGTCGCCGTGGCCCCCGAGGACGACGGCGTTCACGTTCTCGACGGACACCTTGGCCGCCTCGGCCACGAAGTAGCAGTAGCGATTGGAGTCGAGGACGCCGGCCATGCCGAAGAGCCTGTTCTTCGGGGGCGAGAGGCGTTTGTCGAGGGTGTAGACGATGGCGTCGAGCGGGTTGGCGATGGAGATGACCATGGCGTTCGGGCAGTACTTCTGGATGCCCTTGGCCACCTCCATGGTGACCTTGAGGTTGATCGCAAGCAGCTCTTCGCGGCTGGGGAACGTGCCGTCCGGACGCGCCTTGCGGGGCACGCCCGCGGTGTTGATGATCAGGTCCGCGCCCTCGATGGCGGAGTAGTCCTTGGAGCCGACGACCTTGATGTCCTTGCGGATGGTGGGCAGGCCCTCGGCGATGTCGAGGCACTTCCCGATGGACACGGACTGCTTTTTGATGACCTCCTGGCGCTCGGGGGCATCGTTCGGGCCCGGCATGGGCGCCGGATCCACCAACCCCACCGTGCGAGCGAGTCTCCGCTGGGCAATCTCCTGCGTAAGAACGCCGCCGATGTACCCACCGCCGATGAGACCGATCTTGTTCAGCATGTGCCAATCTCCTTTCATCCTTACCTTCGCGGTTCCACCCCCAAGCGACCCCGCGCCTCATCGGCGCCGGGCGAGTCGCCCTTCTGCTCCGGTACTATACCACGATCATACGCAAGAGCGGGACGCGGTGGTGGCTCTCAATCCCGCGACGTCCGCTTCACGCTGTTCCGCCCCCGTCCGCTCACGGGGTGGCGGCGAGGCGCCCCTTCTGCTTATGATCCCCGCGATCATTTCGTGAGGCGCCGCCTTGCCACCGGGGGGCGGCGGGGGGTATCATCTCGCTCTCGGGGGCCCGGCGGGCCTGGCCCCCTCTTTGTCGGGGGTAGCAGATGAGGACAGTCAAGGCTGAGGAGGTCACCGAGGCGCTGGCCAAGGTGGCCGTGAACGCGAACTACGACATCGGGCCGGAGATGCTTCGGGCTTTCGACGAGGCCCTCGCGGCCGAGAAGTCGGAGGCGGGCAAGGAGGTGATCCGCCAGATTCAGGAGAACGCCCGCATCGCACGGCAGGAGTGCGTCCCTTACTGCCAGGACACGGGCTTCGCGGTGATCTTCGCGGAGATCGGCCAGGACGTGCACGTGGAGGGGAACCTCACGGACGCCATCAACGCCGGCATCCGGAAGGCCTACGCCGATGGCTACCTGCGCAAGTCCATCCTGAACGACCCCATCCAGCGCAAGAACACGGGCGACAACACCCCGGCGGTGATCCACTACGACGTGGTTCCCGGGGACAAGATCCGCCTCACCTTCGGCGCCAAGGGCGGCGGCAGCGAGAACATGTCCAAGCAGGCCATGCTCAAGCCCGCCGACGGTCTGGAAGGCGTGAAGAAGTTCGTTCTGGAGACGGTCTCCGCCGGCGGGGCTAACGCCTGCCCGCCGCTGGTCATCGGCGTGGGGCTGGGCGGCACCTTCGAGAAGTCCTGCATCCTCTCGAAGAAGGCGGCCATGCGGTCGCCCTTCCACCGCAACCCCGACCCCTTCTACGCCGCGCTGGAGGACGAACTGAAGGCGGACCTCAACAAGCTGGGCATCGGCCCCATGGGATACGGCGGCACGGTGACGGTCCTGGGGGTGAACATCGAGGTGCATCCCTGCCACCTCGTGGCTCTGCCCGTGGCCGTGAACGTCAACTGCCACGCCGACCGCCACGGCGAAGTTGAACTATAAAATGGGGCCGTCCCGCGTCCGGTGCCGCAAGGCAAGGCTCCGCCTTTCTCAGAGCGAGCGGGTTGGCCGGAGAGCGGGAGAGCCGAGGAACGATCGTCCAAGGGGGTCAAAATGGCTGAGTACAAGCTAAAGACGCCGCTGACGGATGGGGACGTCGAGAAGTTGAAAATCGGGGACAGCGTGCGCCTTTCGGGAACGATCTACACCGCCCGCGACGCCGCCCACAAACGCATGGTGGACGGCCTCGACAAGGGCCAGCCCCTGCCCTTCGACATCAAGGGAAGCCTGGTCTACTACGTGGGGCCGAGCCCCACCAAGCCGGGCAACGTCATCGGCTCCGCGGGCCCCACCACGGCCTACCGCATGGATCCCTACGCCCCCCGCCTCATGGAGATCGGCATGAAAGGCATGATCGCCAAGGGAAAGCGCAACGATGCGGTGAAGGAGGCCATGGCCAAGCACAAAGTGGTCTACCTCGGGGCCACGGGCGGCGCGGCGGCCCTCATCGCCAAGTGCGTCAAGAAGTGCGACATCATCGCCTACGAGGACCTGGGCCCCGAAGCGGTGCGCCGTCTCGAGGTGGAGGACATGCCCCTCGTGGTGGTCACGGACTGTCACGGCGGCGACCTCTACTCCGAAGGGCGAAAGGCCTGGGAAAACCAGGCGGATTGACGTCATTCCCGCCGCGTGGCCCGATCACCAGGGTCATGTTTTTGGAGGAGGGAGGTGTTCATGCGATTCCAGCGGTATCGAATCTTGGCCGTGGCCCTTGTATCCTCCGTGCTCCTCGCCGGAGCGGTCCAAGCCCAGTGGGGCGCCGTGGTGCACGTGGTCCGGCGCATGCGCACGCCGGACATGGACGTGGCCACCGTCATGCTGGAGGCCAAAGCCGATGCCGTGTACCAGGCGGTCCTCAAGAACCTCGCGGCCAACGACAAGGTGAAGATCACGAACCGGAACGACGCGGACCGGGTCGTGGAGTTCTCCAGCGGCTCCAGAAGCGCCGCCATCCAGGTGGACCAGGTGGCCGAAGGATTGGTGCAGATGACCGTCGGCTCGCCCACGCCCCGGGCCCTCCAGAAGTCCACGACGGACTTGGTGGTTGATCAGATTCTCGCGGTCTGCAAACAGATGGGCGTGGCCTGCACCGTGGGGTCGCACTGAACTGACCTGAAAGATCTCCGTCCATCGTACAAGGGCCGGGCGGTTTGCCCGGCCCTTCGCCGTTGGAGCAGGAGGGTCGAGGGTCAGGGGCAGGCCGGGTTGGCGTTGACCACCCGGTCCTGCGCCGCGCCGAGGGCCGTGTGGGAGCCGGCGCTGCCCTCGCCGGTGGCGTTGGAGCCCGTGACGAGGTACCAGTAAAAGCGGCCCGGAACCGCGGCGGGATCCTCAGAAAGGGTGTCCACGGTCGTAGCTGATCCCGTGTATCGAACGCAGGAGTCCAGGTTCGTGTCCACGAGATTGGGAAGGTCGGCCTGCGTGCCCCGGTAGAGGATGTAGCCGGAGGTCGCGGCGGCCTCGGCGGGCCATGCGTGCGCGGTGGTGCTGGTCCAGGCCTGGGCGGTGGCGGGCGTGTCGCCCGGCGCCACTTCGGGGGGCACGGCGCAGGAGGCGATCGTGACGGCGAAGGGGGCGGAGGTGGCCGAGCACCCGGAGACGCTGGTGCAGGTCACCGTGTAGTCGCCCGTCGCCGCGGCGGCGTGGTTCGATCCTGTGGCTCCGGCGATGGGGCTGCCGTTCAGGTACCACTGGTATGAATCCATGCCGGGAGTCGCGGTCAGGGCGGCGGTGGTGGCGGGACAAGGGTTGGAGCTCTCGCCCGTGATCGCGGGAGCAGGCGTGTCGTTGCGGTCCGCCGAGGAGGCGCCCGCGGTGACGGCGCTCAATCCGCAGCCGTTGGTGTATCTCACGACGTAGGTGTAAGGGACGGCGGCGCTGCCGGAGGTGTCCAGGTAGGAGGTCGTTCCATAGGCGAGGGCGCTGGGGTTGAGCTGGAGGCCGTCACGCAGCACGTCGTAGGTGCGGGTGCCCGAGCCGCCGTCACCCCAGTTCGTGGCCGGATCCTGCGGCCACGTGACGTTCACCCCCGTGTAGGCGCACGGATCCACGTCCGCCGCCGTGTTGTTCGCCAGCCCCGTGGCCTCCGCGCAGGAGGTGCACGCACTCAACGTGTCGTAGGTCACCAGGACGTCATCCAGGAACCAGCCGTCCCTAGTGATAGATCCATCGGAGAGCGCATCAAAGGCGATCTTGACCGTTTTGCCCGCCGCCCCGCCGGAGTTGCCGGTGACCGCGTTTGCGGCGGCGTCGAGGTCCACGATGGTATTGGTAAAGGCCGTGTTTTGCGTGCCAGTCCAAGCCGCGGAACCGCCGTCGGTACTGATGGTGCCGTTGTACCCTCCCTGGAGCAGGGCGGCCGAGGGAATACGGGTGAAGGTTGTGCTGGCGTCCAATGCAATCCAGAGGTTACCCCCGTCGATCGACGCTTCAAACTGCCATTGGTGCCAAAAGTTGAGGCGGACGTTCGTGACACCGGCCGGGATGGCAACCCCGCCGGCGGCGCCGTTAGGAACCGCCGCCACGTCAAGATTGTTAGCGTAATTGTCGGTGCAGCCCGCTCCGCCGAAGCGGAAGATGTTCGGGTTGCTGTGAGCGGTGCAGGTTTGGACGCCACGCCAGCTTGCGGTGCTGCCCGAAAAGGAGATGAGACTCCAATTGGAGATCCCCGTGGCCGAGTCAAAATTGTTGCTATAGGCGGTTATCGTACTAGGCACACCCGGTGTGCCGTTCTTCTCAACTGCGTTCGTATCCTCAAGACTCACGGGCGCTTCTACGGCATGGACGACGTAGTAGTAGGGGGTTCCGCTGGCCACGGAGGCGTCCGTGTAGGTGAGGGCCGTGACCCCGGAGGCGAGGAGGTTGGCGGGGCCGGGCGTGAACCCAGAGGCGGTGGACCGGTAGACGGTGTACGTGATGGTGCCCGCGCAGTTTGGCGTCGCCGCGGCCCAGTCGAGTCTGAGGGCGCAGGTGGCGGCCGTGACCGGGGCGACGGTGGCGAGGCCCGCGAAGGCGGGCGGCGTGGTGCAGGGCGGCGCGGGCGTGGTGGCCGCCGCGCAGAGGCTGCTAACGGACTCGCAGGCGGCGCTCACCGCCGTCACCACGTAGGCGTAGGTCGTGCTGCCCGAGACGGTGCCGTCGGAGTAGGACGTTCCCGCCAAGGGAGAGGGGGTGATCAAGGTGTAGGAGGCCTGGGGACACGTGCCCGTGGCCCGGTACACCTTGTAGCCCGTGGCTCCGGCGACGGCCGCCCAGGTCAAGTCGACGTTGCTGTAAGCGGTGGGCGTGGCGGCGAGGGACGCGGAAGCCTCCGGCGGGGCCAGGCGCAGCCCTGAGGCGCAGGCGCTGTCGGCGCTCGTGCCGCAGGCGTTCAGGGCCACGACCCAGTACTGGCAGGCGGTGCCCGCCACGGCGGTGGCGTCCGTGTAGGGACTTGTGGCGCCCGTGAAGGTGGCGAGGGCCGTGCCGCAGGCCGAGCCGCGCAGCACGGTGTAGCTCGTGGCTCCGCTGACGGCGCTCCATGAGACCGCCACGCCCGTGCACAGGGTCGTGGAGGCCGAGACGCCGGCGGGCGCGGCGGGTGTGACCGCCCGTGTACCCGTGGCGCAGGCGCTGCTAGCGCCGGTACCGCATGAGTTCAAGGCCACGACCCAGTACTGGTAGGTGGTGCCCGCCACGGCGGTGGCGTCCGTGTAGGGGCTCGTCACCCCCGTGAAGGTGGTCACAACGGTGCCGCAGGCGGCGCCGCGCAGCACGTTGTAGCTGGTGGCGCCGGTGACGGCGTTCCAGGAGACCTGCACGTCGGTGCATCGCGTCGTCGTGGCGGTGACGCCCGCGGGGGCGGCGGGCAGGGTGCAGGACACGGGGGTCACCGTCGCGCAGTTGCTCATCGGGCTCACGCAGGCGTCGCTCGAACCGACGGCCTGGACGCGGTAGTAGTAGGTGACTCCGTTGGAGAGCGGCGTGTCCGTAAAGGCCACGGTGGGGGCCGTGACGCTGCCCACTTTGGTGTATCCGGCGTCACAGCCCGTCTCGTTCCTGAACACGTAGTACTTCACCGCGTTGGTGACGGCACCCCACGAGAGCGAGGCCTGCATGTTGCCCGCCGTGCCCGCAAGGACGGGCGCCGCCAGCGAGGGGCAGCAGTTGGTCTGATCCGTGTTCACGACCGTCGTGCAGGCGATCTTGTGCCGGTTGAAGGCGTTGTAGATGGCGCTGGCGTGGGGCGTGCCGTTGCTGAGGTCGCCGTCGCAGTCGTCCACCACCCGGAAGGTCGTGAAGTAGTTGCTCGTGCCGCAACCATTGGTGGTGGTGAGGCTGGGGCAGGCGTAGACGCTCCCGGAAGTGGGCCGGCTGGCATACCACAGGCGGTCCATGAGCTGCCAGGCGCTCGCCGTGTCCATGCCCCAGGTGGCCAGATCCCGGACGGGGAGATCCCACATGGCTTCCGAGGAGATGAGTGACTCACAGTGGCCTTCATAGCCGCAAGGCCCCGCGTAGGTCCGGTCCGTGGAGCAGGCATAGGCCGTGCACCCCGTGCAGGTATTGCTGGTGAGGTCCTCGGCGAAGTGGGGCTTGGCCGCCGCGTGTTTGGCGTAGTCGAGCTGGCGCACCCCTGAGCACTGGAGGCAGCAATCACCATAGCCGCCGCAGTTATAGCCCGGAGTTGTGGTTCCGCAGCCACGGTCGAGGGTGAGGAAAAATCCATTACCCGCGCAGGAACCGTGGGTTTGAAGAACACCGGAGAAGTCGCCGTAGGTTTCACCCGTTCCCTTATCGCCCGCTGGAGATCCGTCGTTGGCGTCCAGGCCGTGGGCCCATTCGTGAAGGGAGACCCCCGGAAGCTCGCCCGTGTTCGAGCACCCGCTTGTGCCGTGCTGGAAGAAATTGACGGCCGTACCGTCCCAGTAGGCGTTGCACGTGGTCTTGGTGCCGTTGGTATTATCCGTTAAGCGGCCCTGTAGCCACGTGTTTGAGGGCAAGTACGTGTAGGCCTTGATCTTGATCATGCTGATGTTGTAGTACTGGGTTCGGGCGGCGCGCGTGTTGCCCGGCCCGCCTCCCGGGCTGCTGCAGTCCGTGGCGGCGCTCGTGCCGAAGTCGATCAGCCCCGCGGCGTCCGAGGCGAGCGAAATAGTCCCGCAGGCGTCCACGATGTCCACGCCGCCCACGTTGCCCGTGCTTCCCGTGCGGCCCGTCATGGTGGAAGTCCCCGAAGTCCCCGTGAAATTCCCCACGATGTCCGCCCAGGCCGTGCCGCCGTAATCGGCGTAGGGGAACGGAACGCTCACCTCGGTGGCGGGCTGGTCCGTCTTGTACACGCCTCCCTTGATCGATCCGTAGCGGTTGGCGTCGAGGAAACTCAAGATCTCCCCCGTGTGGGCGTCGACGCGGGCCTGCCACGTGCCCACCACGGCGGGCCGCCTGAACAGGACCTCGTAGACGAGGCGGTAGCTCAGCCCCTGGCCTGGAACCGCCGCCGCTCCGCTGAGGGCTGAAGGATCGGTGAAGGGGACCACCAGAAGGCGCCCCGGTTCCAGCACTCTGTCCTCCGCGTCCATCCCCCCAAGGTAGGCGGAGAGATTGGCCCACGCTGTGTCCAGGGCGATGGACGGGGTTGGATCAAGGGAGTAGACGGCGTCGGAGATGTTCTCTTCTCCGAACTGGACCAGGTTGCCGTGGTTCAGGCGGAAGGCCACATAGGCCCCGTCTACGGGAAGCCCCGCATAGGTCCATTGAAAATGCAGAAAGTAGAGGTAGTCGAGCATGGGTCCCGAGGAGGTTTCTACGAGCTGGAGGGCGTTGGGGTCCACGCCGAGCAGGCCGGGGTTGGCGCTGATGAAGTCCAGCGCCTTTCGGGCTACGAGGGCCACGGGGACGGAGGTGCCCTCGGTTTCCGCGCCGGCCAGGCCCAAATCCGCGGGCGTCAGGGTATTTCCGGCCCCCGATCCTGGGATCCACGGCATGCTGCCTTCCACGATGGCGGGCCGGCCCGTGACGCGGTCCACCTGAAGAGACCACCGGCCTCCCGTCCTGGCCGCGAAGGCGTCGTAGGCGGCCAGGACGCCGCTCACGGCGCCCAATTCTCGGCCCGGGCTGGTGGCCGCGATCTGCTCCCGCTCCTCGGGCTGCTGCACGGTGCGCAGCTCGGCCCGGCCGAAGGCCAGATCGTCCAAGGTGGATTTGCCTTCCTTGGCCTTCTGGGCGGACGCAGGAAGGGCAAGACCCGCGATCACGAGAAGAACCAGACCGGCTTGCACTGCGCCCCAGCACGACCACTCCCATCCCCATCCCTTTTTGTTCATGGATCTCCCTCCCCTTTGTTTACGCGCTGTGTCCAGGCAGAACCCATGAACGGGTCTCTGGTGAGGACCCAGTTCACGGTGGATTCAAAAAGACTCTGGAACAGACGCGGGCTTCTCCCTACTCCCGAGTCAAAAATAAGTTGTGCATACTGTATTGTCAAGTGCGCACTTGAAAGTGTATACCCAGTACCATACAGGACATATGGAGACAAGGCACTTGGCGGCGCTCGCCCTTGCCGGGATGCGCATGGCGTGATAAATTCGCGGTGTTCTGTCGTGGTGTTCATGCTGTTTTGGGGTCCGTGCGAACACTCTTAGGAGCTGCCCATGTGGCACCGGGGGAAAGGGGTCGGGTTGTTCTTCGGCGCGGTGCTTGGCCTTAGCGCAAGCGCGTGGGGGGCCGGACGCGGCCTCCAGATCACGAACGCCGGTCCCGTAGGAGAGGCGTCCAAGCTCGAGGAGTGCAAGGAGATCCGGATCCAGTTCTCCGAGCCCATGGTGGAGCTGGGCCGAATCCCCGAGAAGGTTCAGGCTCCCTTCGTTCGCATCGTGCCGCCCCTGAAAGGGGAATTCCGCTGGTCGGGCACGCGCCTTCTCATCTTTACCGTTGACCCGCCTGCCGCGCTTCCCTATAGCACCCGGTACCAGGTGACCGTGAGCACGGCGGCGGTCTCCCCATCAGGCGCCAAGCTTGAGGAGCCCTACACCTTCGACTTTATGACGCCCACCGTGAAGCTCCTGCGAGCCGGCGAGTACAGAAAGACGGGAGGCGCCGATTCGCCGGTGGTGCTTGCCCTGCGCTTCAACCAGCCTGTCTCTCCCGCCGCCGTGGCCGCCCATGCGGCCCTGCGCTACGGACGCTATGAGTGGAAGCCTCCCGAGATGCAAAAAGACGTCATGGGCAGGATGGCCAAGGAGAACCCCGGGGCCTTCGTGGCTTTTCAAAAGAAAGTGGCCCAGACCATGTCTGTGGTCAACGCCACGGCGCCGGTGCCCTTCAAGGTGGCGAAGGACTGGGACAAAAAGCGCTTCGAGCCCGGCGACGACCTCGTAGTGATGGAAACCTCGGCGCCGCCGCCGCCCCAGGCCCGCCTCCTCCTGGAGCTGGATGGGAGTGTTCCCGGCCTTCAGGGGACGGCCACTCCGGGCGAGCCGCAGACGCACGAGTTCTTGATGGAGCCCGCCCTCTTCGTTGACGGCCTGCGCTGCTCCAAGCAGTGCAGCGTGGAGTTCTACAACGGCATCATCTTCAGCGCGCCGGTGGCGTACAACCAGGTGGCCCCGCACCTTACCGTGTTTGACGTGACCGATGCGGCCAAGGCCGTCCCCCTGGTCCTCGACAAAGGGCGGGCCGCGCAGGCTGGGGAAAGCACGGAAGGCGATGAGAGCGAAGGGGGCGACCAGGGCCGGTTCGGCACGGTCCTGAGCCTGGACACGCTGGGGCTCAAGCTCCAACCCGCGCGCACCTACCTGTTCGTCCTCAAGGGCGGCCTTCAAGCCAAGGACGGCCAGACCCTCGGGTACGACTGGTACGGCCAGGCGGTCTACTGGCACAAGAGCGCCCTCACGAGCTTCGGCACGGGGCACGGCGTGTGGGAAGCCTCGGGCGGGCCGCAGTTGCCCTTCTACTCGCGGAATCTCAAGACCCTGAGCGAGTGGGTCGCGCCCGTGGCCCCCGATGCCCTCGTACCGGCGGTCCTCCGCATGGACGGGTGGGTTCTGAAAGAAAACGGATCGCTGGAGCGGGCCAAGACCAACCGCCTTCCCGGCGTGGCGCCCTCCTCGCGAACCCTCGCCGTCCAGCCCGATGTGCTGGCCACCTACGGATTGAACCTTTCCAAGGTTCTGAACCCGGAAGGCGAGGGCCTTGCCTGGGCCGCCCTGCAAGGCAAAGACCCCATTCCCTTGAGCTATCCCGTCACCCAGGAGGCCGCCGCCACGCTGGTTCAGGTGACCAACCTGGGCATCAGCGTCAAGGACAGCCCCCTCAATACCCTCGTCATGGTGACCCGCCTCGATGACGGCGCCCCCGTGGAGGGCGCCGAGGTAGAGATCAGGACGGTGGACAACAAGGTGTTCTGGAAGGGCATGACAGATACAAGCGGTGTGGCCCTTGCCCCCAACACGGATCTCCGCCTCAGGGCCGGCGTGGAGCCCTGGGACGCGGCGTGGAATCTCGCCTTCGTGGTGACGGCCCGCAAAGGATCGGATCTGGCCTACGTGTGCAGCGACTGGAACGACGGTATCCGCAACTGGGATTTCGGCATGCCCTTCAGCCTGGAAGAGGCGAGGCCCGTTCTGCGAGGGACCGTCTTCCCCGACCGGGGCGTCTACAAGCCGGGCGAGGAGGTCCACTTCAAGGCCATCCTGCGCTCCGACACGGCCCGAGGCATGGCCCTGCTGCCCGCCGGCGCCACGGCCGAGGCGGTCCTCAAGGACAGCCGCGACCGCGAGGTGGACAAGCGGGCCCTCCCTCTCTCCGAGTGGTCCAGCGCCGACTGGGCCGTGAAGATCCCGGAGGACGGAAGCCTCGGGACTTACTCTATGACCGTCTCCGTGAAAGGCCAGAACGGCAACGCCTACCAGAGATTCCTCGTGGCGGCCTACCGCAAGCCCGACTTCAGGGTGGACGTGAATCTGGGCGGCACCGGCGATCTGGCTGGAAGCAACCTGACCGGCACCGTCACGGGGAGGTACCTCTTTGGCGCCTCTATGTCGGGCCGGCCCGTGAAGGCGACCTTCTCCAAATCGCCCCTCAACGATGTCCCCAAGATCCTCCGCGAGAAGTTCCCCTCGGAGCGCTACGCCTTCCTGCGCGAAGCCTGGCGCGAGGGAGAAGAGGAAGGGGAGACCCGAATCTCTCAGCGGGACCTGGCCCTGGACAAGGAGGGCGTTTTACGGCTGGAGCTTCCCACCGATCTCAAAGCGGGCAAGCCCTACACCTACACCCTCGAGGGCGAAGTCACGGACGTTTCCCGGCAGACCCTCGCGGGGCGGGCCTCTTTCCCCGTCCATCCCGCGCCCTGGTACCTTGGGCTCAAGCGTCCCTCCTACTTCGTGGACATGAAGGACGGCCTGGCCACCGAGGTGGTGGCCGTGACGCCCCGCGGCGAGATCGCCTCCGGTGTCAAGGCCACGGTGACTCTGCTTCAGGTCCAGTGGAACAGCGTGCGCCGGGCCGAGGGCAACGGCATGTATACCTGGGAGAGCCAGCGGGCCGAGAAGGAGCGCTGGAAGGGGGAGGTGACCACCGGGTCCGTCCCCGCGGCGCTCCAGGTGCCCCTAGCCGAGGGCGGGTACTACATCCTCTCCGTCACGGCTTCCGACGCTCAGGGCAGGACCACTACCACCGACGTGGATTTCTACGTCCTGGGCGCGGGCTACACGGCCTGGGCACGGTACGACCACAGCCGCATCGACCTGGTGCCCGAGAAGCAGACCTACCAGCCGGGGGACACGGCCCGCATCATGATCAAGTCTCCCTGGGAGAAAGCTACCGCCCTCCTCACCACGGAGCGCGAAGGCATCCGCACCCACAAAGAGTTCCAGCTCACCTCCACCCAACAGACTGTGTCCGTCCCCATCACGGAGGGGGAGATCCCCAACGTCTTCGTCTCCGTGCTCCTCGTGAAGGGGCGCACGAGCGCCGCTCTGGGGACGGACGGCTCCGATCCGGGCAAGCCCGCCTTCCGTCTCGGCTACTGCCAGCTCAAGGTCGAGAACGCCCGCAAGCGTCTCGCCGTGCAGGTCTCCACGGACAAGGAGGAGTACAGGCCCCTGGACACGGCGCGTGTCTCCGTTCAGGTGAACGATGCCGAAGGCAGGCCGGCTCCCGCCGAAGTGACCCTCTGGGCCGTGGATTACGGCGTCCTCTCCCTCACGGGCTACAAGACCCCCGACGTGTTGGACAGCGTGTGGGTGGAGAAATCGCTCCAGGTCATGAACGAGGATTCGCGGCAGAACATCGTGAGCCGGCGCGTCATCACCCCTAAGGGAGCGGAGGAGGGCGGCGGCGGCGGCTTCGACGAGGGGGCCGAAAACAAGGCCCGGAAGGACTTCCGGGTCCTGGCCTTCTGGCTGGGCTCGGCGGTGACCGACGCCAGGGGGCACCTGTCCGTATTTCAGAAGCTGCCCGAGTCCATGACCACCTACCGCGTCATGGCCGTGGTGCAGGACAAATCGCACCGCTTCGGCTGGGGCCAGCACGAGATCCGCTTGAGCAAACCCCTCCTGCTCACGCCCGCCTTCCCGCGCTTTCTCGCCTTGGGAGACCGGGCCTACTTCGGTGCCGTGGTGCACAGCCTGTTGAAGGATGGTGGCACGGCCCTCGTGACCATGAAGAGCCTCGCCCCCGGGATCCTCGATGTGGCGGACGGCGTCCAGACCGTGTCCGTCCCCGCCAGGGGAACCGCGGAGGTGCGATTCCACGCCGCAGCCAAGGGCGTGGGTACCGCGAGCCTCCTGGTGACGGTCAAGATGAACGGCGAGGAGGACGCCTTCGAGATGCCCCTTCCCGTGCGCCTCCTCGCATCGCCCGAGGTGGTGGCGGCCTACGGAAGCGTCCCCCCCGGCGGAAAGGAAACGCTGAGCCTGCCCCGGGACGTGGTGCCGGACCTAGGAGGGCTGCACCTGGAGCTGTCCTCCACGGCCATGGTGGGCCTTGGTGAAGGGGCCCGCTACCTCGTGGACTACCCCTACGGCTGTGCCGAGCAGCGCGCCTCGTGCGCCCTGGCAGTCATGCTCGCCGCGGATCTGGGAGACGCCTTCAGCCTCCCCGGCCTGAAACCTGGCGGCCTCAGGGCCGTGGCCCAGAAGACGCTTAAAGAACTCGAGGATTTCCAGTGCGACAGCGGCGGTTTCGTCTACTGGAAAGGAGAGGATTGCCGCTTCGCCTCGCCCTACCTCACAAGCTACGTGATCCACGTCTGCCAGCGCGCCAGGAAGCTGGGCTACACGGTGAGCGGCGACGTCCTCTCCAGGGCCTGCGATTTTCTCGCCCAGTCCGTGGGGGGGGCGCCCAAGCCCAACGAGGCCTACATGCCCGCCTACACGGCATGGCAGGCCTTCGCCGTGAAGGTTCTGGCGGAGGAGGGCCGCCCCGTGGACAGCCACCTCACCCGCCTTTACGGCTACCGGGACCGGATGCCCGTCTTCGGCCTCTGCTACCTGCGGGACGCCATGGTGGCCGCGAAAGAAACGGGCGCGCGGCCCAATGACCTTGCGCGAAGGATGAAGAACTCCGTCCTTCCCGAGGGTGGCTCGGCGCACGTGGAGGAGCTGAGCGACCCGTACCTCCTGTGGTTCTGGAACAGCACCGTGCGATCCACGGCCATCGCGCTGGGCAGCTTGGTCCGGGGCGGGGGCGACCCCGTCCTCGTTCCCGGCATGGTGCGCTGGCTCCTGGCGGCGCGAAAGGACGGCCGCTGGGGCAACACCCAGGAGAATGCCATGGCCATGGAGGCCTTGGTGGATTACTACCGCGCCTACGAAAAGGAGGCGCCCGATTTCACCGCCGTGGCGAGCCTCGGCCTCCAAACCCTCATGACCGAAACCTTCAAGGGCCGCGAGGCCAAGGCGCGGGTTCTGGACACATCCATGGCCGATCTCCTTCGGATGGAGAAGGGCGACGAGCCGTTCCCCCTCAGCTTCAAACGCGAGGGAACCGGCACGCTCTTTTACGCGGCGCGTTTGAAGTACGTGTCCGCCGCGCCCGCGCTCCAGCCTCTGGACGCGGGCATCACCGTGAAGCGGCACTACGAGCCCATGGCGGGAGGACCCTCCAGCACCACCTTCAAGGCGGGAGACATGGTCCGCGTGGTCCTGGATTTCGACCTCACCAAGGAGCGCCGCTGGGTGGCCGTCACCGACCCCATCCCCTCCGGTTTTGAACCCGTGGAGTCGTGGTTCGCCACGACGGCCCGCGACCTGGCCGGCGACCAGGAAACAACGGAGGAAGGAGGGGATTGGACCCAGTGGTGGCAGAGGGGCGGCTTCGACCACGTGGAACGCCACGACGACCGCGTCCTCCTCTTCGCCATGCGTCTCGGCGAGGGCCATCACGCCTTCAACTACGTCTGCCGTGCCACCACCGCGGGGACCTTCACCACGGCGCCGGCCCGCGCCGAAGAGATGTACGAGCCCGAGATCTTCGGAAGGACGGCCACGGACGTCATCGAGGTGAAGCCGTAGGGAGGAAGAACGCACCGCCAAGACACTAAGAACACAAGGGGCACAAGAAGTTAGGGGGGGAAGATGGCCTCGAAGAAAAGGAAGGGCAGGCCCTTTTCAAAACTCGCGGCGGCGCTGTTGGCCGTGATATGCATCCTCCACGCGGTTCGGGTTGTCATGGCCTTGCCCGTCACGGTGGGGCAGACGGCGATCCCCCTCTGGATGAGCGTGGCGGGCGCCCTGTTCACCGGCCTCCTCGCGGCCATGGTATGGCGCGAGGCGCGCCGGTAAGCCGGGATGAGAGGAGACGTACTTGGCAGGCCGGCGAGCGGCTGGGGCAGTGCTACGAGACGTCACTCGTGTTTTAGACGGTCGCGATAGAGTCCAGGCACCGATCCCGCGATCTCCACGGCTCCGGCCACGCCCGCGTAAAACTCCACGGAGCCGGCCCCTCCGATGACGGCATAGGCGTACCCGCGCGAGGCCATGCCAGCCAGAGAGGCAAGGAGGAGGGCGGCGCCCAAGCCCTTCCCTCGCTCTGCCTCGTCCACGCCCAGGGGCCCGAAGAGGCCCAGGGCGGTGGCGTCCGTACACGCGAAGCCGAGCACCGCGCCCTCGCGCGTGGCGATCTGGCAGGCGATGGGTGCGCGTGCGAAGGCCGTCTCGCATTCGCTGGCCCACCCTTCGCCGAAACGGGCCCGCACCCAGCCGGTGACGATGTGCCTCTCGTAGGCCATGGCCCGGCGGATGCAGACGCCTCTCTTTCTGAGATCTTCTATGCGGGGCGCCGGGTCGGGAAGATCGTAGAGTTTCACGAGCAGGTCGGGCATGGGCAACTCCTCCAGACCATTCTGCCGCATAAGGACGTGAGGGCATAGCCCCGGGTCCGGTCACATGTTGGAGGCGGACGCTCACCCGCGTCCTGCCTGAAACTTTGTTTCCGCCTCGGCCGTCCCATCAACCTCGGGGGTGAGGCCCGAGAGCTCACACGAAGGAGGGGACCATGATGGAAACGTGGAAAGCGATACGTGGTGGAACGGGCCGGCTGCTCTTCGCGGCCGTGCTCTTGGCGCTCCTGGCGATGCCCGGCTTGGCGGGCGACCCTCCGATCCTGGCAGGACACTGGGAGGGCGCGATCCAGCTCCCCGGAAGCCCCCTGGCCATTTCGGTGGACCTCGCCGCGAAAGACGCCCTGGCCGGCTTTGACGAAGAGGTGGAGGCGGGCATGAAGGCCTTTGACGTCCCTGGTATGTCCATCGCCATTGTCAAAGGCAAGGAGGTCATCTACGCCAAGGGTTTCGGCTTCAGGGACGTGGAGAAGAAGCTTCCCGTGACCCCTGACACCCTCTTCGCCATCGGCTCCAGCACCAAGGCCTTCACGACGTTCGTCCTGGGCACGCTGGTGGACGAAGGGAAGGTGGAGTGGGACAAGCCCGTCAGAACCTACATCCCTTGGTTCAAGCTGCACGACATGTCCGCCACGGAGCGCATCACCCCGCGGGATCTCGTGACCCACCGCTCGGGCCTGCCTCGCCACGATCTGGTCTGGTACAACGACCAAGGGGCGAGCCGCCGCTCACTCGTGGAGAAGCTCGCCTACCTCGAACCCAGCGCCGGCCTCCGCGAGACCTTCCAGTACAACAACCTCATGGTTCTCACCGCGGGATACCTCGAAGAGGTGGTGACGGGACAAACGTGGGAGGAGGCGGTGCGGGAGCGCATCCTGAATCCCCTGGGAATGACGCGGAGCAACTTTGACGTCGCCGTGTCTCAGACGGACGCCGATTTTGCTCAGCCCTACCGGCGCAAAGACGACAAGGTTGAGAAGATCCCCTTCCGTCCCATCGGCAACATGGGGCCCGCCGGCTCCATCAATTCCAGCGCCAGGGAGATGTCCCGGTGGGCCCTGGTGAACATCAACGCGGGAATGTACGGGGAGACCAAACTCGCGGAAGCCTCCACCGTGAAGGAGCTCCAGCTCGCCCAGATGGTGACGGGGCAGACGGTGAACAAGCCGGAGCTCTCCCCGAGCGACTACGCCATGGGCTGGTTCGTTGAGACCTACCGCGGCCACCGGCGGGTGCAGCACGGCGGCAACATCGACGGCTTTTCGGCCATGGTCGCCCTCTTCCCGCAAGACGGCGTGGGCATCGTGGCTCTCACCAACATGGACAGCACGCCCCTTCGCGAGCTCATCGTCCGGGTGGCGGCCGACAGGCTCTTCGGCCTCGAACCCAAACCCTGGATCGCCGAGGCGGCGGCCAAGAAGAGCCAGGCGGAAGCGGCGGAGAAGGAAGGAAAGAAGAAAAAGGACATGGTCAGGGTTCCCGGCACCCAGCCCAGCCACAAGATCGAGGACTATGCCGGCGACTACGAGTTCCCCGGCTACGGGGCCCTCAGGGTGACCCTGGTGAGCGGCCACCTTGAAGTGGTCTACCACGGCATCAGCACTCCCCTGGAGCACTGGCACTACGACACCTTCAACGGCGGCAAGGCCAAGGACGACGTGTTCGAGGACACGAGGTTCAGCTTCCATACCGATCCGCGGGGCTACGTCTGCTCCGTTTCCGCCCCGCTGGAACCTGCCGTGAAGGACATCGTGTTCACGCGGCTGCCCGATGCCCGGCTCTCGGAGCCCGCCTACCTCCAGCGATTCGTGGGACGGTACGAGCTGGCCGGACGGGTGATGGCGGTGGAGCTGAGAGGCAAAGGCCTCGTCGTTTTGGTGCCGGGACAGCCCGTGCACGACCTCGTTCCCGCGCTCGGCGACGAGTTCATCCTCAAGCAGGCCAAGGTCATCTCCCTGCACTTCGTCCAGGACGAGAAGGGGACGGTGGGCGCCTTGGAAGTGAGACAGCCCAGCGGGGTCTTCACGGCCAAGCGAAAGTAACTTCAGGTCCCGAGACGCGAAGACGGGGGCGGCGCGGGCCGCCCCCGCTTCGGGTATACCTGGGACGGCAGCGGCCGCCGCGGCGGGTCCCTAAAGAATCGGGTGTAGGATGTGTCGCGTTGGGGGAATGGGAAAGCCATGAATCCATGGGCGTCTTTGGGAGGGCTCAGGAGAGAAATCTGGGCTCTGTGCATCTCGACCCTCATCAACCGGACCGGAACCATGGTCCTGCCCTTCCTCATGCTCTATTTGACCCAGCACCTGGGTTACAGCCCGGCACAGGCCAGCGTGGCGCTTTCCGTCTACGGCGTGGGAGCCCTGGCCAGCGGCCCTCTCTCGGGGCTCCTGTGCGACCACCTGGGTTCCCTCAGGGTCATGAAGGTGTCCCTCTTCTTCTCAGGACTCCTGCTTCTTCCCTTTCCGTGGGTGAGATCCTATGGTGCCATCCTTGCTCTCGTCCTGGCCTGGGCCGTGATCACCGAGGCCTTCCGTCCAGCCAACCTGGCGAGCTTGTCCGAGTTCGCGCTGCCTGAACAGCGGCGGGCCGCCTTCGCC
Organism: Acidobacteriota bacterium; assembly: GCA_037445535.1. GTDB lineage: Bacteria > Acidobacteriota > UBA4820 > UBA4820 > DSQY01 > JAKAJA01. Next base: position 9,668 of record JBBIKI010000031.1, on the reverse strand, counting down.
CTCAACCGCCTCGCCATCAACCTCGGCATGAGCGTGGGACCGGCAGCGGGAGGCCTTCTGGCCGCCGTCTCCTTCCCGGCGCTCTTTATGGTGAACGGAACCACGACGCTGCTCTCGGCGGCCGTGCTGGCCCTGTCGCTCCGCGTGAGCAGGGCCGGCCCTCAGACAGCTCCGGCCGAGGTTTCAGCCGGTTCGGGCGGGGGCCTGAGAGCGTTTGCGAACGTCCGCTTCGTTTATTTTCTAGCCGCCTTTTTTCCCGCCGCCCTGGTGTTTTTTCAGCTCATGTCCACGATGCCGCTCTTCCTCGTGAGCGGGCTGGGGCTCACCGAATCGGCCTTCGGCTTCCTCCTGACCATCAACACGGGCATTATCATCTTCGTGGAAGTGCCTCTCAACTCCGCCATGGCGCGGTGGCGCCATGGGCGGACGCTGGCCCTGGGGGCGGCGCTCGTGGGGATGGGTTTCGGGGCCATGGCCTTCGCGCGAGATTTCTGGACCATGGCGGCCACGGTGGTGGTGTGGACCTTCGGGGAGATGATCCTCCTTCCCTCCAGCGCGGCCTTCGTGGCAGACCTTGCGCCGGCGAACCGGCGGGGCGAGTACATGGGGCTGTATCAGGGGACCTTCAGCCTCGCGCTTATTTCGGGGCCGTGGGTGGGTACCCGCATCTTGGAGAGCTGGGGCGGACAGGTCCTATGGCTACTGGCCGGGGCGGCTGGGATGGTGTCGGCCGTTCTGCTTTTGGCCGCGGAGACCGAAGGCGCTACCGCTTCAGAACCTGAACCAGGGTGATCCGGCTCAGGAGCCATCGCCCGTCTCGCTTGACCAGATCGCACTTCAGCTCGTGAGTTTCGTTGAGGGCGTCGCCATCTTTGGACGTGCCCTGCACCCGGACGGTGGCCGTGGCGTGCGCCGTGCCGTCCTTGGGAAACTCCACCTTAAGGTCATAGAACCTCACCGCGAGCTTGTCCATGCGTTCGCGTGCCGCGAACACGTACCTCGTGATTTCCTCCAAGGAGACCCGTCCCGAGAGGTTGTAGGCTTCGGCGTTCCACTCGCAGGGGCCGGCGAAAAAACGCCCCGCCTCCCGCGCCGTCTGCGCCGTGGCAAGCGCCCCCTCCGGCCCGTCTTTGCCGGCCCAGGACGCCAGAGCTTTGAACTGGCGGCGCACCTGGCGCTCGCGGGTGGGAAACGCGTACCAGATTCCCCAGGCGAGGAGGATCACGCCGAGGGCCGCGAGGACCCTGTTGCGCGTCACCATAGGGGGCCTCCCACGATGCGCCGGAGGGAAGTCTGGCCAAAATCGTGCTGTTCCATCGGCATGCTCCTGTTATCACCCACCAGATACACGTTGCCAGGGTCCACCTCCCGCGGAGGCAGGTTCCAATCGCAGGGCCCCTTCACGTACGCTTCGTCCACGGGGCGCCCGTTGAGGAAGAGGGTGCCCTGCCGAAATTCCACCTCGTCGCCCGCCAGGGCCACCACGCGCTTGAGGTAGACCACATCCTCGCCCGCCAGGCGCACCGTGACCACGTCACCCCGCTCGGGAGGCGACAACCAATACCTGGGCTTCCAGATGAAGTCGAAGGACCCGTCCTTGTAGGCCGGCTCCATGCTGTGGCCGCGCGCGAAGAAGGGCGTGCACACGTGGCCGAAAAAAAGGTAGGCGCACACCGCCACGAGGACCACCCGCAGTACGAATTCCGGCTTGAGGGGAGGAAAGAGAAACGCCTTGAGTCTTGGATGCATGGGCACCTCAAGGTGCAGAGTACACCGTCGCGCCGCGTGCGGCCAGAGACGACCGGCGGAGGCCTCGGCCGGATGATCACGGTCCCCCGGACTCCGCTCGCCAACCCTTGCCCAGTGGGAGTCCTGGCGGATTTGCACAGGAAAAGCCTTCTGGTGTAAGGGAGTTCGCGGCCTTCATCCAAGGCCCTTATCTTTCTAGGCGGTAAGTGTAATGGCTATATAAAACAATGCTGTGATATCGACGCGCTGAATCCGTGTGCAACCTGCGGCATCTCCTTATATTACCGGCAGTTTAAGAAGAACGCACAGGGATTCTCACAGGCTTTTCCACAGAATCTGTGGAAAGGGCGACATCGTTGAGGTGCACGCCCATGGGTGTTTCATTGGTTGCAACGAGTGCGAAACGCGGACCGGTCATGTAGGCCGGTGATGAGGCTGGCTGGCGGTTTTGCCGGTGTGTGGTCCTGCTCCTAGCACGAAGACAGCAGGGGCCAAAAAACCCCAGCGGTTAGCAGGCGGCTGAAAGACTTCCCCGGGTCCATCCGAGTTTCTCAGCGGGAGGACGGTGACACCGGCCTCGGGGCTCTCGCGCCGGGGACGAACGTTTACCCCAAAGCGTCCTTGAGGTGATGGATGACGGTCTCCATGACCTTGATCCGGGCCCAGTTCTTGTCCTCCGCCTCCACCAACACCCAAGGCGCGTTCTCACAGCTCGTGCGGTCCACCATGTCCACGGCGGCGGCCTCGTAGGCCTCCCACTTCGCCCTGTTCCGCCAGTCTTCCTGGGTGATCTTGTACTGCTTGTACGGGGTCACCTGGCGATCCTTGAAGCGGCGGAGCTGTTCTTGGGGGCTGATGGCGAGCCAGAACTTGACCACGATGGTGCCGAACTCCGTGAGCTCCTCTTCGAAGGCGTTGATTTCCGCGTACGCCCGCTCCCATTCCTCGCGGGAGCAGAAGCCCTCGATGCGCTCTACGAGAACCCTACCGTACCATGAGCGGTCGTAGATGGTGACGCGCCCGCGCCGGGGGAGGGGGCGCCAGAATCGCCACAGGTAGGGATGAGCCCGCTCCTCGTCCGTGGGCGCGGAGATGGCGATGTGCTGGTAATTGCGGGCGTCCATGGCGGCGGTGAGGCGGCGGATGGAACCCCCCTTGCCCGCGGCATCGGGCCCTTCGAAGACGAGGATGAGGGACCGCTGCTTGTCAAAGAGTTTTCGCGTGAGCACGTTGATGTGCGACATGCCTTTGGCCAGCCGGCGCTCGTACACGTCTACGGGGAGCTGCTGCGCTAAGTCCAGGTTCCTGATGATGTTGATGCGGTGCGGCTTGGGCCTGTCCGGCACGAGCTTCACGGGGGGGGCGGCGGCGTCTTCCGCAAGGCGGTCATCGATGGCCGCGGCCACGTGCCGCCCCACTGTGAGGTCCCGGTACCGCTGGTCCGTGGCCTCCACGATGAACCACGGCGCCTTGCCCGTGCCCGTCCGGCGTAGGGCCCGTTCGGAGACGCTCCGGAACCGCGCGTACTTTTTCAGGTACTTCCAATCCCGCTCGTTGACCCGCCATCGCTTCCTGGGATCCGACGCCAGTTTCTTGAGGCGCTTGCGCAGAGCGTCCTCCTTGAGGTGCAACCATACCTTGATGACGAGGACGCCCTCCTTCGCGAGCATGGATTCGAAAGCCACGTTGCGGTCCATGAGGAGGTTGAACCTGCCCTCGCCGATGCGCCCGAAGGCCAGGTTCACGATGGGTTCCGTGTACCAGGTGCCGATGTAGATGCCCATGTGGCCCTTGGCGGGCAGGGTTCTCCAGAAGCGCCACATGGGGGGACGCTCGCGCTCCTCGTCGGTGGGATCGCCCATGACGTGGGTCTCGATGCCCCTCGCGTCCATCCACTCCAGGAGCCGGCTGACCGCCTCCGCCTTGCCAGCCCCTTCCACGCCTCCCACCAGCAGCACCACGGCCGACTTGGACACGGCGAGAGCCCGCTGGGCAGACAGGAGGGCCTCGCGCAGCGCCGGAAGGGCCTTCTCATAATCCGCCTTGTTCATTTTGTTCCCCACCTCGGCCGTCTCGAACATGAGGCTCCCTCCCACGTGTGGCGCTTGATCGCGCTCCCCGTCCGACAGGTTCGACCCTCGCTTGAGGATAGTTTGCTATCTTAGAGCCATGGAGTGCAAGGGGACCCCGCGCCGATGGCCCGGCGTGCGCTCGATGGGATGGATTGCGGCGGCTGCCGCCCTTGTGGGGCTGGCGGGGTGGATCAGGTGCGGGCCCCTCCCCGCCGGGTTTCTGGACCCGGCGCCGCACCGGTCGGTGCGGATTCTGGACAGGCACGGCGCCGTCTTGTACGAATCGCTCTCGGACCGGGCCGCCCGAAGCGCCTGGCTCCCGGCGGAGGCCCTCCCGGCGCCCATGGTCAGCGCCACCCTCGCGGCGGAGGACCGCCGCTTCTTCCGCCACCCGGGAATCGACCTGATGGCCGTGGTTCGGGCCGCCTGGGTGGATCTTCGCGCGGGCCGCATTCGAGAGGGCGGCTCCACCCTCACCCAGCAGGCCGTGAAACAGCTCATGATCCGGCGCAGATCCTTCGGGGGCAAGCTGAAGGAGATGGTCTACGCGCTGAGGCTGGAGCACCGGCGGTCCAAGAGGGAGATCCTCGCCCTCTATCTCAACCTCGCGCCCTACGGGAACCAGTACGCGGGTGTCCAGGCCGCCGCGGAAGGATACTTCGGCTGTCCCGCGTCGAACCTCACGGAGGCCCAGGCGGCGTTCCTCGCCGGCCTTCCCCAGCGTCCCTCGTCGCTGGACCCCTACCAGAATCTCAAGGGTGCTCTGGCGCGGCAGAAGGAGGTCCTGCGCCGGATGCGCGAGCTGGGATTCCTCGATTCAGAAGCTTTCGTTCGCGCCTGCCAGGAGCGGCTCGCGTTCAGGCGCGCGAGCAAACCGTTCCTCGCACCCCATTTCGTCCAGCAGGTCCTTGCCCGGAGCGAGGAAGGCGGCGCAGACGTCCTTCGCACGACTTTGGACGGCGGCCTGCAAAGGGACATGGAGGGGATCATCGAGGCGCGGCGGAGCGACCTGGCCCGGCACGGAGCCCACAACGTGGCCGTGGCCGTCATGGATAACGCCACCGGTGACTGGCTTGCCTGGGAGGGGTCGGGGGACTATTTCGATCTGTCCCACGGCGGAGCCATCGACGGGGTGGTCACGCCTCGCCAGCCGGGTTCGGCCCTCAAGCCCTTCACCTACGCCCTCGCCTTCGACAAGGGTTACAATCCGGCCTCCGTCCTGCCCGACATTCCCAGCCATTTTCCGACGGCCGAGGCGGGTGTCCTCTACAGTCCGCGCAATTATGACGGCGTCTTCCGAGGCCCCATGCGGGCGAGGAAAGCTTTGGCGGGATCGGAAAACGTTCCCGCCGTGTGGCTCCTGTCCCAGGTCGGCGTGCCGCCCCTCCTGGACCTCCTGCGCTCCCTGGGGTTCACCACGCTGGACCGCTCCGCCGATTACTACGGCTACGGCCTCACCCTCGGCGACTCCGAAGTCAGGCTCGATGAGATGGTCTGCGCCTATGCAACCCTGGCACGCGGGGGAGTGTATGTGCCCCCCCGGGCGGTGATGCCTCCATCATCGGGAGCAGGGAGCGGGGAAGAGAATTCGGACAGCGGAATTGGGAATTTGGAATTCGGACAGCGGAATTGGGACAGCGGAACGGGCAGAACGGACACCGGGGAGGCGGGCGCCCGGGAGCCGAAGGACGGGCCTCTGTCTCGTTGCCCTCCTCGCTCCTCACTCCTCACTCCTCACTCCGTGCTCTCACCGCGGGCCGCTTTCTGGGTGACGGACATCCTGTGCGACAACGAAGCTCGCGCCTTCATCTTTGGCCGGGGCGGCGCCCTCGAGTTTCCCTTTCCTGTGGCGGTGAAGACCGGCACGTCCCAGGCCTACCGCGACAATTGGACCCTGGGCTACACGCGGAACGTGACCGTGGGCGTCTGGGTGGGGAACTTCGACGGGTCGCCCATGAAGGGCTCCTCGGGGGTCACGGGGGCCGGACCCATCTTCCATGACGTGATGATGGCCGCGGAACGCCGAACCCTGGGCCGCCTTCCGGGTCTGGGAGACCCCCCCATCGTGGAGCCAGCGCCGGGCCTCGTTGAGATCTCCGTCTGCGCCCTTTCAGGCCAGAAGGCCGGGGCCGGTTGCCCCTCCTCCCTGTCCGAATGGCTCCCCGTCCAGTCTCCGCCGCCCCTCTGCCGCTGGCACGTTTCAGGGGGAGGCGAGGCTAGGCCCCAGTGGCCCGCGGAGTACAGGACGTGGGCCTCCGCTCGAAACAAGGTCATGGATGAACCCCCGCCGAGTGCAGCGGCTGCCCCCGGCCGCGCGGAGGCAAAGCGGTTCCTCATCGAGAACCCGCCCGGCGACGCCACCTATTGGATCGATCCGACCCTCCGGTCCGAGTACCAAGCCCTGGATCTGCGCGTCCTCACGGACAACCCCGCCGCCGCCGTGGCCTGGACCATGGACGGCGTCTCCCTGGGCACGCGGCCTGGCGCCGCCGCCCTTTCCTGGCCTCTGCGCGCTGGAAGCCATACCCTCGTGGCCATGGAGGCTGGTGGGCGCAGGGCGGAAGTGCGGTTTAGAGTGAAGTAAGGGGCATTGGGCAATGGGCAGGGGACAAGGACAAGGGCAAAAACAGAGAGCAAGAACGGAGAGCAGGGACAGAGAGAAAGAACAGAGAGAAAGAACAGAGAACGAGACATCTTGAAGGAGCGTCACTTCCCCCGGCCCGCGGTCCGCGCTATCCTCTCGGTGGAGGTTCGCATGGAACAGATGCACGGCACGACGGTCCTGTGCGTAGCCAAAGACGGCAAGGTGGCCATGGCGGCGGACGGGCAGGTCACCTTCGGCCAGACGGTCCTCAAACACGGGGCGCGCAAAGTGCGCAAGCTCTATCACGACCAGGTCCTGGCGGGGTTCGCGGGGGGCGTGGCCGACGCCTTCGCCCTCTTCACCCGCTTCGAGGCGAAACTGGAGGAATTCAACGGAAACCTGGAGCGCGCGGCCGTGGAGCTGGTGAAGGACTGGCGCATGGACCGGGCTCTGCGGCGCCTTGAGGCCATGCTCATCGTGGCCGACGCCGAGAATCAGCTTCTTCTTTCAGGCAGCGGAGAGCTCATCTCCCCCGATGACGGCATCCTGGCCATCGGCTCCGGCGGGGCCTATGCACTCGCCGCGGCCCGGGCTCTTCTGGGACACTCCGCCATGGGCGCGAGGGATATCGCCGAGGAGAGCCTCCGGATCGCCGGCCAAATCTGTGTCTACACGAATGCGAACGTCACCGTGCTGGAATTGTAGCGGGTATCAGTTGTCTGTGAAGGACGGGAGCGGAAAGCTGGGAGCAGGTAGTAGGACCAGGCCGCTCCGGGAGCATGGTCGATCTTTTCGGCTCCCCGCTCACCGCTAACGGCTCCCGTTCCTACCCACGAAGGATTGCTTTCATAGGACTCCACATGATCACAACGGAACCGGGTTCTCTCTATAACCGCCTCGACGACCCCTTGACCCCTAAGAAGATCGTGGAGGAGTTGGACAAGTACATCATCGGCCAGGGGGCCGCCAAGCGGGCCGTGGCCGTGGCCTTGCGCAACCGCCTCCGGCAGCAGGCCTTGGAGGCCGTGCTGCGCGAGGAGGTGGCTCCCAAGAACATCATCATGATCGGGCCCACGGGGGTGGGCAAGACGGAGATCGCCCGGCGCCTGGCCAAGCTCACGGCCTCTCCCTTCCTCAAGGTGGAGGCGAGCAAGTTCACCGAAGTGGGCTACGTGGGCCGTGACGTGGAGTCCATGATCCGGGATCTGGCGGAGATCTCGTTCAACCTCGTGCGCGCAGAAAAGATCGCCAGCGTTCAGGAGAAGGCGAAAGCCGCCGCGGAAGAGCGCCTCCTGGACCTGCTCATTCCTCCCGCTCCGCCGTCCTACAGGCCGGGGGAGCCCGCCCCCGACGTCCCGGGCGAGCCCTCGTGGGCACCCCCGCCGCCGCCCGGCGCGGCCTCGGTGGCCACGAGCCGGGAGAAGATGCGCGAGTGGCTCCATGCCGGGAAGCTGAACGAGCGCACCGTGGAAGTTGAAGTGCCCGAAGGCGGCGCGTCCATGCGCCTCTTCACGCAGCAGGGCATGGAGGAGATGGGCATCAACCTTCAAGACATCATGCCCGGCCTCATGGGAGGGCGCCGCAAGACCCGGAAGGTTAAAGTGCCCGAGGCCATGGACCTGCTGGGGCGCGAGGAGGAAGAGAAGCTCATCGACAAGGACGAGATCTCCCGCGAGGCGGTGGAGCGCGCCGAGACGGCAGGCATCGTCTTCATCGACGAGATCGACAAGGTGGCGGGGAAGGGACACGGCGGGCAGGGTCCCGACGTAAGCCGCGAGGGCGTCCAGCGCGACCTGCTCCCCATCGTGGAGGGATCAAGGGTGAGCACGCGTTACGGCCTCATCCGGACGGATCACATCCTTTTCATCGCGGCGGGCGCCTTCCACATGACCAAGCCCAGCGACCTCCTGCCCGAGCTTCAGGGACGATTCCCCATCCGCGTGGAGCTCACGCCCCTCAAGCGCGAGGATTTCGTTCGCATCCTCAAGGAACCCCAGAACGCTCTCATCCTCCAGTACACGTCGCTCCTGGCCACGGAAGGGGTGGAAGTGACCTTCGGCGAGGACGCCGTGGCCTCTCTCGCCGACTACGCCGCGGACATCAACGACCGCCTGGAGAACATCGGTGCCCGGCGCCTGCACACGGTTCTGGAGAAGGTGGTGGAGGAGATCTCCTTCAACGCGCCCGACCTGGCCGGAACCCGCGTGACCATCGACAGAACCTACGTGGACCGGTGCCTGAAGGACATCGCGGGGGACCAGGATTTGAGCAAGTACATTTTATAGAATGAAGCGAGACGCTAGACGCGAGACGCGAGACGCGAGGCGCGAGGCGCGAGACGCGAGGCGCGAGACGCGAGGCGCGAGACGCTAGACGCGAGACGCGAGGCGCTAGACGCTAGACGCGAGGCGCGCTAGTTGCCTCCCGCTCTCACTTCGCCAGGCTCTTGAACAGCTTGTGGAACTTGGCGAGCTTGGGGGAGATGACGAGCTGGCAGTAGGGCTGGTTGGTGTTGTCCTCATAGTAGTTCTGGTGGTACGCCTCGGCCTTGTAAAAGGCTTGGAAGGGCACGACCTGCGTGACGATGGGGTTGGCGTAGGCCTTCCGTGCTTCCAGATTTTTGATCTCGAATTCGGCCGCCGCCCGTTGCCCGGGTGTTCTGTAAAATATCACCGAGCGGTACTGAGTCCCCACGTCGGCCCCTTGGCGGTCCAGCGTCGTGGGGTCGTGCAGCGCGAAGAAGACGTCGAGGAGTGTCTTGAGAGGAAGCACCTTCGGATCAAAGGTGATCTGAACCACCTCCGCATGGCCCGTGGTTCCCGTGCAGACCTGCTTGTACGTCGGGTTCGCCACTGTGCCGCCCGAGAACCCCGACTCCACTTTTTCCACGCCCTTCAGGTCTTGAAAGATGGCTTCCATGCACCAGAAGCACCCGCCGCCCAACGTGATCGTTTCGGTCTCCATGGTTTTCTTACCCTCTCCAGGTGAGATGTCAGACTTCGAGCCGGCAGCCCAAGCCGCCCAGCCAGTAACCGCCATGAGCAGGACCGCGGCAATCTTCTCGCGCATGGCCAACCTCCCGAGAAGCTCCTAACGCACTGAGGCCCCAAGCTATTCAAGAGGCTCTCGCCCCGTGGTGTCAAGCCCGTGTTCATTTTCATGGCAGGTTCCACGCGTTCCGCACAGCCCTTGCACCCGCAAGCGAACTCCAAGAACCGAGCACTCAGGCGGAGGGAAAGAACGCGGCAAGCCGGGCGGTCTGG
>JBBIKI010000030.1:17289-29177 GCA_037445535.1 Acidobacteriota bacterium | reverse complement strand
CCAACGACAACCTCCACCGCATCCTCCCCGAGGACGTGAGCTTCGAGGAGGCCTTTCTGGCCGCCGACGATGTCCTGCGCCAGGGCGTCCAGGGCATCTCGGACCTCATCATCCGCCCCGGCCTTATCAACTTGGACTTCGAGGATGCCCGGTCGGTGCTCTCCGCGGGTGGCCGCGCCGTCATGGGCATGGGTACCGCCCTGGGGCCGGACCGCGCCCTCCAGGCCGCGGAGAAGGCGGCCAACAACCCCCTCCTCCAGGACGGTTCCATCTCCGGCGCCAAGTCCATCCTCATCAACTTCACGGGCGACCGGAAGATGGGGCTCCGCGAAGTGCAGAAGGCGTGTGACTTCGTCCGCGAGAAGGCCCATCCGGACGCGAACGTCATCTGGGGCATGAGCCTGGACGAGAGCCTGGGCGACGAACTGAGGGTGACCGTCGTGGCCGCCGCCTTCGACAGCCCCGACCTCAAGGTCCTCAAGCGCCCCGCCTTTTCGGCAAACACCATCCAGGAGACCTCAGCGGCGGCCGCCATGGGCTCCGTGCCGGGCGTGGACTCTCCCCTGCCCGCCCCGCCCCAGGCCGCGGCCAGCTCAGGATTCTTCCGCCGCACCAAGGACCTGTTCACCCCCACCTCGCCGGACATCTTCAACACCGCCGCACCCGGCGAGAGGGATTACGAGGGGATTCAGACCCCCACGTTCATCAGGAGAAGCAAAAACTAGGAGGAAGGAAACACATGGCGCGGACCGGTCCGCGCACCAGGGTAACCTGCCCGTTTCCCGCGGGGGTTCCCCGACCCCCGCATTTAGGGCGGCGCCAAAACGCGCCGCCCTTTTTCTTTGCGGGTCCGGTGGGAGCCCGGTTCCGCCCGCCACCGGGTCCGGATGAGGTTACTCGTACCTGAGGGCTTCGATGGGGTCGAGGCGGGAGGCCTTCACGGCGGGGTAGACACCGAAGACGGCGCCCGTGAAGGCGGCGAAACCCAGGCTCAGGAACATCACCCAAACCGGCACGTAGGCGGGCGGAAAAGATTCGGCCACGGTCCGGTGGAGGATGGCCACCGTGAGATGGGCCACGCCCCATCCCAGGACAAGGCCCAGCACGCCCCCCAGGGTCGAGAGGGTGACGGACTCGATGAGGAACTGGTAGAGGATGTGGGCGCGCTTGGCTCCCACGGCCATGCGGATACCGATCTCGCGGGTGCGCTCCGTGACAGAGACGAGCATGATGTTCATGATCCCGATGCCGCCCACGATGAGGGTGATGCCCACGATGGCGCCCACCACCAGCGTGGAGATCGAACTGAACTCCTTGATCTCTTTGAGGATCTGATCCTGCGTGACGGTCCTGAAGTCGTCCTGCTGGCCGAACTTAAGCCCATGCTGGCGCCGCAGCACCGCCGAGATGCGCTCGATGGCCGCGTCCATGAGCTTGGGGTCCTGGATCTGCACCTGAATGAGCAGGCTGTCCGCCGCTTCCTGGCCGTACTGGAGGATGGCGGTGGAGAGCGGGATGAACACCGCATCGTCCTGATTGCCGAACACGGACCCGCCCTTTTTCTGGAGGACGCCCACGATCTGAAAGGTTCCATGCCCGATCTGGATCTCCTGTCCCACGCAGTCGTCGGAGAGGGCCAGTTTGTCCAGAACCTCGTGGCCGAGCACGCATACCTTCCGGCGCGCGGCCACGTCCATGGGTGCCAGGAAACGTCCGTACTCGGGAGTGAAGGAGTTCATGGAGGCGAAGGAGTCGCCCGTCCCCCACACCTGCGTCGTGTCGTGGTGGCCGTGGAACGAAATGGCATCCTGGCGGTTCAGGATGGCGCATATCTCCTTCACCTGGGGCACGTCCTGGGCCACAGCCTGGGCGTCGGAGTAGGTCAGCTTCAGCCGCTTCACCGCCTCGCTGTAGTCCTTGTAAAGGCGGTAGTTGGGTTCGATGAAGAGGGTATCCCCTCCGAGAGCTTCGAAGCGCCCCAGGAAGGACTGGAAGACGCCTTGCATGATGGAAACCACGGCCACCACGGCCAGGACTCCGATGATGATGCCCAGCACCGTAAGGAATGAGCGCATCTTGCTGGCCCAGATGGCCCTGAGGGCGATCCGGAACAGCTCCATGAGGGTGCCCCAGAAGCCGTAGATGCTCTTTCTGTCCAGCGCGGCCGAGGCGGCGGTCATGGGAGAAACCTCATAGGAAATGAGGAGTGAGAGAGTGAGGAGTGAGAGAGCAGGAAGGCGACCGAGCCAGGCGTGTGGGAGCGACCCCTCGGTGAGATACGGGGAGGCCCTTTTCTGACACCTCCAATGAGCCGCTGCTTGTTTCGCCCTGGCGGCTTCACCCCAAGTACCCCCATGGCCCGGCAGGTGCGCAAAGTGGCGCTCGCGCTTGGTCTTGGCCTTTCTCCCTCACCCCTCACTCCTCACTCCTCACGGTTTTTTTCACCATCTCATCGCTCACGATCTTGCCGTCTCGGATGCGAACCTGCCGGGGCGCGTAGGCCGCCACGTCGGGCTCGTGGGTGACGAGAATCAGCGTGTTGCCCATGGCGTTGAGCTCGCTGAGCTGGGCCATGATCTTGTCGCTCGTAGCGCTGTCCAGGTTCCCCGTGGGCTCGTCCGCCATGATGAGCGAAGGTTTGTTGACCAGGGCGCGGGCGATGGCGATCTGCTGGCGCTGGCCGCCGGAAAGCTGGTTCGGCTTGTGGTGGGCGTGCGTCTCCAGCTTGAGAAACTGGAGGGCCTCCAGGGCTTTTTGGTGGCGCTCGGCGGGGGGGACCTTGGCGTAGATGAGGGGCAGTTCCACGTTTTCAAGGGCGCTCGAACGGGGCAGCAGAAAGAACATCTGGAAGATGAACCCGATCTCCCGGTTGCGAAGCTCGGCCAGGGCGTCGGCCGTGAGGGTGTGGACGGGGGTCCCGGCCAGGAGGTACTCGCCGGACGTGGGGGTGTCCAGGCATCCCAGGAGGTGGAGCAGGGTGGATTTGCCCGAACCGGAGGGGCCCATGATGGCGAGGAATTCGCCCCGCCTCACGGTGAGGTCCACCCCGCGCAGGGCGTGGTACACCTCGTCCCCCATGGGGTAGTCCTTCACGAGGTTCCGGGCCTGGATGAGGACGTCGTCGCCGTTCACGGCACGCCTCCCCTAGCTGAAGTTCCGGGAGATGGCACCCTAGTCAACCGCCACCTTCGCGCCGCCCGAGGCGGCCTTGGTCTGGTCGCCCTCCTTGACCAGCTTGGCCTTGACCCTGTCACCTTCGTGCATGGTCCTCAACAGGCTGTAGGGGCCGGTGATGATCTCGTCACCCTCCTTGAGGCCCGACGTGATCTCCGTGCTGGAGTCGTCGGAGAGGCCCACCGTGATGGGCTTCTTGAGGGCCTTTCCTTTGTCGGCCACGAACACGTAGAACACCTGCTGGCCGTCCTTTTCCTCGGAACGTATGGCGCCGATGGGCGCCTTCAGGACGTCCTTCCGCTTGTCGGCGATGAGGCGCACCCGGGCCGTGATCCCGGGCTTGATCTCCGCGTCCGGATGGGTGAGGGCCACCTTCACCTTGAACTGCCGGATGGTGGAGGAGGCGGCGGATTGGGCCGCCTGGGCCGAGGCTCCGATCTCGATGACCGTACCGTCGTACTTCTTTCCGTTCAGGGCATCCACCGTCACCACCGCGGGCTGTCCCAGCTTGAGGCGGGGCAGGTCCACCTCGTCCACCTGGACCTCCGTGATGATCTGGCTCAGGTCGGAGACGGTGAGGATGACCGTGCCCTGGATGTTCATGGTGCCCATCATGGCCGTCTCGCCGACCTTGGCGTTGACGGCCGTCACCACGCCGTCGATGGGGGAGCGCATGGTGGTCTTGGCCAGATAGTCCTGAGCGCGCTGGTAGGCCGAAGCGGCCTGCTCGGCCATGGCCTTCGCCGATTCCGCGGCGAGGCGGGCCTGGTCCAGAGCCAGCTTCGCGTCATCGCGCTGGGAAGTGGAGAAGATCTTCTGCTCGAAGAGGTCCCGGGCGCGGTCCCAGTCCTTCTTGCGCTGGATGAAGGTCACGTCGGCCTGCCGCGCCGCCACCTTTGAGGCGTCCAGGTTGGCCTTGGCCGATGACACGTCCCGCTGGTAGGTGTCCGGATTGATCTGCACGAGCACGTCGCCCTTCTTCACGCGGTCCCCTTCCTTGAAGGGGATGCTCGTGATCTCGCCCATGACCTGAGAGGAGATATTCACCGTGTCCTTGGCCGTGATGAGGCCGTCCGCCGTGACCGTGGGCGACACGTCGCCCCTGACCGCCTTCATCACCTCCACATCCATCCCCTTAGGGCCGGACTTCAGAGCCGTGATGGTGACGATGACCACGAGCAGGAGGACGATGCCTCCGATGATGTAGAGCCGCTTGCGCATGGATGCCCCTTAGAAGATCGCGGCCTTGGCCAGGTGAAGGACCACGGGGATGCCATAGAGGCCGAAGACGATGGCCGCCATCTTGCCCACTTTGGCGTTGGCGAAGGCGGCGAGGCCCCGGGTATACAGCCACAGCATCCAGAGGGTGAAGACGTCCAGGTCCGACAGGAATGCGTATCCCACCTTGCCGAGCCGTTCCTGGCCGAAGACGGCACCCAGGTTGCTCATGACCGGATTGTTCGGGTCAAGGAACGTGGGGTCCTTGACGAACATCATGACGATGAACAGGAACGTGAAGAGAATATTGGGGAGTTGCGACCAGCACACGACCCGGAAGGTGTCGGGGAAGGTGAGGGTGTCGCCGAAGGCCAGGACGACGAGCCACAGGATGGTGGCCACCAGGAGGTATTTCACGGCCACCACGAGGAAGCCGACGTAGGTCATGGCTTTCCCGATTTTGGACCCCATCTCCACCGCCTGATCCATTTGGGCCTCGCTCATCTCCGCGGCCCGCGGGCTTTGCTTGACCTGCTGGCGGATCACCTCCGCGAGGTCGGCCCGCTGCAAGTAAATGAACCCCCCCGCCGTGCCGAGAATCATGAGGATGATGAGCGGGATGAGGCAGGCCCAGCCCGCCTTGCCCGCGATGCGCTTGAAGGTCTCCCCGGGGGCCGTGAGGATGCCCACCATGACCTCAGCCGCCGGGGGCGCTGGCTGCTGGACCAGCGCCGGACTCTCCGCCGCTGGCTCCGTGACGGGTCCGGCGCTTTCTTCGGGGGTTTGGTCGGTCATGAGCTCCCTCCTGATATGGCGATTGGGCGATGCGTCTCGCGTCTCGCCTCTCGCGTCTTGCTTCTAGCGCCTCGCGTCTCGCGTCTCGCGTCTCGCGTCTCGCGTCTCGCGTCTCGCGTCTCGCGTCCCTCGTCCCCTACTTGATCTCGATCCCGCGGCTCTCCAGGTATTTCCCGATGGCGCGTTCCAGTTTGGCGCCCGCGTACTGCGTATAAACCCTTGCATTCACGAGGCTCGAAGATGCCGCGAGCAGGTCGTTCTGGTAGGAGAGAACGTTGAAGGCCGTGGAGAGGCCGTTGTCGTACTTTTTCTGCTCGGCGTCCAGCTTTTCCTTTTGAAGCTTGTAAGTGAGCTCGGCGGCATCCACCCGTTTGCGGGCCGCTTCCAGATCGCGCAGGCCGCTTCGCACCTCGTTCGCGATGCTGAGCTTGAGCTTCTCGAAAGTGATTTCATCCGCGTTCTGGGCGAGCCGCGAAATCTGGACCTGGGCCTTGGCCGCCCGGTTCTGAATCGGATACACGAAGGTGAGCCCCACGTAGTAAGACTTGTAATCCATGCCCGTGATCTGGCTCCAGGCCTTGGAGAAGGTATGGTCCATGTACACCTGCCCCGTGATGGGATCGGTCAAGGTGCCCGTGGAGCCGTTATACGTCAGGGAGGCGTTGAGGTTGAGGGAGGGCAGGGTCTGGTTCTTGGCCAGGGCGAGGGCCAGCTTGTCCTTCTCCAACTGGCCCTTGAGCTGGGCCATTTCGGGCCGCTGGGCGAGGGCCTCGTCGATGAGCTCCGCCTCGGGCGTGTCTATGGAGATGAGCTTGGGCTCGTCCGTGGGATAGAAGGGGGTGCTCCACTCGGGGGAGCTTCGGTCGTACCCGAGGTCGAGTTTGAGGATGTCCGCGCGGTCGCCCACGTTCTGGCGGGCCGTGATGATGTCCTGCTCCCGCGTGGCCACCTGCGCGTCGGCGGTGACCTGTTCGATGGGCGCCAGGACACCCACTTCGATTTTCTTCCGGGTTTCCCCCTGGAAGCGCTTGGCCAGGTCCAAAGCGCTCTCCTTCGCCTGAAGGTCCTTGATGGCGTAGACGAGCTGGAAGTAGTCGTTTTCCACCTGCAAGAGGGCGTCGCGCACCTTCTGGATGTAGGTGTTGCCGGCGATGGTCCTGTCGATCTTGGCCTGGAGAACCGTCTGGCTCGCCGCCACCTTCCCGAACCCTTGCAGGAGGGGGAGAGTGGTACCCAAGGTCGCGGAGCTGTTGTACGTGGGGTTCAGGTAGGCGAAGGTCGAGTTGGTGCGGTCCTTCGTGTTGGTCCACTGGAGCTGGAAGGACTGGCCCCAGGGGGTGGCCTGCTTCAGGCCCAGGTTGTAGGCGTCTTCGCGGCTCATGTACACCGCCGCCAGGTTTCCCACCTGAAGCTTGCTGGTGATGGGCTGGCGGTTCACCTGGTTGTACCAGTCGAAGGTGAGCTGCGTGTCATAGAGCCCGTAGGTGCCTTTCAGGGCCCAATCGGACTGCTTCACGACGACTTTGCTCACCTGGATGTCGAAGTTCTTCTGCATGGCGGTCTGAAGGGCGTCCTGGAGAGAGAGGGGCTTGGCCCCTTCTGGAATCTGTGCGCTCACCCGGAGGCACGGCCCCGCGCACAGGCCCAACCCCAGCAGCGCCACACTTCCAAGAACCCGGATCCTGCTGAATCGGTTCATACGGCCCTCCTCGTTCAAGTGAGGCTATACGCAGGGACGAGAATATAAGTTTACCCGAGCGCGCCCTGCTTGCAAAGGCCCGGCACTGCTCGCGCACCTTCTCTGACCGCCGCTCATGGGAACGGGCCGCGATCCACCGGCCGTCCAGCACATGAACGCTCTTCCTGGCGGAGGCCTTCGCCGGTCAGCGGACGAGCAGGCTGTGGGCGAGCACGGTCAAAACGAAGAGGGTGAACAGGGCGTATTTGAGGTTTCTGGCCACCACCGCGAAGAAGACCATGGAGGCCAGTACCCGCACCAGGGGCGTGAGGAGGAGAACCACGATGCCGAGGCTCACCAGGAGCCGCGGCCGGAAGGCGCCCTCGGCGACCTGCCGTACTTCCAGCATGGCGAAGTCGTAGAGATTCATCCCTGCGATGGTGTAATCGAAATCCATGTGGCCCGTAGCCAGAAAGCGCCACGCGTAGCCGGCCACCAAGAGCGCCGCGCTGATCATGACCCCCACCTGGAGGATGTATCCCACCATGGTTTCCATCATGTGCTGGACGGCCGATTCGTCGGCTCCGCACACGCTCACGAAGGGTTCGGAATCCTTGCTCACAGGTTCCCCCACACGCCTCTGATGACCATCTCGGCGCCCAGCGCCAGGAGGACCACCAGGAAAAACCGCCGTATCGCCATGTTGCTCAGGCGCACCAGAACCACCGTGCCTATGAAAGCACCCACGCTGACCCCCAGAATGATGGGAGCCGCCAGGCCGGGGTCAATGAGCCCCGCGGCCAGGTAGACGCTGGTGCCCGCCAGGGCCGTGACGCCGATAATGAGGTTGCTCGTCGTGGTGGAGACCTTGGGCGGCAGGTGCATGCCCAAATCCAGGACCAGCACTTTGAGGGCGCCCGCTCCGATCCCCAGGAGCCCCGCGATCAGGCCCGCGCCGAACATCATGGGCCCGCCCGCGTAAGCGCGCGTGACTTCGTAGTGGATGTCATGGCCCGCGGCTTGGTCGAAGTAGCAGCCCTTGAGTTCGAGCCACCGGGAGAAGCGGTCCACGTGCGCCGCGGGTTCCCAGTCCACGTTGCGCTGCAAGAACATGGCGCCCCAGACCACGAGCAGCACCACGCCGAAGATGATGAAGAGGGGTCGCGGGCTTACGAGGACGGTGATGGAGGCTCCGGTGATGGCTCCGAGCATGGTGAACATCTCGAGGAACATCCCCACCTTCAAGTTGGTGAGGCGGTCCCGCACGTAGGCCGCGGCGGCTCCGCTTGACGTGGCGATGACGGAGACGATGCTCGCGGCGATGGCGTGCTTGATGTCCATGCCCGCCAGCGTCAAAGCGGGGATGAGGATGACGCCTCCGCCCATGCCCGACATTGCGCCCACGAAGCCAGCGGCCACGGAAATGAGCAGAAGCCAGCCTACCGGTATCGTCTCCATGGGTCCCTTTCAGGAAATTCCGTGGCCCCCGCCCCCAGCGGGGCGAAGCAGCCGGCGCAGCCTTCGCCGGATCAGGGGCGCCGCATGACCGAATCCAGAATCATGAGGAACGCCGCCTGCTGGGCGGGCTCCTCCTTGTTGATGACGGCCAGGCAATCGCCCGCCTGGAAGACTTCATGAAGATGGTCCGCGGTGCGCGCGCTCGTGATGACCACGCGGGTGCGATCCACACCGCGGGCCGCGGCGAACTCCAGAACCTTCTTCCCGTCCATGACGGGCATTTCCAGGTCCAGCATGAGGAGGCCGATGTTGGGTGAGAGAACACGCAACGCTTGCAGGGGGTCCGTGTAGACCTCCACGGCCGCGAGCTCGGGATATCGCTTCTCGAAGAGCGCCTTCCAGTGTTCACAGAAGGCGGGGTGGTCGTCTACGATGACGATGCGCTTCAACCTGCCGGCCTCCCGAAAACGGCCCCCCGAGGCATAAGAATACCTCTTTGAGTGCAAAGGTGCAAAATTTCGCCTCTCAAAGGAGATATCCCCACCGAGGGAAGGCCTCTCAGGACGAACCCGCGGGAAGGCTTAGGTGCATCATGAGGGCGGGAGTGCCATCGTTGTAGTACTTGTCCTGCCGCCCCAGGACCGTGAACCCATACTTCCGGTACAGGGCGACGGCCGCTTCGTTCGTCTCCCGCACTTCGAGGTGGACGTCATCGGCCCCGCGCGCTTCAGCGTAACGAAGCACGTGGACCAGGAGAGCCTCTCCGAGCCCCTTCCCGCGGAAGGCCTGGCCCACGGCGATGTTGATGAGGTGGGCCTGCTCGAAGATCACCCAGAGGAAGGCGTACCCCGCCACGCCCCCCTCCTCCTCCATCACGAAGGCCGAACACACGGGGTTGTGGAGGGCCTCGTAGGCCAGCGCCTGCCGCGGCCACGGATCGGGATAGACGGCCGCCTCCATGGCCGCCACGGCGTCCAGATCCGGTTCGCCCATGGGGCGGATGTGATGGAGAAGCTCCAGGTTCAGCGCCATGGTGTCCGGCTCAATCGCGGCTCGCGCCCGGCGCCCTCACCCCAGCGGACGTCCGGTAATCCGCTCGTAGGCTTCCCTGTACTTGTCCGAGGTGCGCGCCACCACGTCCTCAGGCAGGACGGGAATGGGCGGCTCCTTGTTCCAGTGGATGGAGAGGAGGTAATCCCGGACGAACTGCTTGTCGAAGCTCGGCTGGCCATGGCCTGGAGCATATAAATCGGCGGGCCAAAAACGGCTGGAATCTGGGGTGAGAACCTCGTCGCACAGGATCAGTTCACCGTCAAGCAGACCAAATTCGAACTTCGTGTCCGCGATGATGATTCCCCGGGACCGGGCGTAATCCGCGGCGAAGGTGTAGAGGGCCAGGGTCGTGTCCCGAACCTTGTCCGCGAGCCCCTGGCCGATGAGGGAGGCCGCGGCCTCGAAAGAGATGTTTTCGTCGTGGCCCGTTTCTGCTTTGGTGGAGGGGGTGAAGAGGGGCGCCGGAAGCCTGTCGCTCTCTCGAAGGCCCGCCGGCAGGGCGATTCCGCACACCGAGCCGGTTGTCTTATAGTCGTTCCAGCCCGAGCCGCTCAAGTAGCCTCGGACCACGCATTCCACGGGAAGCATTTGGGCCTTCCGGGCCAAGGTGAAGCGTCCCTCCAGCAGGTCCTTGTGGGGACAGAGGGGCGAGGGCAAATCGGCCACGTCCGTGCTGATCACTTGGTTTTTCACGATGTGGGCGGTCTTTTTGAACCAGAAATCGGAGAGCAGGTTCAGCACCCGGCCCTTGCCGGGAATGCCGTTGGGCAGCACGTGGTCGAAGGCGCTAAGGCGGTCCGTCACCACGATGAGGACTTCGTCGCCCAGGTCATACATGTCCCGCACTTTGCCGCGGGAGAGAAGCTTGAGTTCGGGGAAATCGGTTCGGGTCACCACGGGTCGCATACCGTCCTCCTTGGCAGGTCGATCACCGAATCGCACGGCTCCCTCCGGAAGATCCGGCGGAGACCATGGAGAAATCACTCTGGAATGACGATGGTTCAAGGCGGGACGGGATGGACAGCCTTTCTGCGGTTCCTTTCATGGTTCCCCCCGCCCGGCCTAAAGGATGCTAGAGAACTCCCGCGGGCCGCGCGTTCCTCGGCGGCCTGCCACGCCGGCAGGCTACTGGAACACGGGCCTGATTGTTGAACGCCTCACCGGGTCCCTTTGTTGCCGCCGGCCGCCCTCAGGCCGCTTTCCGCTCGGAGTCGGACGCCTTGCCGGATTCCGCCGCCGCCGCAGGCGGCGCGCCCTTGATGACCGTCACCCCGGTCCCATCCGCGGCCACGACGAGCCCATGCACCCCTTCCACCGCCCGGGCGAATCGCGCGGCAGCCTCCGGGGTGTCCCACAGGGTGGCCCATGCAAAGGCGAGCTCGCCTGCCGGCCCCTCGAAGACGGTGTACCGGTCCCCTCCCCAACCCTCCGCGGCCTTGGTCGCGGCCGCCTCATCCAGCCCCCACTCCTTCAGGATGATCTGCACGTTGAACTCGCCCCACGTGCCCGAGGCCAGCGATTTGAAGCCTCCGGCGGCAAAGGCCTTCGGGGGAACCACCGTCACATCGAGGGGTGGATCGTTCCCCGCAAAGTACTTTTCGGGATGGAGGACCTGTTCCATGGACTGGGGAGGATGGGTATAGAGCCGGTTGACGGCCTGGAAACCGCCCCGCTCGTACGCCGCCTGCACCAGGCCCATGCCGCCCAGGTAGGCCACCAGGAGGTTTTCCTCGAGATAGTCGGGAATGGAGGACCCGAGCAGATCTTTCCCCATCGTCATGCCCAGCATGAGGTCCGTGGCCTGTTTCTGCTGGCCGGGCGGAAGGCGCAGGGCCTGGTAGAGATAACGCAACATGACCCAGGTGGCGTCGCCCTCCACCACGCACCGCGCCGCGCTGGCCCGGTCTTCATCATTTTTGTCGTTGATGGGCATGGAGTTGAGATCGAAGTATTGGTCCGTGAGGGCGTGCACCATCTCATGGATGATGTAGACGTCGGAGAGGTTGAAGTCCGCTCCTCCCAGACCTTCAAGAAGGCCCGCCCCGTCAAGAGGCTGGTCGCTCACGTAGAGTTTTTTCTGGCCGGGATCGTAGAGGCCCACCACCTGGTCCTCGAGGAGGCCCTTCATGACGGCCTTCAGGTTCATCTTCGGCGGGATGAGGCCGAAGGCCTTGAGGGATTTTTCCATGGGGGACCATTCGGCGTCGCTGTATTCCTTTCGCATCTGGCCGTCCAGGACTCCCCTCAGGGTCTTGGGATCCACCATCTGGATGGGCACGGGCGTTTTGAAGCGAAGCCCCCGCAGCACCTCCGCCTCTTGTGCAAGTGAATGAAAGTCTCCCGGAGCGGACGCCGCCGCCGTGAGGGTCATGAGGCAGGGGAGGAGGAAGATAAGCCAGCGTCTTCGCATGGCCGGATTGTGACATCGGAGCCGGGGCGGGTCAATGAGAGAGGCTCGCTCTTCGCTCGCGTTCTCGGGGCTAGGCTACGGCGTCTCCCGCCCTTCGAATCC
>JBBIKI010000030.1:0-17189 GCA_037445535.1 Acidobacteriota bacterium | reverse complement strand
GGCTGGCGCCGGGGCTTGTTCAGGCCTCTGGTGGACGGTAAGGGATTCGAACCCTACGCGCCGTAACGTGCTCGCTAGGGCCTGAGTTCCCTCGTTGCGCGCGTAACGGCGCCTACGGGTTCCGGGGCGGGGCCCTCGCCTCGCCTCGCCTCGCCTCGCCTTCCTGCGAACGCTTGCTCTTCGCTCGCGTTCTCGGGGCTAGGCTACGGCGTCTCCCGCCCTTCGAATCCCTTTCCCCCCGATGCATCAAGCCCCGGCTGGCGCCGGGGCTTGTTCAGGCCTCTGGTGGACGGTAAGGGATTCGAACCCTCGGCCTCCGCGTTGCGAACGCGGCGCTCTCCCAACTGAGCTAACCGCCCGATGGATGAGTATAAGGGAAAGCCGGGGCGATGAAAAGGGGGCCAGGCGAAATCTTCTCCCGGCTCCATCGCGGAACGGGGGCTTCTCGCCGCGGGCGAAGATCACGCGCCGTTCCTGGTATACTTTTAAGGGAGGCCTTGGGATGCCTGACCGAATCCATGCGTGGAACCTTTTGTGCGAGTGGACCAGCTCTGAGCCCCTTCGGCGGCACGCCTTGGGGGTGGAGGCGGCCATGAAATCCATGGCCCGGAAGTACGGTGAAGACGAAGACCTTTGGGGCGCGACGGGCCTTCTGCACGACTTCGACTACGAGCGGTATCCTCAGGCCCCGGATCACCCGCTGAAGGGGGCTCCCGTCCTTCGCGAGGGGGGCTATCCCGAGGTCATGATCACCGCCATCCTGGGCCACGCGGGCTACACGGGGGTGGCGAGGGAGACGCTGTTGGCCAAGGCCCTTTTCGCCTGCGACGAGCTGACGGGGTTCCTGTTCGCCTGTGCCTACGTCCAGCCCGGCAAAAAGATTGCCAGCGTGCGGCCTGAAAGCGCTAAGAAGAAACTAAAGGACAAGTCCTTCGCACGCGGTGTGAGCAGGGAGGATATTTTGAGCGGAACCCAGGAACTCGGGCTGGACCTCCTGGAGCATATCACCTTCGTACGCGACGCCCTTGCCGATCAGGCCGAGGAGCTCGGGCTCTGAGCGGCCGTCTCCGGGCGGGCGCCATTCTCTCACATCCTCGTATACCGTGTTCACGTAAAGGTGTTTGTTGGGTATCTTAGTTAATATATATGCCCAATATGCATCAAGTGCGGTTCGTGCATTTTCCGTAATGAGAACCAAATTACAGGTGAACCATTGTGCTCCTTTTGAGGTTGACATATAGTGGGGTGAACACGGGAGGCGGCCTTGGCAGGAAACGATCCAACGCACCGTCACAGTGAAATCATTTCTCTCAAGGCGTCCCTTTTCGACAGCACCACCCGCTTCCCCGCCTATCCGGCGGCCTTCGGCCAGCTCAAGCAGATGACTCAGGACCGCTTTCTGGGTTTGGTTTTCCTTCAGCTCTCCGATCTGGAGCGCGTGGAGGCCATTTTTGGCTTCCAGCGCTATGAGGAGATTCTCAGCCGCTCCGCCCGTCAGATCGACGTGGTGAACAATTCGCGGTTCGGCGGGGCCCTTCTCCCTACCATGCGAGGCGTATACGACGACGAGTTTTGCGTGTTCGCTCCCTATGACCTGCTCGCAGCCTCACCGCTGCCTTCTCTTCAACAGATCGCCGGCTTGCTGTACGCGGCCATCGAAGATGAGCTGTCCCGCCAGGGGCTTCAGGGCTTGACCCTCAACCTTGGCTACGCCCTCCTCCATCACAATCCCTTTCTCCGGTTTGAGCGGCTCGTCCACCGGGCGGTGGACGAATCCGCCTTGGGCGCCCAGCGGCAGGACGAATCCGAGCGCGTGCTCCGGGAGCTGGAGATCAGGCAAATCCTCGCGGAGGGAACCCTCTCCACCCTATTTCATCCCATCGTGGACCTCCACGACTACGCCGCCGTAGGGTACGAAGCACTCACCCGCGGCCCCGCGGGGACCCCTTACGAGACCCCCGAAGCGCTCTTCGCGTGGGCCAGGGAATCAAGACTGAGCCATGAACTGGATCGCCAGTGCAAGCTTACGGCCATCGCCTCGGCCTCCGCCCGCCCCGCCCAATCGCGCCTATTCATCAATACCTTGCCCAGCACCCTCGACGACCCCGAGTTCATGAACGGCAAGGCGCTAGATCTCTTATCCCGCCACGGCATCTCGCCCTCGGACGTGGTCTGGGAGCTTACGGAGCGGCTCCCCATCGAAGACTACGACCACTTCCAAGCCACCATGAAGGCGCACACCAAGATGGGCTACCGCATCGCCATCGACGACGTGGGGACCGGCTACTCCAGCCTCCAGACCATCACCCACGTGCGCCCTCTCTACCTGAAGGTGGACCGGTCGCTGGTCCACGGCGCCCAGGACAATCTCCTGAAGCAGGAACTCATCTCCTCCATCATGGTCCTGGCGGAGAAGGTCGGCGCCCGCGTCATCGCGGAGGGCATCCAGACGCCCGAGGAACTCGCCGTGCTCAAGAATATGGGCGTTCCCCTCGGACAGGGTTTCCTCTTCGGCCCGCCCTCGCCGGACTTTGCCACGGATTTCCATCCCAGACTGAGCTGAAGTTCGGTGCCCCAGCGGTTCTAGCCCAACCACATTCCATGCGAGCCGCCAGCCCTGGTATGATGGGGTCTTCCGGCCTCGGGGGAGGCTGGACGCCAGTTGCCCGCCGGCCACCTCCGGCGAGCCTGCCTTTGAATGGAGCAGATCATGAAGGGCTTCTTCGAGTGCGTTCCCAACTTCTCCGAGGGCCGAAACCAAGGCATCCTCGATGAGATCGTTAAGGCCGTCCGGGCCGTGCCCGGCGCCCTCGTGCTGGATCTGGAGATGGACGCGGACCACAACCGTTCCGTCCTCACCTTCGTGGGCGGCGCCGAAGCCTGTGCCGAGGCGGCGTTCCAGTCAGCGCGCCGCGCGTGCCAGCTCATTGACCTCAACCGGCACAAGGGGGCCCATCCGCGCATGGGCGCCACCGACGTGGTGCCCTTCGTGCCCCTGGAGGGCGCCTCCATGGACGACGCCGTGGAGCTCGCCAAGGCCGTGGGCAAACGCCTGGGCGAGGAATTGGGCATCCCCGTGTTCCTCTACGAATCGGCGGCCTCCAGGCCGGAGCGGCAGAGCCTTCCTAGCGTACGGAAAGGAGAATTCGAAGGGCTACGCGACCTCATCGGCAAAGATCCCGGCAAGGATCCCGACTTCGGCCCGAAAGCCATCCATCCCACGGCTGGTGCCACCGCCGTTGGCGCCCGGCCCTTCCTCATCGCCTACAATCTGAATCTGAAGACGCAGGACGTAGCGATCGCCAAAGCCATTGCCAAGGAGATCCGCGAGCGGGACGGAGGCCTCCCGGGCATCCGCGCCATGGGCTTCATGCTCGAAGAACTGAAGATGGCCCAGGTCTCCGTGAACGTGGTGGACTACCGCAAGACCTCCCTCGCTACCCTCACCCAAACCGTCACGGCCAAAGCCGCGGCTCTGGGGGTGGAGGTGGCCGAGACCGAGCTCATCGGCCTGGCTCCCGCCGACGCCCTCGTCGCGAGCGGGGCGCAGTTTCTCAAGATCCGGGGGTTCAGCCCCGACATGCTGGTGGAGAACCGCGTTGCCAAGGCGAGGGCCGCCGCGGGCGCTCACGATTCGGCCCAGCCCTTCCTCGACGCCGTGGCGGGGCCCGATCCCACGCCGGGGGGCGGGTCCGTGTCCGCTTTCGCGGGAGCCCAGGCCGCGGCCCTCCTCCGCATGGTGGCCGGACTTACGGCGGGCAAGAAGAAATACGCTCACGTGGAAGGCCGCGTGAAGGAACTTGCGGCGGAGGCTTACAGCGCCCAGGGCCGTTTCATGGCCCTCGTGGGTGAGGACGCCGCCTCCTACGACGCCGTATCCCACGCCTACAAGCTCCCCAAAGATACGGATGAACAGAAGGCTGTGCGAGGCGCGGCCATCGAGAAGGCCCTCATGGAGGCGGCCCGGGTTCCTCTGGAGACGGCGGAACTGGCCCTCCGCCTCCTGGCCGGCTCGGAGGAGATGGCCCGCATCGGGAACGCCAACTGCGTGACCGACGCCGCCGTGGCGGGATACATGGCCCACGCGGCCTGCCTGGGGGCCTTGGCCAACGTGCGCGTGAACCTCGTGGGCCGCTCCGGCCCTCAGACGGAGGACCTGCGAGCGCGGGCCGCGGGCGTGGAGCGGCATGCGGCGGCTATTCGGACAAGCTTGGACACTGCCCTGGCCGGTGCTCTGGCGTAAGGCTGTAAGCGTCGGCGTCGGCGCGGGCCTCTAGTCCATGGTCCGCGCCGTCTCCTTTTTGCGAGCGGCCACCCGCCAGCACCGAGGTGCGGCCTCTCCTTCTGGACCGCCACCCCCAAGGGCTGGTAGACCCCTTGACATTCACGACTAAAGGTCTATATTCCCCATAAGTTGGGGACCGCGAACGGGTCGTGGGAATCCGCAACTGGACTGGGACCGGCTGCACCACATGGAGGAGGCGGGACCTCGCCGCCTGGAGAATGGACGCGGAGCAACCACCCAGTACAACGGACTTCCTTGACTCGGCGGCCAACTCGTCGTCTGCCGCGGCCTCGCTGTTCAAGGGCGGGGCTTTTGTTTTTCCCACCCATCCTTTACCAGGCCCAGGGCATCGTGGGACGCACGTCCCGCAGGGAGGACCTCATGCTGGATAGTCCAGCGCCCTCGCCGCGCCAGTTTGGGCGGCACCATTACTTTCCCAACGCCACCGATGAGGAGTGGAATGACTGGCGTTGGCAGTATCGCAATCGCATCAAGGATCTGGACACCCTCGCCACGTTCCTCCCTTACTCCAGCGCCGAGCTGAAGCAGCTCAAGCTCCTGGAACCGAATCTCCACATCGGCATTCCTCCCTACTACCTGAGCCTCATCGATGCCTCGGACCCCGAGGACCCGGTGCGCAAACAGGCCGCTCCGTCCATCGCCGAGTACACCTACCACAGCGTGGGAGTGAGCGACCCCCTGGCGGAGGAGAGGGACATGCCCGTGGAGGGGCTGGTCCACCGGTATCCCGACCGCTGCCTCTTCATCGCTACCAACATGTGCCCCATGTACTGCCGCCACTGCACGCGGCGCCGGGAGTGGGAAGACGGCGAGCTTCCCAAGAACCGCGCCATGCTCGGCGCCATGATCGATTACATCCGGGCCACCCCTTCCATCCGGGACGTCATCTTCTCCGGCGGCGACCCCGTTTCCCTCCCCGTGCCCGTTTTGGATTACTGCCTCACGGAACTTCGCAAGATCCCCCACGTGGAGATCATCCGTCTCGCCACGCGCTACCCCGTGGTCCTGCCCCAGCGCATCACCGATGACCTCCTCGCGGTCCTGGCCAAACATCTCCCCGTGTGGCTCAACACCCACTTCAATCATCCCAACGAGCTCACGCCCGAATCCGCCGCGGCCTGCCGAAAGATCCTCCAGGCGGGCATCCCCGTCAACAATCAGTCGGTCCTCATGCGGGGGGTGAACGACAGCGCGGAGACCATGACCAAGCTCTGCCATGGCCTCCTCAAGATGGGAGTGCGCCCCTACTACCTCTTCCAGTGTGACCCTATCCAGGGCGCGGAGCATCTTCGGACGAGCGCCTGGACGGGGGTGGAGATTTTGGAGAAGATGCGGGGCCACACCTCGGGTTTGGCCATTCCCACCTTCGTGGTGGATACGGAGGGCGGCGGCAAGGTGCCGCTCACTCCCAATTACCTCATGTATGCCACAGAGGACTCCCTCGTGCTGAGGAACTACGAAGGCCGCATCTTCAATTACCGGAACCCCACGCCGGCACCTCCCCGAAGAACGCGCAAGTCGGCCTCCCTGCCCTTTGACCAAGCCGGATCCAAACCGGCCCGCCCTCGCCTCGTGAAGCGCGAGAAGGCCCAGCCCTCCCATGCGAATCGGCCTGGCCTTTGACATGAAGGTCCCCGGGCCGCCCGCTCCGCCTGGCGCCCCGGGCGGCCAGCCGGACGACGTGGACGAGGAGTTCGACCCGCCCTCCACGGTGGCCTCCATCCAGGAGGCCATCGCCGCGTGCGGCCATGACGTGGTACGGCTGGGCGGGGGCCGGGAGTTTATCGAGAAGGTTCTGGCGGAGGATCTGGACTTCGTCTTCAACATCGCCGAGGGGCGGGGAACCTTCCGGAGCCGGGAAGGACAAGTACCCTCCATCCTGGAGATGCTGGGCATCCCCTACTCGTTCTCCGATCCGCTGACGTTGGGCATGAGCCTGGACAAGCCCCTCACCAAACGTATGGTGGCGGAGGCGGGCGTGGCCGTGGCCCCGGACTGGCTCGTGAGGGACCCTCGCGGCCTGGAGGACCTGGCCCGTGAGGCTTTGCCTTATCCCCTCTTCGCCAAGCCGGCCTACGAGGGATCCTCCAAGGGCATCCGCCAGACCTCCAGGCTTGCTAGCCCCGAGGCCCTTCGTACGGTCGTAGGTAAGATGCTCCGAGACTACCGCCAGCCCGTCATGGTAGAAGGATTCGTCTCGGGCGACGAGTACACCGTGGGGGTGCTGGGAAACGGGGAGCCCTCGGCCATCGGGGCCATGCGCATCCGGCCCGCCACGGGCGCCGACCCGGAGTTCGTCTACTCCATCGAAGTGAAGCGGGACTGGGAGCGCCTGGTGGCCTACGACGTGCCCCCGCCCCTGGACGCCGAGCGGAGGGATTTGCTGTACGCCAGCGCCGTGAAGGCCTTCAAGGCCATCGGGTGCCGGGACCTGGCCCGGGTGGATTTCCGCCTCTCCGGCGGCGTGCCCGTGTTTTTGGAAATCAATCCCCTCCCGGGCCTCTCGCCCGCCTACGGTGACCTGCCCATTCTTTCCCGCGGTATGGGTATCTCCTACGAGGTCCTCATGGGACGCATTCTGGGCACGGCCTTCGCGCGCTGCGGGCTGGTGTAGAGATGGAACCGGAGAGCCGGAGAGCGGGAGAGATGGAGAAAGCCGCCTCGACCGGCACCTCTCAGGCCTCGCCCCTCAGCCCTCATCCCTTGCCGCTAACGTCCAAGGCTGAGCCCGTGATCATCATCCACAACACGGGCGGAGAGGAGGGTTCGGAGCGGGCCGCCGAGGAAGGCGTCCTGGAGACCGTGGAAGGTGTGGGCGAGTCGCTTTCCCACCTGGGCTGGCGCGTTGAGCGCCTGACCCTCGAGCCTCCCCTGTCGGAAACCGCCCGGCAACTAGAAAACCTCCCCCCGGCGTCACTCGTCTTCAATCTCTTCGAAGGGTTTCCTCGTAACCCGGCCAGCGAGGTGCAGGTGGGCCTCCTTCTCATGTCTCTTGGCCTTAGGGCAACGGGATGTCCACCCCTGGCCATGCACCTGGGCCTCCACAAGGATTTGTGCAAGGAGGTCCTCGCCTCCCGCGGCCTGCCTCCGCCGCCAGGCGTGGTCCTGCGCAGCGCGGAAGACGCGGAGCGCGTTCTGCCGTTCCCCTACCCCGTGTTTCTCAAACCCGTGGCCGACGACGCCAGCCATGGCATCGGGCCCGAGAACTTGGCCAGGGACGCCGAGGCCTTTCAGCGCAGGAGCGGCGAACTCTTGGAACGATTCCCCTCGGGCGTCCTCGCGGAGATTTTCCTTCCGGGCCGCGAGTTCAACTGCGGGGTCGTCGAAACCCCCCAAGGCCCCCGCGCGCTGCCTCCCTCCCTGGTAGACTACACCCGGCTCCCCGCGGATCATCCGCCGGTCCTCACCTTCGCCGCCAAATGGCAGCCGGAGGACCCGATCTTCGATCTCACGCCCACCCTATGCCCCGCGCCCGTGGAAGCCCCCCTGATCCAGCAAATCCAGGCCCTCTCGGTGGAGGCCTTCCGGGCCCTGCGGTGCAGGGGGTACGCCCGGGTGGACATGCGGGAGGACCGGGAGGGCGTCCTGCGCATCCTCGAGGTGAACCCCAACCCGGACCTGGCTCCCTCCGCGGGTTTGGCCAAACAAGCGCGGGCCGCGGGTTGGACGTATCATGACCTGGTGGCGGCCGTCCTTGAGGCCGCCGAAAGGGGACCGAGATGGACCTCGTGATTCGAGATTTGGCCCCCGGGGACCGAGAGGCCATAGAAGCCCTGCTTCGGGACACGGCCGTCTTCAGGCCCGAAGAGGTCGCCGTGGCCATGGAATTGGTGGACGCAGCCCTCGGGAAACCCGGCCAGGAGGACTACACCTTCGCCGTGGCCGAACTGGAAGGGGAAGTGGCGGGGTACACCTGCTGGGGAGAGACCCCGTGCACACGGGGCACCTTCGACCTGTACTGGATCGCCACCCAGCCGCGCCACCAGGGCCGCGGCGTGGGCCGGTCCCTCATGGAGGCGGCGGAGGCCCACATGAAACGCCGAGGGGGACGCCTCTGCGTCATCGAGACGTCGTCCCTTCCCCAGTACGACCCCACGCGGCGGTTCTACCTCGGCCTCGGCTACGCACGGGAGGCCGTGATCCGGGACTTTTATACTCCCGGCGACGACAAGGTGGTGTACACCAAAGCCTTATGAGGGCGCGCGGCCTTGCGTGGGGCAAGACGTCTTGCCTTCCGGAGGCGGCGACTCTAATATGGAACTTATTGGAGGTGCGACATGGATCGGTTCCCATCCGGGCAGTACATCCGGTTGGCCCTCGCGGGCCTGACCATGGTCCTCGTGGTGGCCTGCGCCACTAAGAAGGCCCCCAGCGGCCCTTCTACGACGGAGAGCGCCCAGCCCCCCGCGCCCGCGGCGTCCCCGTGGACCCCCGAGACCCCCGCCCCCACGCTGCAGGTCGAATCCAGCGCGGACGTGTACAACAAACAGGGGGTCCTCAAGCGCATCCACTTCGAGACCAACAAATGGGACATCCAGCCGGAGGACCGGAAGATCCTCAAGGAGAACGCCGCGTGGATCCTGGCCCACTCCCAGTTCAAGGTCACCGTGGAAGGCCACTGCGACGAGCGGAACACGGAGGCCTACAACCTGGCTCTGGGTGAGCGCCGCGCCAATGCCGCCAAGGAATACCTCGTGGGCCTAGGCGTTCCCGCGGACAAGATCCAGACCGTGTCCTACGGCAAATCCAGGCCCCTTTGCACGCAGCACGATGAGGCGTGCTGGAGCCAGAACCGCCGCGACGAGTTCGTCCTTCAGGACGCCAAGTAGGAACCATGGTTCGCTCCATAGCCGCGTTTTGCATCGGCGCGCTCCTCTTGTGCATGCCCGCCGGGGCAAGCACGCGGGATGATATCGCCCGTCTGGACCAGCAGACCGCAGCCCTCACCCAGCAGGTCCAGCAGCTCTCCAGCCAGATGGCTCAGATTCAGAGATCCATTCAAGCCCTCAGCGCCCGCATGGATGCGGTGGAGCGATCGGCCCAGACGGCTGATCTTCGGATGGATCTGGATTCGGTCAGGCGGCAGATGGGAATCCTCTCCACCCAAATCGCCGCCCTTCAGGCTTCGCGGGAGGGCGTTCCCACTCCGGCTCCTTCCTCCGTTGGGCTCCAGCCGCCAGCCAGCTCCGAGGCACCAGCGGCGCAGCTCCCCACGGCTCCTCCTCCCTCACCGAGCCTCCCGGGCAATCCAGCGGCCGCGCCGCTCCAACCTTCATCCTCCGTGAGCCTCGACCTGTACAACCAGGCCTACAGCGACTACGTGCAGGGCAAGTATGATTTGGCGGCAGGAGAGTTTCGCCAGTTCATGGACGCGTTCCCGTCGGATCCCCGGGCAGGCAACAGCCAGTACTGGATCGGGGAATGCCTGTACAGCCAGAAGAAATACACCGATGCCAGGGCCGCCTTTCAGGCCGTTCTGGACCGCTACCCGCAAGGGAACAAAGCCCTGGCGGCGAGGCTCAAACTGGGCCTCACCCTCGTGGCCATGAACGACACCGCGGGAGGGATGGCCATGCTCAAAAGCCTCGTCCAGGCCGCCCCCGACTCCGACGAAGCCCTCATCGCCCGGGACCGCTTGTCAAGGCTGCAAGCGCCGTAAACAGCCGGCGCTCCGCGGCGGGGAACGAAGGGCCGGGGAAACCCGGCCCTTTTCCTTGTCCCGCGAGACCTTACCGTGCCATGCTCCCCGTGGGGAGGTGAGGGTGCCCGAGGGGGATGAACGCAGCGACATCCTGCTCATGGAGCTGGCCGCCTCCGGCGACCGGGAGGCGTTTTCCCGCCTGATCTCGCGCCACCAGCGCCTAGTCCTGTCCGTGGCCTATCGGTTCCTGAACAGCCGTGAGGAGGCCGAGGACGCCGCCCAGGAAGTCTTCCTTCGGCTCTGGCGCGCGGCGGCAAGGTACCGCCCTGATACGGCGCTGGAGGCGTTCCTCCGCACCCTTACCGTCAACTACTGCCTAGACGTGAGGCGCAAACCCCGCTTCCTCGCCCTCGATGGCGGCGACGACCCGCCGGGGCATGAAGATCCCCACCGAGATCTGGAGGCCTCCGAGCGGCGCGGCGCGCTGGAGGCCGCCCTTCAATCGCTAGCGCCAGCCCAGCGCATGGCCGTCGTGCTCTTCCACCTGGAAGGCGTGAGCATGAAGGACGCGGCCCGCCTCATGGAGGTCTCGCCCAAGGCCCTCGAATCCCTCCTCGGCCGGGCCCGGACCACCCTGCGGGAGCGGCTGGGATTCCTCCTCGACGCCCCGTAGCCGGCATGGGGACGGTTGAGAGTTAAGAGCTGCAAGCGCGGCAAGAGGCGTGCCCGCCTTCCGCCTTTTCCGGCCCCCTGCCCCCTTCCGAATGCCGCGTTCCGGTCTGCCGAAGTCCCATCCCCTTCTCCGAGGGATTTCGCCTCCCCATCCGTTATGCAAGTCTGAGGAGGGTGCCATGAACTGTTCGAGCGCCCGCGATCGAATCTCCCGGCTCACCTGTAGGGAGGACCTCACCTCGGAACCGGGCCTTGCGTCTCATGTGGAGGGTTGCTCCCCCTGCGCTCATGCCCTGCGAAGGCATGTGCGCCTCCTCTCGGACTTGGCCTCACCGGGGCCCTTGCCTCCGTTCCCCGATATGGCGCCGCGGATTCTTGCCCGGCTCGATGAACCCAGGGTGAGCCGCGGTACGGCGTGGCGCTGGGCCGCCGCGGCGGCCTTCGCCGTGGCCGCCTTGGCCTTGGGGTACCTCGTGGGGCTCCGGAGCTCGGGCACGGCGGCCCCGCAGGAAAGTATGGCGGTGGCCTACCAGGAAGCTTTCGCCACCCTGCCCTCGGGCACGGAGCTGGCGTATCTTGAAGGGACGGGCATGCACGCCGCCGCCCTCCGCGCGAGCAACAGGCCATGAGACGGATCTGGTGGAACACGTTGCTGGCGGCCTCCCTCTGTTTGAACGCCGGGTTCCTTTCCGCCGTCCTGGTTCACGCGGTTCGGCACGAACAGGCGCGCTCCATGCCCGACCTGAACCTGTCCCCCATGGTCAAGGCCGAGTTCGACGCCAACTACGCCGCGTTTCAAAAGACCATGGGCCCCCTGCACGCCGAACTGCGAGCGGACAGGGCGCAGATGTTCGCTCTTCTGGCGTCGGACCATCCCACACCGGAGGCGATTCAGGGCCAGGAGGACAAGATCCTCGCGGTGACGGCGCGCCTCCTAAAGACGGCCTCGGCCCACATGCTCGACCAAAAGCGCCTGCTCAGCGCGGAGCAACAACGGCGCTTCTTTGATTTCGTCCAGCACCATAACCCCAACGAGAACCGCCAACCACCATCCCCTATGGAGGAGAAGCACCCGTGACGCCAAGAACTAAACGCTGGGGAGGCGCCCTGCTTGGCCTCGCCCTCTTTCCGGTCCTCGGCGCGGCCTTTGGCCAAAGCCCTCCGCCCGTTCCAGACCACCCCCTCTCGCTCAAGGAGTGCGTCGCCATGGCCGTGGAGAAGAACCCCAACCTCCAGGCCTTCCTCCACTCGGGGCGCGGGGCTATGGCCAGAATCGGCGTCAACAAGTCCGCCTACTGGCCCACGGCCGATCTGAACGGCTCCATCCAGCGGTCTTATTCTGAAGGCCAGAGCGGGTCCAGCCGGAGCGGCCTCCTGCTCCCAAGCACCACGAGCACCTCCACGGACGCCGCCGTGAGCGCCCAGTACACCCTCTGGGATTCGGGACTGCGCAAGGCTTCCGTGGCTTCGGCCCAGGCCGCGTACGGGGCGAGCGACGCCACCTACCAGGCCACGGTCCAGGACCTTGCCCTTAACGTGGAGTCGGCCTACTACGCCGTGGAAGGCGCTCAGTGGAACCTCCAGGTAGCCCAGGAAACGGCCAAGCAGACGGGGTTCCACCTAGAGATGGCCCAGGCCCAGCACCAGGTGGGACTCGTGCCGCTCTCGGACGTGCTCCAAGCCTCCACCTCGAATGCCAACGCCACGCTGGGAACCATCCAGGCCCAGAGCTCCGTCACCTCCGCCATGGCTTCCCTGGCCGTGTTCATGGGGCTGCCCGCGGATGCGGCCTTCGAGATCGAAGCCACGGACCGCGACACCCGCCTCCCCGAGCTTCCCGACTGGCGGAGCGGCCGGGAGCGGGCCCTGGCGGGGCTGCCCGAAATCAAGGCCGCCTTCGAGACCGCCGAGTCCCTGCGCTTCGCCATCAAGCAGACGGAGGCGTCCTATCTGCCCAGCGTTTCCGCCAGCGGGACGGCGGGGCGGTTCGACGCGGGCTCCTGGCCCAACCGGAACGAATGGAGCGCAGGACTGAGCATCCGCATTCCCCTGTTCACGGGCTTCGCGCGCACGTACCAAGTCCTCCAGGCCAAGGAGGCGTGGGAAGGCTCCAAGATGAATCTCGAGACCACCAAGCTCACTTCGGAAAAAGCCGCCTATGACGCCCGCACCCAGCTCGCCACGGCGCTCCAGTCCGTGAATGCGGCCCAGACCCTCGTCCAGAGCGCCCAGGAGAACTCCGACGTGGCCGAAGGCCAATACAAGAACGGCCTGGGATCCATGACCAACGTGGTGGATGCCACTACGGCGCTCAGCGGCGCCAAGTATCAGCTCATTTCCGCCCGCCTCGCCGTCCTTACGGCCCTGGCCACCTGGAAGCGCACCACCGGCCTGAACCTGCTGGACGGCCTCACGCCGCCCTCCACGGCCGTGTTCTCCGGCGAGTCTAAGGGCGAACCACTCGCCCCCAGCAAATCCAACCCCATGGGAGAGCCCAAGCCATGACATCAATCAAGCGAATCGCAATGGCCCTCGCCGCGTGCAGCCTCCTCCTCGCCGTGGCGTGCAAGGGCGGAAAGAGCCCCACGCAGGGGGGAACGGTTGTCGCGGTGAAGACTATGAACCTGCCCTCCCAGGTCATCGCCACCGGCACCGTAAGCCCGCGCGTGGGAGCCGAGGTACCCGTGGGCCCGCGCGTGTCAGGAACCCTGGCGAAACTCAACGTGCAAATCGGCAGCGTGGTGAAGAAGGGACAGGTGCTGGGCATCCTCGAGGAGAAGGACCTGGAAGCCAACGTCATGAAGGCCGAAGCTTCCCTCACGGCCGCCAGAGCCGCCGCCGTCTATGCCAAGGCCAACTACGAGCGGCTTAACGCCCTGCTTCCCAAGGGATACGTCTCCCAGGACGCGGTGGACGCGGCCCGGCAAAACAGCGACTCCTCCGTTGCGAACGTCAAGAACGCCCAGGCGGCCGTGGATTACGCCAAGATCCAGCTCTCCTACGGCACCGTCACGGCCCCCATCGACGGCATCGTCGAATCCGTCGCCACCCAGGAAGGCGCCACGGTGGCCGCGAGCTTCAACGCCCCCACCTTCGTCACCCTCATCGACCTCAAGCGCCTCGAGGTGGACGCCTACGTGGACGAGGTTGACATCGGCGGGGTGAAGGTGGGCCAGAAAGCCACGTTCACGGTGGACGCCTACCCCAACAAGACCTTCCACGGCACGGTGGAGGCGATCCACCCGCAGGCCGTAATCCAGGACAACGTGGTCAACTACGACGTCATCATCGGCATCGACGATCCCTTCGAGGGGATCCTCCGCCCCACCATGACCGCCAACGTAACCATCACCCTCAACACCCTCAGCGGCGCTCTCGCGGTGCCCCTGCGCGCGGTGAAGCGCGAGGGCGGCAAGGCCTTCGTCATGGTGCCCAGCGGCAAGGCGATGGTTCAGCGCCCCGTGACGCTCGGCCGCGAATCGGGTGACTACGTCCAGATCAAGGCCGGTCTCTCCGAAGGCGACAAGATATTCGTGCCCGGCGGCAACCAGGGCGCCGACCAGGGAATGTAAGGGCCGAGCCATGATCGAGCTTCAAGGCCTCGAAAAAACCTACCACACGGGGGGCGTGGACACGCCCGTCCTCCACGACATCAACGTCTCCATCGAAGAGGGAGAGTTCGTCGCCCTCATGGGCCCCTCGGGGACGGGCAAAAGCACGCTCATGAACATCCTGGGCCTGCTGGACCGGCCCACGGGCGGGAAGTACACCCTGGGCGGCGTGGACCTCACGGCCCTCGACGACAACCAGCTCAGCTCCATCCGCAACCGGCGGCTGGGCTTCGTCTTCCAGCTCTTCCACCTGCTGCCCCGGGTGAGCGTCCTTCAAAACGTCCTGCTGCCGTTTCTCTACACGGAGCCCTATCCCGCCGACGCCAAAGAGCGCGCCACGCGGATCCTCCAGAGCGTGGGCCTCGGAGACAGGATGTACTTCAAGCCCAACACCCTCTCCGGCGGGCAGCAGCAGCGGGTAGCCATCGCCAGGGCCCTCATCAACGAGCCGGCCTTCATCCTCGCGGACGAGCCCACGGGTAACCTGGATTCGGTGGCCAGCGGCGAGATCCTCGACATCTTCGACTCGATCCACCGCAAGGGGCGCACCATCATCATGGTGACGCACGAACCTGACGTGGCG
Source organism: Acidobacteriota bacterium (assembly GCA_037445535.1). GTDB lineage: Bacteria > Acidobacteriota > UBA4820 > UBA4820 > DSQY01 > JAKAJA01. The sequence goes on along the minus strand of JBBIKI010000030.1, from coordinate 2,376 downwards.
GCCCGCGCCGAGCGCGTCATCACCCTCAAAGACGGCCGCGTGGCCAGCGATGAGCGGCGGAGGTAGCAAGCTATGACTCCGGCGGAACTCGCCCTCACCTCCACCGCGAAAGCCGCGAGACCGGCCAGGCATCTCATGAGCCCAACGCGGTTTCTGCGCCTCTCTCGCCATGCCGCGGGAGCGCTGTGGGGCCAGAAGGGCAAGGCCTTTCTGATGATGATCGGGACGGCCGTGGGCATCATGCTCCTGACGGCCGTGGTGGGCCTCAGCGCGGGGGTACAGAAGCGCATCGACCAGATCACCGCCTTTTTCGGCCCGCGCTCCGTCATGATCTTCGCGGGTGGCGGCCAGTTGCACGGCGCGGGCGGCCGCGCCGAGGCGGGGACCACCCTCAAGCTCCAGGACTACCAGGCCATTCGCGATCAGATCGGCTACGAAGCGGTGGTGACCGCGGGCATCTTTTCGGGAGACGTGGCCATCAAGGCGGGGAACGTGGGCACGCAGACCCACGCCGTCTCCGCGCCCCCCTCCTACTCCGAGGCTTTCGACTGGTACGTGCAGGAGGGCGCCCCCATCGACAGCGACGACGAGCGCTCCATGGCCCGCGTGGCGGTCTTCGGAGTCACCGCCGCCAAGAACCTTTTCGGCGACGAGGACCCCGTGGGCAAACGCTTTCTCTTGAACAAGGTGCCCTTCGTGGTGAAAGGCTTGCTCACGTCCAAGGGGACCAGCGCCATGGGGTTCGACCAGGACGACCGGGTCTGGATTCCCCTCTCCACGGGCATGAACCGGGTCTTTCACCAGGACTATATCCGCTTCATCCGTCTCAAGGTCCACCAGGACTACACCGTCCCCGCGGTGGTGGCTCAGGTGACCGACATCCTGCGCGCGCGGCACCGCATCGTCCCGCCCGAACAAGACGATTTTCGCACCATCACCCCGGATTTCATCGCCGCGCGGGTGCAGAGCATGGCTCGGACCACGGAGCTCGTGGGCGCAGCGCTGGCGTTCGTAGCGCTCCTCGTGGGCGGCGTGGTGCTCATGAACATCCTCCTGCTCTCCCTCTCCGAGCGCGTCCCGGAGATCGGCCTCAAACGGGCGCTGGGGGCCAGGCAGAGGGACATCTTCACGGAGTTCGTGGCCGAGTCGGTCCTCGTGAGCCTCCTCGGCATGGTGCTGGGCGTCCTGCTGGGCCTCGTTCCCGTGCTGGTCATTCCAAAGTTCTTCCCCATGATACCCATGGCCGTCTCCTGGAAGACCTTCGCTTACGCCGCCCTTTTCTCAACCGGCGTGGGCCTGCTCTTCGGCGTTCAGCCCGCCCGCCGCGCCGCCAAGCTCGATCCCGTGGAGGCACTGAGATGAAAAGCGAAAGGCCAAAGGTGAAAGGCGGAAGTGAAGGGCTCCGGGTTGGCTTTCGACTTCCGGCTTCCGACTTCCGGGTTCCCCCCGGAGGTATCCATCAATGAACCTCACCCGCACCCTCGGCATTTCACTTGAAGTTCTCCTGGGCCACCGCCTCCGGACGGCGCTCTCCAGCATCGGCATCGCCATCGGCGTGGCGGCAGTGGTGCTCATGGTGGGCGCGGGACAGGCCGCAGAGCAGGACGTGGTGGGAAAAGTGAAGAGCATGGGCACCAACCTGATCGTGGTCCAGGCAGGCCGCTTCCGCGCCGAAGGCGGACGGCAGCGCCAGGTGGCCACCTTCACGACCCTCACCCTGCGGGACAGGGACATGCTCCTGCGCCAGCTCCCGGACATCGCCCGCGCCTCGGCGTTCGTGCAGGGCGGGATCATCGCCCGCTATAAGGGGACGAGGACGCAGACCACCCTGGCGGGAGCCGAACCCTCCATCTTCGACATCCGGGGCATCACCGCCACCAGCGGCCGCCTCTTCTCCGGCATGGAGCAGCGCTCCATGCAGCGCGTGGCTGTGGTGGGCCCCACGGTGGTCACCAACGTCTTCGGCGGCACCGACCCCGTGGGCCAGACCCTCCAGATCAACAAGGTGCTCTTCCGCGTCATCGGGGTGGCCTCTCCGCGCGGACAGGACCTGAGCGGCAACGACCAGGACGACATCATCTACATCCCTGTCACCACCGCCACGACCAGCGTCTTTCACATGAACTACATCCAGAACATCATGATTCAGGCCGTCTCGCCCGAGGCCATGAAGGCCCTGCCCGACGAGATCACACCCATCCTGCGCCGGAGCCACCGCCTCAAGCCCGCCCAGGACAACGACTTCTCCTTCCAGGACCAGTCCCAGCTCCTCCAGTCCCAGACCGACACCACCCAGGCCTTCACCCTCCTCACGGGCAGCGTGGCCGCCGTCTCCCTCTTCACGGGCGGCGTGGGCATCTTCGCCGTCATGCTCAT
>JBBIKI010000029.1:22847-31058 GCA_037445535.1 Acidobacteriota bacterium | reverse complement strand
GCCACGACCGTCCACGAGTTGCGGTTGTGCCAGCGGTACGTGACGGAGGAGGGGCTCAGGGGGCCGAGCCAGGATTCAAGCGTGTTCTTGGAGAGGTAGAAGGCGATAGGCGGGCAGAGGTGGTCCAGGACGATGTGCTCGATCTCCTTGAAGGGGAACTTGGAAATGTAGCCCAGATAGGCCGAATAGGGGAGCCACGGCACGGCGCGCCGGCCCCGGCCCGTGAGAGGGCCATAGAGCAGCTTCAGAAGGAGAAAGAGCGACGCGCTCAGGGGCCAGAGGAGGGGGCGGAGCCACCGGGTAGGGATCTTGGATGTGAGGTGTTTGCGCACCGGGTCCACGAGGTGGACGATCCAGCCGTTTCCTTCCCGGCCGTAGACCCACAGACAGAGCTTTCCGCCAGGCTTGAGGGCGCGCCAGAGTTCTCTGAGGCCGGCCTGGGGATCTTCGAGGTGGTGGAGGACGCCGATGCAGAGGACCAAGTCCATGGACGCATCGGCCAGGGGAATCCGCAAGAGGTCGGCCCTCAGGCAGAAAATGGAGTCCTGCTCCCTCGTGTTGTGGGCCGCCAGGAGGACGGCGTCCGACAGGTCCACGCTGAAGAGGTGGCGCGGGCCGAAGCGCTCCAGGAGGCGGCTGTGGCGGCCTTTGCCGCACCCCGCTTCAAGGACGTCTTTCCCCGCGAACTCCTCACGGGTTAAGGGAGCGATCCAGTCCAGAAGCTGTTTCTCCTGGTATTCCGCGAGATGAGGGTGGATCTGCCAGGAGGCGCCGAACTGGTTCACGGTGTTTTGGGTCAAGGGAAGGACGGAGGAGGGGACGAGGTCCAGCACGCCGCCGTGCCCGCGAAACGTCCTTCCACACGCCGCGCAGGTAAAGGATCTTCTATCTTCAGCCAGGGAGAGACCACCCTTGCAGTCTGGACACGTGAGGTATGAGGCGGGCGGCAGGGGAATCATACGGGTCCTTTATGGCAACGCCCCCGCTGCGTGCTGGGCACGACCGGGGCAACGTTCCTATGATACTCCGGAGTGCGGGAGCTTGCTCCCGCTGGGGAACCCGCGGCAGGAGGGCTGCCGCACTCCCCAGCTTCTGGAGAGCCAGTTCGAGCTGGGGGCGGAGGGTGCCGCCGCCGTCCTGGGATAGCTTTCGGCGGATTTCTCCGGCCAATGTGCCGGGATCGGTCCGTCCCGAGTTCGCGCCCCACACTTCGTAAGCCAAATCGTCAGGGCGGAGGACTTTGTATTCGTCCCGGGCGATGACTCTTTCGTAGGCGGGGGCCCGTCTCAGGAAGACCATGCCGTAATTTCCGAAGTAGACCAGGGCCCAGCGGTCTTGGGGGAAGAGGAGGGCGGAGGGACCGCGGGGCGGGGCTCCGGCTTCGTCCTTCTCCCCCTTCAGCCGGAAGGTTTGGTAGGGATAGATGGCGATATCGAAGGCGTATTTCTGAAGGAAGGCCTCAAACTGGGCGGCCGAGCGGGTGGAGGCGCGTTCGTCCTTCGATGCCTGGGTAAAGGGGAAATACCGCCCGTCAAACAGGGTCAGCAGACGATGGGGCGCAACCCACTCGAGAAAACCTCCCACGCCGTAGGAGTGCAAGGTCCGCCCCGTCACGCCGTGATCCACGAGGTAGCGTGCCTCCTGGACGGGGAACGCGGCGAAGGCTTGGGTAGCAGAGGGACGCTTGGAGTAGATCAAAGCGGTCGCGAGCACGGCGCACAAGGCCAGCGCCCATCCCGCGCGGCGAAGGAAAGGGAAGCGCAGAAGCCGCGACAGTTCCCGGGTTCCGAAGGGAGCGAGGGTAAGGGTGGCGAACCCCGCGTAGCGTGCCCAGTAGAGCCCCATGCCCGCCTGAGAGCCGCACCAGAGAATGCCTTGCCAGGAGAGCCGTCTGACCGGGGGGATCTGGGCCGCTACGGCGAGGAGGACCAAGGCGATGAAGGGGGCCGTCGCCCAAGCCCATGGAACCTTCTGCCATTCGGCGATGGCGGGCAGGGTAGGGTCCGTGAAGGAAAGAAGGTGTTTGACGGGAAACCACGGGATGCGCCACCCGAAGGGATTGATAAAAATCGCGGCGGCGGGGGCGAGGCCGGCGGCGGCCAATCGGGCGATCAGGTTTCGGGACAGCGTGCCCTCCCGCCAAGCCTCCAGAACGATGCCCAGGGCGTAGATTCCCAGGAGAGCGAATCCGTAGGACCAACCACCGTGAACCTGGCACCAGGCCAAGAAGAGAACCGACGTGAAAATCCAGAAGCGATGGCGCTCACTCGCTCCTGGGTTCCATCGCAGGAGCCCCTCGGCCAGGATCATCATGAAGGCGAGGGAGAGTACGTCCGGTCGCAGGGCAACGCGGGTTTGGAAGGCGGGCATGAGGGCCGTTACCCACAAGGCGTAGGCCGCGGCGTCTCCGCCCAAGAGTCGTACCGAGCGATACCCCAGGCCCACGGCGAGGGTCGCGGCGGCGGCCACGAGCGCCGAGAGGCCGCCGTAGCCGAGGGCACGCCACAGCGGATAGAGGGCGGCGTGAAAGAACCACTCCGTATCTTCCCACGGTGCCCCCGGCGCGCTGAAGGAGAAGGTCTCCGACCGGACCAGGTGCCCCGTCGTCCAAATTTCCCGCCCCACCGCGAGGTGCCAGAACGCGTCGGGATCGGCGACGGGCTTGTAGGAGGCGAAAAAGACGGCGGCCAGCAGGAGCGCCAGGAGGACATGTTCTCGCCAAGCGGCGCCACGGAGTGGCGGAAGAGAAGGAGGACGGAATTTCATGGCCGGTCTCCAGGTTCGCATGCCGCGCAGGCACTTGCCGGTAGCTTACTGAGCGGCTGATGCATCTGGAACCCTCCTGAAGAAGACCACCGAGGCCTCTTCCTTAAACGGCACGTAATGGGTTCGAAGAAGGTCGCGCATGGGAGACGGTTCAGAGAGAAACTCACTGGCGTAACGCCGCTCGATGAGAATGTAAGGAATCTGGTGGGTCGCCGCGAAAGCGGAGAGGGACGCATATTCCGCGGGCGCATTGACATGGGCCGAAGGGGGCATGAGCAAGGTTATGGGCGGAGGCTCAGGGGCCCAGTAGAAGTACAGGAGGCTTCCGGCGGGCAAATAGAGGGCTGGAGGTTTGACCCCATCCGCGGTTCTCAGGCCTTCAATCAACGAAGGCGGTCCGTCTTTCACGAAGAGTGCGTCGGTCCTCAGAACTCTCTCCAGGAGCGGCGGATGATGGACCCAAACTGCGGCCCACCTCATCGTTGAGGCGCCCAAGCAAACCAGAACCAGAACCGTCCAGGCCCTGGCGGCGCGTCCCGGAGTACTCCACTCCACCGCGCAGGCGGCGAAGACGAGAAAGAGAGGGAAGAAGAAGCTCAGATGGACCCAGTCGGCCCTCCCTCTCGAATAGATCAAGAACGTGGCGGCCGTTCCCAGGGCGCCCCAGATCCATAGGCGGCGGGAGGTCCATGGCTTGCCAAGGCTCCGCGCGAGTGCCGCGGCCAAGAGAAGCGGCGCGGCGAGGACGATGGCCAGGCTGCTTATGAAGGAGGCGAGTTTTAACACGACATCCAGGGAGAAACCGGCCTCGATCCTCGCCCCAAATTCCCGGCTGATCATGGCGAGCGACTGGAAAAGAGACACGTCGTTGAAGCCGCCGGGCTGGCGATATGTGCTCAAGGGCCACAGGACCATCTCGGAGATGGCCAGCCCCAGGGCACCCTGCAAGGCCAGAAGGATCGTGAAGAACGCGGGTACCACTGCCAGCCCCGCAAGCCCCGGCCATGCTGCAGACAGCCGGCTCCGGTCACCGGGCGGCGGGACCAGGAGCCAGAGGCCCGCGGCCAGGAGGCTGAAGAGGGCACCCTCGGTCTGGAGGCACATGCCCGAACACCCTGCGAGGAGTCCCGTCCGAAACCACGCACCCTTCGATCCCGATTCGGAGGCTTCCAGGGCGCACCGAAGGGAACCCAGGCCGAATCCCACGGCGAACCAGTGGTGGCCGGCCACGGGCCAGAAGGGGACCATGAGCGCCGGAAAGAGAAGGGCCGCGGCGGCGGCTTGGAGATCGGGCACGCGGATCTTACGCAGCGTCTCGAACAGCACCAGCGTCGTCATGGCAAGCCACAGAATCGAGAACAGCCGAAGGCAGGCGAGAGAGGCACCGAAGACTTTGAACAGAGCCGCGACGCCATAGACCGTGAGGGGCGGGAGGAAACAGAAGTAGTCCAGGTAGGGGACCCGCCCCATGAGCACCTGATTCCCATTCCATGCCACGGTCAATTCGTCCCCCGACACGGGGACGAAACCGTACCCGAAGGCGGTGATGAGGACCGCGAGGGCGCCCGTCAGAAGCAGGAGGCGCAGGAGCCAGAGGCGGCGGGCGGGTTTCGGCGCTTGGCGAAGGCTGTCAACCCAGAGGCGGGCTCGGCTCACGTAGGCGCTCATGCTGGGGGCGCCTCCAGAGAGCGCAATGCTTCGAGGCACGCAGCTCCGATCTCCGGGGAAGGATGGCAAGCCACGGCGCGCTCCAGTTCCGACTTCAACTCCGATCGCGGAAGGGCGCCTTTTCGGGCCTCCCATACGAGGTAGGGCAGGTCATCGGGGCGGAGGACCTTGTACTCCAATCGCCGAATCACTTCTTCGTTGGAGGCTTCTCGCTTGAGAAGGACCATGCCGAAGGCTTGGAAGTCCACGAGCGCCCACTGCTCCTTGGGGAAGAGAACGGCCGAGGGACCGCGGGGCGGGCCTCCGGCGGGGGGAACGAGGGTGAACCCCGGGTAGGCGTACAGGACCGCGTCGATGGGATAGCGCGCCAGAAACTCCCTGTAGGTCTGGGGCGTCCGGTGGGCCTCGTAGTAGTCCATGGCGGTCTTCTTGAACAGGGGAAAACGGCCATCCATGAAGACCCGGAAAGAACCAGGCATGACCCACTCCAGGTAGCCGCCCACGCGAAACTCGTGAAAGAGGTTGGCGCCGGACAGGTGCGTCTTTAGAAACGCACACTCCTGAACGGGGTACCTGGCCGGGAGGTTGTAGGGCTGCCGCAGGCGCAAGACCTGGCCCCAGATCGAAACCACGGCGCCGAGAACCGCTGCGGCGTATAGGATCCGCTTGGCCACCTCCTTGACCGGCAGGAGCGACAAGCGGGATGACGCAGAGGGGGCCAAAGCGAGCGCCGCGAAGGCGGCGTATCGGACCCAGTAAAGCCCCAAGGCAAACTGGGCCGCCGCGGGCAGAAACTCCGTCCAGCAAAAACGCTTGCGAACTACGAGAATCGCCGCGATGGCCGCCGCCGCCACCACGGTGAACCAGGCGTAAGGACCCTCAAAGGGTGTGTGCCCCCACTCGGCGATGGGGACGAAGCCCTTATCTGAGAAGCTCAAAAGGTGCCGGACAGGCAGGAGCACGAGGTTCCATCCAAAGGGGTTCACGAAGAGGGCCGTGGCGGAGAGGGCCGAAGGCACGGTCATGGAGCGGAGAAGGTCCTTGAGGGGGCTGCCCGCGTTCCATGCATCTAGGAGAGCCCCCGCCAAGAAGGCCGCCATGAGAAGGCCGCCGTAGGCCCAGCCGCCGTGAATTTGCACCCACACCAGAAACACGAGCGGGAGGAGCCAACGCTCCGCTCCTGGGGCGAAAGACCTACGCCGCCACCTCAGCAAGACCTCAAGCAGAAACGCGAAGAAAACCAGCGAGAGGGCGTCGGGCCGAAACCGGACGCGGTCCGCGTAGGCCAGAAGCATGGGCAGGAGGAAGATCGAGAAGGATAAGGCCTCACCGCCGGAGAGCCGGACGCATCGGTAGGCGAAGATCACCGCGACGACCCCGCACAATGCTGTAAAGAGGCTCGCTCCCGTGTTCCCAACGGCTAACCACAGCGGGTAGGCTAGAGCGTGAAAGAGCCATTCAAAGTCGGTCCACGGGGCTCCCGCATCGGTGAAGGAGAAGGTCTCCGTGCGCACCAGGGCGTGGGTCTGCCACATCTCCCGGCCCACCGCCAGGTGCCAGAAGGTGTCGGGGTCCGCTATGGGTTTGAGGCAGGCCAGGAAGACCGCGGCGAGCAGCAAGCCCAGCAGGCCATACTCCCGCCACGCGGGTCCTTCAATAGCTGGCAGCGGAGGAAGAGGATTCTTCAGCCGCACGCTTCCCGCTCCCGCTTCTCAAATCCCAAATCCCAAATCCCAAATCCCAAAGTCATCGCGCCCCTCTCCTCCACCAATCGAGAAAGCACAGCAAGGTCCAGAGGGGTTTGCGGTGGTCGCCCTTGCGCTCCAGGTGCTGGCGCCAGAGTCGCCTGGGGACGGCGGCATCGAGGAAGGGGACTTTGCCCAGGACATCATCGGACAAAAGCTCCTCGGCCATGGGCCGGAGGGGGCCGCAGAGCCACGCCGCCATGGGGATGCCGAAGCCCTTCTTGGGCCGGTCGAGAAAACCCGGGGGCAGGTCTTGCGCGAAGGCCTCTTTGAGAAGCACCTTGCCCAGCCTTCCCTGAAGGCGCCAGGCCACGGGAAGGGAAAAGGCGAGAGAGGCGACGCCGGGATCCAGGAGGGGCACGCGGGCTTCCAGGGAGGCCATCATGCTCGCCCGGTCCACCTTGGCCAGGATGTCCTCCATGAGGTAGGTGTGCACGTCGAGCCACTGGGCTTCCGTCACGGGGCCGGTGGCAGGGGGGGGCGGGATCCAGTCTTCGGGAAAGGCCGGCGCGCCTTCGGTGCCGGGCATGAGAGCCGAAAGGAGGCTCGGCGTCCATGCGCCTAGCCAGAGGTGGTGCCGCAGGGGCATGGGATGCTCGGCCCCGTCCCTGAACTTGCGCAGTTTGTAAGGGAGTGTGAGGTTGGCGTGGGACACGGGAAGGACGGCATCGGCCATGGCGAGCGCACGGGTTCTCGCCCATCGGGGCAGAGAGGCGTAGCGCCCGTAGCCGGCATGGACCCAGTAGGTGGGATAGCCCGCGAAGAGTTCGTCTCCGCCGTCTCCCCCCAGGGCCACGGTGACGTGCCTCCGGGCGAAGCGGCTCAGGAGGGCCGTGGGGAAGATGGAGGGATCGGCGAAGGGCTCGTCCAAGCTGGCCATGACGCAGGGTACTTCGGCCAGCAGTTCCGCCTCCGAGAAGGTGTGTTCGTGGTGCTCGCAGCCCAGGTGCCGCGCGGCCTGCCGGGCGAAGGCGCTCTCGTCGAAGGAAGGGTCTGTGAAGCCGATGGAGAAGCTCTCAACGCGCCCCCCGGCGGCGCACATGGCCGAGGCCACGACGCTGCTGTCCACCCCGCCGCTCAGGAAGACGCCGAGGGGGACGTCGGACATGAGCTGGCCTTGAACGCTGCGCTGGATCTCGGCCCGGAGCAGGGCGGCGGCCTCGCGCCGGTCCGCGGGTACGGGGACGGGGTAGGGCAGGTTCCAATAGCGGGTCATCTCCAGGCCGCGGTTCGAAGCGGCCAGGAGGTGGCCCGGAAGGAGCTTCTTCACGCCCTTGTAAATAGTCAGGGGCGCGGGGACGTACTCGCACACCAGGAACGCGCGCAGGGCCTCGTGGTCCACCTCGCGGGGGCAAGCGCCGTGGGCCAGGAGGGCCTTGATCTCCGAGCCGAAAAGCAGCCCGCTTGGCACCTCCGCGTAGTGGAGCGGCTTCACGCCGAAGGGGTCCCGGGCCAGGAGGAGCCGGCGCCGGGTTCGGTCGTAGAGGGCGAAGGCGAAAATGCCATTGAGGCGGGCGGGGAAAGCGTCGCCCTCCTGCTCGTAGAGGTGCACGAGGACTTCCGTGTCCGACCGCGTGGCGAACCGGTGGCCTTTGGCCTCCAGCTCCGCCCGAAGCTCCAGGTGGTTGTAAATCTCTCCGTTGAAGACGACCACCACGGAGCCGTCCTCGCTTGAGAGGGGCTGGGCGCCCGTGGCCAGGTCCACGATGGAGAGGCGCCGGTGGCCCAGGCCCACCCCCTCCTCCATGAAATATCCCATGCCGTCCGGCCCCCGGTGGGCCAAGGTGGAGGTCATGGCGGAGAGGGCCCTGGCGTCGGCCAGTTCCTTCAGCCTAAAGCCGGCGATGCCGCACATGGTCAGTCACACGCCGCCGCGCGGCCGCCTCCGGCCGCGAGATGGAGGAAGAAGATGGCAGGCGGGGGCGCCTGCCCCACGGAGCAAGGAGGGTTTCCCGTGGCGCGGCCGCCCCCGGCCGCGGGATGGAGGAAGAAGATGGCAGGCGGGGGCGCCTGCCCCACGGAGCAAGGAGGT